>VGEV01000039.1 GCA_016869175.1 Alphaproteobacteria bacterium
GCTGCTTCAGCAAGCTCAAGCAGTTCCGCCGCGTCGCCACGCGCTTCGCGAAAACCGCGCAAAACTACCTCGCTGTCGTCACCATCGCCGCCACCGTGCTATGGCTGAGATAAGTGTCCACAGAACCTAGGGGTGACTTCCGGCTTGGCTGCCCGCAGTCCGGTCGCGCCATCGCTACCTCCACCGTCATGCTTGCCCGTGGCTCACCGCCTCGTGCGTTGGCAACACTAGCAATCGGCGGAGCAGCCGTTGCACGCGCCCGACGCAACGCAGGCATGAGCGCGAATCCGCCACACTAGACGACCTGGTTCAGGAGCGCCGTTTCGCCGCGCCACAGGCGCGCCAGGTTCTGCTGCAAGATGTCGAGCACGTTGTCCTCGTAGGCCCGCGTCTCGCCGGCCGTGTGCGGCGTGATCAGCACGTTCGCCATTCGCCAGAGCGGGGAGTCGGCGGGCAACGGCTCGGTGGCCGTCACGTCCAGCGCGGCGCCGGCGAGGCGCCCGGACCGCAGACTGGCGATCAGCGCCGGCTCGTCCACCACTCGGCCGCGCGCCACGTTGATGACAAGAGCGCCCGGCTTGAGCCGGGCCAGCGCCGCCGCGTCGATTAGCTTCTCGGTGGCCGGGGTGAGCGGGCAGGCGAGCGCCAGACAATCCGCTTCCGCCAACAGCCCGGGCAGCGCGTCGAGACCGTGTACGGCCTCGGCGCCTTGCGCGCCCTTCGCCGGATCGGCGCGCAGGCCGACCACGCGCATCTCGAAGGCGCGCGCGAGCCTCGCCAAGCGGCCGCCGATACGGCCCAGACCCACGATCAGCAGCGTCTTGCCGGCCAGTTCGGCCTCGCGCTCGGCCGGTTCGCCGATCATGCCGCGCCAGACCTGCCTGGCCTGATTGTCGCGTGCTTCCGGCAGCCGGCGGGTCAGCGCCAGCAGCAGCGCCATTGCATGCTCGGCCACCGCGTTGGCGTTGACGCCCTGCGCGCTCGCCAGGCGGATGCCGCGATCGGCCAACCCCTGTCTTGGGAACTGGTCGGTGCCGGCGCCGATCGACTGCACATAGCGCAAGCGGCCGGCCAACGGCAGCAGAGCGTCGCGCCACAGGCCGGAAATCACCAGCACATCCGCTTCGCCGATGCGGCGCTCCAGGCCGGCCCAGTCGCGCACTTCGAAACTGGCGATGCCGGTCCGGCGCTCCTCGAAGCGCCGACGCAACTGGTAGGCGACATGGGCGAAGCAGATGCTCAGATGGTCCTTGGCTGGCAGCATGTCCGCCCCCGTTTCACGCCGGCTTGACCAGGCCCAGTTCGATCAGGCTGCGGGCCATGGCGACAACGGCTTCCCGGGCCGGGCGGAAGCGGACGCCGAGCAGCCGTTCGGCCTTGGCGCTGGATACCCGCCGGGACTGGCCGAGATCGCTGAGCGTGGCGCGCAGCCGGCGGTCGAAGACCGCTGCCAGGCGCACCGCGAAATCGGGCAGCTCGAATTTCGGCAGCTTGCGGCGCAACCGCGGAAACTCCGTCATCAGGATGCGGCTGAAGTCGATCAGCCACAAGGTTTCGGCGGTGCAGATGAAGCGCTCGCCGGCGGCCTCCGCCTGCTGCAATGCGGCGACATGGGCGATCGCCAGATCGCGCACATCCACCACCGGATAGCCAAGCCTGGGCACCGCCGGATAGCCGCTACTGAGAAACAGCCGGATCACCTCGGCCGAGGTGCCGACGTCGCGGTCGAGCGCCGGGCCCAGCACGAAACCGGGGTTGATTACCGCCAGTTGCATGCCCGACCGGTCGGCGCCAGCGAATTCCCATGCCGCCCGCTCGGCCAGCGTCTTCGACAGGGGATAGGGCGGAAGCGTCGGTCTGTCGGTATCCGACCAGTCTTGCTCGGCATAGACATGGCCGGCCGGCCGCTCAACGGCGTAGATAGCCACGATGGATGACGTCAGCACCGTGCGCCTGACACCGGCCCGTGCCGCCGCCGCCAGCACGCGCCGTGTGCCGTCGCGTGCCGCCGGCAGCAGGGCTTGGCGGCTGCGCGGCACCCCCAGCGGAAACGGCGAGGCCACGTGCATGAGATAGGCGCAGTCCCGCATCGCCTCGTCCCAGCCCGCATCCGCCGTCAGATCCGCCATCACGAAGTCCAGCCGCCCGGGATCAGCGACGCCGACGGCGGCGGCGACCTCGGCGCCCGCTTGCGGTCGCCGCAGCGTGCCGCGAACACGGTAGCCCTGGCGCAGAAGCTCGCCGACACAGTGTTTGGCGATGAAGCCGCCGGCGCCCGTCACCAGCACCCGTTCGCCGTTGGCCATGAAGCCCTCCAGGTTCTGCCGGCGCGGCGCATCAGCCGGGCCGCGCGCGGGCCTCGCGGATCAGGCGCGCCAACAGGCTGGGGCGCAGCGGCTTCGTATTGATGTTGATGTCGAGGCGGCTGAGCGCATCGGCCACCGCGTTCAGCACCGCCGGCACCGCGCCGATCACGCCGCCCTCGCCCACCCCCTTGAAGCCGCCGACCGTGTCGATCGACGGCGATTCGATGTGCGCGATCTCGTAGTTCGGCACATCCGCCGCCGTCGGCAGCAGATATTCCAGCAGGCTGGCATTCAGCATCTGCCCGCTGTCGTCATAGACCATCTCCTCCATCAACGCCTCGCCGATGCCCTGCGCGACGCCGCCCTGGATCTGGCCGTCGACGATCATCGGATTGATGATGCGCCCGCAATCGTGCACCACCACGTATCGTTCGATCGTCACCCGGCCGTCCTCGGCGTCGACCGCGACCTGGGCGATATGCGCGGCGTTCGCCATGGTGACGAGCGGGGGATCATAGAAGTCGCTGTCCTCCAGGCCGAAGCTCTCGCCCTCCGGCAGCGTGGCTGTGTTCATCGCATAGGCGGTCTCCGCCACCTGCTGGAAGCTGAGGCCGTGGCCCGGCACGCCGGCGATATGCACGCGGCCGTCCTGCACCACCACGTCCTCGACCGATGCCTCCAGCATGTGCGCGCCGATCCGGCGCAACTTCTCGCGCACCTTGCCGGCGGCCCTGATGAACGCGCCGCCCCCGGTCACCGCGCTGCGGCTGGCGAAAGTGTTGGTGCCATAGGGCGTCGCCGCGGTGTCGCCCTCGACGATGCGGACATCGGCCAGCTCGCAGCCCAGCGCGTCGGCCACCACCTGCGCGAAGGTGGTGTAGTGGCCTTGCCCGGAATGGGCATGGCTGACGAAGGCGGTGACCTTGCCGGTCGGTTCCACCTTGACGATGCCGCTGTCGAACCCGGGCAGCCGCACCAGGCCGCGCGCGCGCCAGCCGGGCGCGCCGGTGCCGCTCACTTCCGTGAAGCTGCAGATGCCGATGCCGCGATACTTGCCATCGACCAGGCGATCGGCCGGTTGGCGCGCGCGGAACCCGGCATAGTCGATCATCGCCATCGCCTGTCGCAGCGATTCAACGAAGCTGCCGGTGTCGTAGCGCACGCCGACCACGTTGGTCCACGGCAGGCTGGCGGTCGGCACCATGTTGCGCAGGCGCACTTCCGCCGGGTCGAGCCCGAGCCGTCGCGCGATGCGGTCCATCACGCCCTCGATCGCCATGTAGCAGGTGGGTTGCGCCACGCCGCGATAGGCACCGGCCGGGGTCGTGTGCGTGGCCACCGCGCGCGCCTCATAGGCATATTGCGTGATGCCGTAGGGGCCGACGATCATGCGGGCGCCGCCGGTCGTCTCCAGCGTGCAACCGAACGGAAGGGTCGAGTAGGCACCGCCATTGGTCCACACGCTTGCGCGCAGACCCAGCACCAGGCCCGTGTCGTCGACTGCCGCCTCGACCTCGTAGAGATGGTCGCGCGCGTGGATGTCGGTCAGCAGTTCCTCGCGCCGGTCCTGGATCCATTTGACGGCACGGCGGAACCGCCGGGCCAGCGCGACGCAGACGAATTCCTCGGGATAGATCTGCGCCTTGGTGCCGAAGCCGCCGCCCACTTCCGGCACCAGCACGCGCAAGCTTGATTCCGGTTGCCCGGTATATTGCGCCAGCGCGGTGCGCAACAGGTGCGGCACTTGCGTTGAGGAATGGAACACCATTCCATCGCCATGCTCGGGCACGGCCAGACAGCCGCGCGGCTCCAGCGGCACGCCGCCCACGCGGCCCGAACGAAAGCGTTCCCGGATGACGTGGGCGGCGCCGGCGAAGGCGGCATCGATGCCCGGCGTGGCGAAGCGGCCTTCGAAGTAGAGATTGCCCGGCACCTCGTCATGCACTTGCGGCTGGCCGGGCCTGGTGGCGTCTTCCAGCCGCACCACCGCCGGCAATTGCTGGTAGGCCACCTCGACCAGTTCAGCCGCGTCCTGCGCCACATAGGGGCATTCCGCCGCCACCACCGCCACTGCCTCGCCGACGAAGCGCACCTCGTCCTTGGCGATCACCTGGCGGCCGTGCCGGCGATAGCCGGGGAACTCGATCTCGGCGACGATCGGCTTAACCAGGGCGGCCATGTCGGCTCCGCTCAGCACCGCCACCACGCCTTCCAATGCCAGGGCCGCGTCGGCATCGAGGGAAAGGATGCGGGCATGGGCATGCGGGCTCAGCACGAAGGCCAGATGCAACGTGCCGATGGGCGCCGGCAGGTCGTCGACGAAACGGCCTTCGCCGCGCAGCAGATAGTCGTCCTCGCGCCGCAAGATCTCCTGGCCGACATAACGGGCAGGTCGCGCGCTCATGCTTGCGATCCTTCGCGCAAGGCCTTGCCCGCCGCGGTCACCGCCTTGACGATGTTGGCATAGCCGGTGCAGCGGCAGAGATTGTTGGTGAGCGCGCGACGGATCGCGGTCTGCGAGGGATCGGGGTTGCCCGCCAGCAGTTCCAGCGTCGTCATCACGAAGCCCGGCGTGCAATAGCCGCATTGCAGCGCGTGCTGGCGATGGAAGGCCTGCTGGATCGGATGCAGAAGCTCGGGCGAGGGCGCGACATCCTCGACGGTGCGGATCTGGGCGCCGTCGAGCGCCGCGACGAAATGCAGACAGCTCCGCGCCGTCCGGCCGTCCAACAGGACGGTGCAGGCGCCGCACGCGCCCTGCTCGCAGCCGACATGCGTGCCCTTCAGGCCCAATTCGTGGCGCAAGTAATCGACCAGCAGCAGTCGCGGTTCGACCTGCGCGCGCCGCTTGCGCTGGTTGACGGTCAGCGTCACCTCGATCCGCTCGCCCATTGCCCATCTCCCTGGCGCAAGGCCCTGGCCAGCAGCACGCCCAGCGCATGGCGGCGATAGTCGGCGTCGGCATGCACATCGGTGGGCGGCGCCACGGCGGCCCGCGCCGCCTCGACCACCTCGGCGATCGCGCCGGCATCGAGCGGACGGCCGACGATCGCGGCCTCGGCCGCCGGCACCCGGCACGCGACCGGGCCGGCGCCCAGCATGGCAATGCGCGCAAAGGCGCAGCGCTCGGCCTCCAGGCGCCAGCGCACCGCCACGCCGGCCACCGCGAAGCCGTGCTCGCGGTTGCCGATCTCAAGAAACGCCGAGCGCTCATCCCCCGCCTGGGCCTGGAAAGCGACCGCGCGCACCATCTCGCCCGGTCGCAGCACGGTGGTGAGCGCATCCTGGAAGAATTCGCTGGCCGGCAGGCGGCGTTCGCCGGCTTGGCTCGCCAGCAGCATGTCCGCTTCCAGCGCCAGCGCCACCGCCGGCAGTTCCGCCAACGGATCCGCATGCGCCAACGAGCCGCAGAGCGTGCCGCGGTTGCGGGTCGCCTGCGGGCCAAGCCAGGGCAAGGCCGCGGCCAGCAGCGGGCAATGCGCACGGACCAGCGGATGGGTCTCGGCTTCGGCCTGGCGCACCAAGGCGCCCAGCACCAGCCGGTCGCCCCGACGCTCGGTGAACGCCAGCTCGGCGCAGCGGTTGATCGAGACGAGCATGGCCGGGCGCACTAGGCGCAAGTTCATCAGCGGCACCAGGCTCTGGCCACCCGCCAGCACCCGCGCCGCCTCGCCATGCCGCGCAAGCGCCGCCAGCACGCCGGCGAGATCGTCGGGCTGGGCGAGCGCGAACGGCGCCGGTTTCATGCCGCGGCCTCAGGCATAGGTCGGCTGCAGCGCCGCCGCCAGCCTGGCCAGCGCCGGCGGGCCGACGATCTCGCCATCCTCGACCACGCGCGCCCCGTCCACTTCGATCGTCTGCATGTAGAGTACGCCATCGGGGTGGTTCTCGCCGCCGCCCGGCACCCACCAGGGCAGCCCCATGCCGATGGCATCGTTGCCCTTGGCGCGCATGTCCTCGATGAACGAAGCGCCGGTGGCACGCGCCGCCGGGTGGATGCCATGCGTGAAGTGGATGATGTAGCCATATTCGCCGCCGACGGCGCGGCGCAGCGCACGGTCGGCGACGATGCGTTCGTTGCCGCCGCCCGACAGCGCCTTGATCTTGCCGTCGATCTGCAGCGTCAGCGGCGTCGCCAGCGCGGTGTAATATTCGTGGAACATCGAGCCCACCTGGATGCGGCCGGTCACGCTCTCGACTTCCGGGAACATGGTGCAGGCGCCCGGCACCAGGACGGCGCCCGGCCGGTCGGCGCGACGCGGCTTCTCGAAGCCGCGCTTGCCCAGGCGGAACGACACGTCGGTGCCGGCGCCGTCGGTGATGCGCACCGGCCGGCCGATGGCGTTGTTGACGAGCTCGTCGAAAGCGCGATGCACGGCGTAGTAGCGGTCGAGATCGACCCGGCCGAACAGGCGGACCAGGCCATCGCACTTCAAGTCGCCACCCAGCAGATAGCGGATATGCTTGGCTTCCATCGCGCGGTCGTAAAGCTCGGAGCCGGCGAGATAGGGGAAGGTCAGATCAATCCAGACGTCGGCCGCCAGTACGGCGGCGCTGAGCGTCGGCGTGACATAGGGATCGGCCAGGCGGCCCTGGAAGGGCAGCGGCGACAGCAGCAGCAGCGAGGCGCGCGCGTCGGCCATTTGCGCGGCGTTCAGCAGGGCGCGCCAGACCGCTTCATCGCCGGCAGTGTCGGCGGTGATCAGCAGGTTTTCGCCGGCTTTCAGCGCCATGTAGTCCGCGAGCAGCACTTCCGCCGCGCGCTGGGTGGCGGCGCTCATCGGCTGGTCTCCTGGCGGTGCCGCCCCAGCACGCGGTCGAGGTAACCGTTGAGAAAATTGTGGATCGGCTTCTCCAGCATGCTCATGCGGCCCGGACGGTAGGCCGGCGAACTCATCGCCTTCTGCATCGATTCGATCATCGTGCGGTCCTCCTCCAGCACGACGAGCTGGTAGTCGCGGTAGATCTTCAGTTTCTCCGCCATGTCGGGCCGGTCAAAGAAACTCTCCGGAAAAAGATGGTAGATGACGACGCGGGTATGCGCCTCGTCGATCGGCCAGGCGACCATCGGGCGGATGCAGTCGATACGGCCGAAGAAGGTGAGATTGGGCGCCAGATAGCCGGTGCAGGCAAAGCTCAGGGGCCGCTCCTCTAGCCACGGCATCTTGCCGAGCAGCGGCTCGGCGCCCGGCGTCGGAGGGCCGGCATCGTAGAAGATCGCCAGGCCGCCGTCGGCCTTCAGGCGCACCTTGTCGTTGTCCCAGGAGAACCTGGCGCCGAACGACTTCGCGTGCAGCACGCCCACATGATAGAAGTCCATCAGGTTCTCGTGCACGAACTTCCAGTTGCAGGCGAGCGTCAGCTCGATGCGGTTGCCAAGCCGGCATCGCTCCCAGCCGAGGAAGTCGAAGTCCCGTTCCAGTTCCGCCACGGCGTCCGACAGCGGCGCGGCGGCGGTATCGAAATTGACGAACAGGTTGCCGCGCCAGGTGTCGAGCCGGAGCGGCGGCATGCGGCAGCGTTCGAGGTCGAAGCCCGCGCTGTCGGCCATGTAGGCCGCACCGGTCAAGCGGCCGTCCAGGCCGTAGACCCAGCCGTGGTAGGGGCATTTGAACGAGCGCGCATTGCCCGCGCCGTAGGCCACCTCGACGCCGCGATGCGCGCACATGTTGTAGTAGGCGTGCAGCATGCTGTCCTTGTCGCGGGCGACGACGATGGGTTCGTCGACAATGCGCAAGGTCATGTAGTCACCGGGCGCAGCCAGTTCCTCGACCCGGCCGACATAGAGCCAATCGCGCTTGAAATAGACCTCGCATTCGCGGGCGAGGATGTCCCGGCTGGTGTATATGGCGCCGGGCGCGTGGCTCGCCTCGGCGAGCTGGCGCCGCGTCTCGCTGAGGTCGAATTCGCCCGCCCCGCGCATCGCCGCCTCCCGCCGCTTCGCGCCCCGTTGCGCGCGCAGCATCCTAGTGGCCCGATTTCGCGGTTCGCAAGTCCGTGCGGCCACTTCCATGCGAACGGCGCAAGCAAAGAGACGCTTAGCCGTCCCAGGATTGTCGTCTGGTTGTGGGTTTTTCAGGTCCTCGCCGGGTCGGCCGCCCAGCTCGGAGGCACTGCGAATCCGCCCCGCTAGGGCGATTTCGCGCCTGGACGAAGGCCGTCTTCCTTGGCCTGCCGCGCCAGCCTGGCTTCGCGGTGCGCGATGTAGGTGGTGGAGCTGAAGATCACCATGGCGCCGACGAAGGTCCAGACCGGTGGCACGTCCTGCCAGATCAGGAAGCCGAGCGCGCTCGCCCAGATCAGCTCCAGGAACCGCGCGGGTTGCGAGGCCGAGATGTCGGTCGCGCGCAGCGAGCGGTTGAGCGCGTAGTGGCCCATCGAGCCGAGCGCGCCAATAAGCAGGAACAGGGCGACATGCTGCAACGTCATCGGCCCCCAGAAATAGATCGCCAGGGGAAAGGTGAAGGCGGCGACCAGCACGCCCTGCCAGAACACCACCGTCTGCGGCGGATCATGGCGCATCAACACCTTGGCGATGAGATAGGAGAGCGAGGCGATGGGCGCGGAAGCCAGCAGCAGCAGACTGGCCCAGCTGGCCGACAGGCCCAGGCGCAGGTTGGGATAGAGCACGATCAGCACGCCGAGGAAACCGAAGAAGATGGCAAGCCAGCGGCGCAGGCGCACGGTCTCGCCGAAGAACAGCAATGCGCCGATGGTGAGGAAGATCGGGCTGGTGAAGCCGATGGCGGTTACCTCCGCCAGCGGCACAATGGGCAGCGCCAGGAACCACAGGCTGGTGCCGGCCGTGTGCAGCAGGTTTCGCGCCATGTGCAGGCGCAGTTGCCCGGTGCGGAACAGCCCGCGGCCCTGCCTGAGCGCGAGCGGCAGCAGCACCAGGGCGCCGAAGGCATAGCGCAGGCACTGCGTCTGCCAGGGATGCAGGTCGGCGGTGATGGTGCGGGTGCTGGCGTTGAGCGCGGCGAAGCACAGGCTGCAGAGCGCCATCCACAGCATGCCGCGGATGGCCGGCGGCAACGCCAGGGCGCGCTCGCGCGCATAGCGCGAAAGCTTCATGGGCGGGCCGCCTTTGCCGGTGTCGGGCGAATGCGCTAGCTCGACTTGTCGCGGCAACGGCGGATCACCGCCGGATCGGGATCCATGCCAAGGCCCGGCCCGTCCGGCAACCGATAGCGTGCCCGCACCGGGTTGATGAAGTCGCCATAGAGGCTCTCCTTCACCTCGCAATAGAAGCGCTCGGCCAGCGTCGGTACCGGCAGGGCCGCCAAAAGATGCAAGGTGGCCAGGAAGCCCGGACCGAAATAGGGTGAATGCGGCACCAGCGTCACATCGCAGGCTTCCGCCAGCGCGGCGATCTTGCGGAACTCGGTGATGCCGCCCACCTTGGTCACGCTGGGTTGCGCATAGTCGACGGCGCCCGCCTCGAACATGCGTTTGAACTCGAACGCGGTGCAAGCGTTCTCGCCGGCCGCCAGCGGGATGCCCGCCTGCACCCTGAGCCGCGCCAGGGCGGCAAAATCCTCGGGCGGGAAGATCGGCTCCTCCAGCCAATGCAGATCGCAATCCCGGAGGCGGCCTGCCATGGCATGCGCTTCCTCGGGCGTCCAGGGGCAGTTGGTATCGACCATCAGCGCCGCCTCGGGCGCCGCGGCGCGGGCCGCCCGCACCTCTGGCAGCGTGGTCTCGTGCAGCTTGACGTAGCGATAGCCCTCGGCCACCGACTGGCCGGTCTTCTCCGCCACCCGTTCGGCGTCCTGGTACTTGAACAGACTGGAATACGCCTCGATCTCGGTTCGCGCCGGGCCGCCCAGCAGGCGGCAGAGCGGCAGCCCCGCCGCCTTGCCGGCAATGTCCCACAGCGCGATGTCGATGCCGGACAGGCCGAACATGGTGATGCCGTAGCGGCCCCAGATGTGGTTGTCGCGCTGCATCTGGCGCGACAGGCCGGCGATGTCGCGCGCGTCCTTGCCGATCAGCTGGGGGCCCAGCAGATGATCGATCACCGCCTTGGTCGCCAGCGTCGCGCCATAGCCGAACGCATCGCCCCAGCCGGTGATGCCGGCATCGGTATCGATGCGCACCAGCACATAGTCGAGCGTGGACCAATTGCGCCCCAGCCAGCCCTTCTGCCGCGCCCCGGAATCGTAGGGCAGGCGCACGACCGTGGTTTCCACCCGCTCGATGGCCAGCGGCTTGCCCCAGGCCGCCGCAGCGGGTGCCGTGCGCGTCTTGCGTTTCATTCGTGTTCCCCCGAGGGCGGCCAAGCCTAGCAGGTCATCGGGGTAGCAGACGGCGGCTTGGCTGTCGAATGCGGGTCTAGCCGAATGGGCCTGCCGGCTGCCCGGTCGGCCGATCCAACAGCGGGAACAGCAGCCATCCCGCCAGCGCGCCCGCCAGATGCGCCTCCCAGGCAATGCCGCGCGCTTCGCCGAGACCGTCGACGCCGATCAGGCCGAACAGCACATTGACCAACACGAAGGCGAGCGCGGCGCCGCCCGCCGGCGAGCCGCCCCGGCGCTGGCCGATGCGCGGGCCGCGCGGCCGGAAGGCAAACCGCAGCAGCGCGCCGAACAGGCCGGAGACCGCGCCCGAGGCGCCGACGATGGCGGCATCGCTGGGCAGCCAGGCTTGCAGCAGCAAGCTGCCGCTCGGCGCCAGCAGGCCGCTCAGCAGGTAGAGCAGCAGCATGCGCGGGCCGCCCAGCCGCCGCTCGACGCCGGCGCCGAAGGCGACCAGCAGGCCTAGATTCATCGCCAGATGCACGAGGTCGGCGTGCAGGAACATGTAGGTCAGCAGCGACAGATAGGTTAGCGCGTTGCCGGCACCGGCACCGCCCGGCAACAACAGCTGGCGCGGGCGAAAGGCCAGCGCCAGCTTGATCTCCAACCCGCTCAACGCCGCCATGGCAGCGTCCAGCACATGCACCGCCAGGATCAGCGCCGCCAGCAGCTTGGTGCCGCGCGGCAGGTTGAACACCGGATTCATGGCCGGTCGCCGGCATTCGGCGTCATGGCGGGTTCCCGGCCTCAGACCCGGCGGCCGATCCAGATCACCCGGCCCAGCACGTCGAGGTCTCCCGGACGGATGTCCTCGATCGCGCCATACCGCGGATTGTCGCTGATCAGCGTCAGCTTCTTGCGCGCCGGGTCGGCCTTCACGCGCTTGACCAGCAGTTGCCCGTCCCAGCGCAAAACGAGGATCGCATCGACCCGGGGGCTCGTCTGCGTGCGATCGATCAGCAGGGTGTCGCCATGTCGGATGCTGTCTTCCATGCTGTCGCCGCTGGCCTCCAGCACCGCCAGCGCTTCCAGCGGCGCGTTGCTGGCGGACTTCAGCCATTGCTGACGGAATGCCAGCCGATAGAGCACGTTCTCCTGGTCGAAGAAACTGCCGGCACCGGCCGAGGCGCTCAGGTCGTAGACCGGGATCAGGGCGAACTCGCCGGCCTCGCCGGGCGCGGCGACGGCCTGCATGCCGCCCGCCTGCCCAGTCACCAGCCATTCGGCATCGACCCCCAGGGCGCGGGCCAGTTCCAGCATGTAGCGCGGCCGCGCCACCTGGCCGTTCTCCAGTTGCTGGATCGATTGCGGCTTGACGTTGAGCCGCCGGGCCAACGCCGACTGCGACAGACCGAGCTGTTGCCGTCGCCTGGCGACCCGTTCCGCGATACCTGCCATGCCGCCGATTGTAGTCGGCAAGCCCGGCGCCTTGTCATACAATTTTTGCAAGAGACATCCTGCTATTTTATTTGTAACAAGAGCCGACATGCCTGCCGCCCGCCGCCGCGCCGCCCGCCTCTTGCTGCCGACCGACCCGTTGGGGCCGACCCCGAAACAGCAGGCGCGCAACCGCTACGAGGAGATCGATCCGGCTACCATCGACAGCGGGGAGCAGCCGATCGGTCGGGTCAAGCGCAACCTGACCGGCAACCCGCTCGACCGCTATCGCCAGCGCGGCAATTTGAGCGAGCGACAATGGCGGGCCGGCGATCGGCTGCGGGCCGACCACTTTCTGGCCGGCCTGGAGCTGCGCGTGGTGCAGAGCTACAGCCTGGGCAGCAGCGGCGACGCGGGCTGGCAGATGCCGGCGGGCGAACGCCAGGCCGCGGCCCGCGAAAGGCTGCGCCGGGCATTGCTGGCTGCCGGACCGCGGCTTTCCGCCATCCTCATCGCCGTGGCCTGCCAGGAACGGCCGGCCGGCGGCATCGGCGGCGAAGTTGGCCGCTCCGGCCGCAACGCCGAGGTCGCCGGCATGACCCTGTTGACCCTGGCGCTCGACGTGCTGGCCGACCAGTACGGTTTGTGACACTGGTCCGGACGGAAAATTTGTTTGCAGAACGCAGTTGACGCCGGCGCGCGGTTCTTGATATGTTCTTTGTCAGAGTGGCGTCGTGCGTCAAGCGAACCGGCTGCCGCCGCGTCCCGGCAGCGATTGAAGGAGCTTCGCCATGCCGGCTCTGATCGGTGCGCTGCTGACGAGATTGGCGCCCGTGCTGGGCGACCTCGCCCGCCGCCTGCTGCCGGCCGACCCCGACGCCCAGGCCAAGCTGCAGGCCGAACTCGCCGCCGCCATGCTGGCCAACGGCGCCGCCATCGAGCAGGCGGCGGCCGCGGTGGTGCTGGCCGAGGCGCGCGGGGAAAGCTGGATGAAGCGCAACTGGCGACCCTGCCTGATGTTCCTGATCATGGGCCTGTTGCTGTGGAACGGCGTCGCGGTACCGCTGCTCGAAGCGTTCACGCAGCGCCGCCTGCCGATCCTGGAAGCCTGGGCGGCGATCCCCGAGCCGCTCTGGCAATTGCTGATGCTGGGCCTGGGCGGCTACGTCGTCGGCCGCTCGGCGGAGAAGACGGTGAAAGCCTGGCGCGAGGGCGACTGACGCGACTGCTTGCCTATGCGGACGGCCGGTGCCCCAGGGGCGCCGGCCGTTTCGTCGTTTCTGGCGGTCGACCGTCGCGCGATTGGTCGGGGCGAGTGGATTCGAACCACCGGCCTCTTGCTCCCGAAGCAAGCGCTCTAGCCAGGCTGAGCTACGCCCCGCGCGAAGAGGCGCCTATATACCCCCCGCCCGCCACGAGGGGCAAGCCGAAGGCCTCAAAACCCGTAAAGGTCGGGCAGCCTGGCCTTCTTGTCGGCCCAGACGACCGGGGCGTCGGCCCAGCACAAGAGGCGGCAGCCGTAGCGGCTGCGGATTTCCAGCTCGGCGCCGGCTTGCAGGCTGACATAGCCGGCCGATTGCGCGGCCTGGCCGTCGGCGGCGACTTCGCCCGACAGCACGAACCAGTCGGTCAGGCTGCCCACGCGGTGCGCCGGCACGCGCGTGCCCGGGGCCAGCGTCAGCTCGACGAAGCGGGCCTGGTGCGGCTGGCCGGCATAGTCGAAGATCGGCCGGCGGGAAAGACCGGCGATGCCGGTCGGCCGCTTCGCCAGATCGGCCAGTTTCAGCACGATGCCGGGCTGCTGGCCGAGCGTGGCGTCGACCTGCTGGCCTGCCTTGCGCGCCTTTTCGCCGAGGCTGGCCAGCACGCCATCCTCGCTGGGATAGAGCACCGGCCCATCGATGCGCGCCACCGCCAGGCTGTGCTCGTAGGCCACCACGTCGTGCACCGCGCCGTCGAGATTGATCAGCACATCGCCCGCCGCCGCCTCGCAATGATGGTCGGTCAGGCGGCCCGCCAGCATGTAGGTGGCGCCGGGCCCGAGATGGCGGTGCGCGCCCGAGCGCGAGCCGACCGCGAACCGCGCGGTGCCGAAATAGCGGCCGGTCTGGGTGTCGTAGCGCATCTCCTGGTAGTGCACGCCGGGCTTGCCGGCGTCCTTCCACGGCAGGTCTTCCATCTGGCGGACGACAATGGGCGATGCGTTGCTGAGCTTGCGGCCGACCATGCCAGTCTCCCTCGCTGTTGGCGCGAGCCTACAGGTCCGGTCGGCAAGGGCAAGCTGCCGGGCAGCCGATCAGATGCGCCGCAGGCGGCGCAGGCCGCGCTCGATGCGAAACGCCAGGCGCGGGTGCTGCAGGTCGAACCAGACGAGTTCCGCGCCCGGCCCGCCCAGGCTTGCCTTGTAGCGGCTCTCGCCCGCCAGGAAGTCGAACACCCGGTTGCCGAGCGCCGCGTGACGCTCGATCGCCAGCGCGTAGCTGACCAGGCCCGGCTTGGCCTTCGCATCGTCCTGGTAGCGGAAGCCCGACATGTAGGCGCCCACCCAGCCGCGATGCAGGAAGTTGTAGAGATAGCCGACCGTCTGTTGGCCGGCGGCGATGCGCAGCAATTCCACCGCTCCGCTGGCGAAGCTTTCGGCAATGAGTTGGCGATGCATGGTGCCGACGAAGGGCCGGGCAAACGCACCCGCCTTGCCGCGCCGCCGCCAGGTGGCTTCGTGCAAGGCCGCCAGTTCGGCGAACTGGCCGAGGGCTTCGTCCCGGTCGCGGGCGGCGGCGATGGTGAGCGGGCCCGTCGCCTCGTAATGCCGGATGGCGCGGCGGATCTGTTGGCGGCTGTTGGCGCTCAAGCTCGCGAGAAAGGACCGGCCCCCGGCGCGCAGGGCCGCCAGGTCGACGACGGTGGCACGGCTGCGCGAGGCGACATGCACATCGAGCCCGGTGTCGGCCAGCGCCGACCCATAGGCCGCCGGCACGCCGCCGAAACGCAGTTCATCCCATGCCGGAAGCGCCGGATCGGCGCCGGCGACCAGGTGCTCGAGCATGGCGCGGAGCACGGCCGATTCGCGCCCGCGTTCCGCCAGCACGCCGTTATATTCGATCGCCGCCGCGTCGATTGCCGGCTCGCCGGCTTCGTGCAGCAGCAGGCGCCGGCTGACGAACAGCCCGTGCCGGCGCTGGCGCGCGGGCTGCCAAAGCGCCAGACCGACCAGCCGCCCCTGGGCCCTGGCTTCCAGCAACCGCGGGCGCAGACCCGAGGCCATGAGCCAGGCGCCGATCCAATCCCAGGTGAGAAAGAAGCCGGGCTCGGCCCGGGCTTCCAGCTCGCGCCACGCCCGCGCCAGCGCATCCCCTTCGGGCAAGTCGCGGGCGCGGGTCTCGATTGCCGTCATGGCCGACGCCTGCACTCCGCCATGCCCGACCTTGCGGCCGTTGCCGGCGGCAATCTAGCACGGCGCCGGCGGGCCCCCACGGGTTCGCTTCGGTCCGGCTTTGCATTACCCTTGCGCGTGCGAACCCAAGGGGGCCACGACATGCATCGCCGCGACGGACTGAAGCTGCTGGCCGGTGTCTGCTTGCTGCCGCTGCTCGCCATGCCGGCGGCGGCGCAAGGCGAGCAGCAGGGCCTGGTCGACAAGGCGCGCGTCACGTTCGAGAGCCTGCTCAACGATCCCAACATGTCCGGCATGCGGGCGCAGTTCAAACGCGCCAAGGGCGTGCTGCTGGTGCCGCAATTCCTCAAGGGCGGCTTCATCATCGGCGCCGCCGGCGGCAGCGGCGTGCTGCTGGCGCGCGATGCCAAGAACGGCGAATGGACCGACCCGGCCTTCGTCACCATGGCCGAGGGCTCGATCGGCCTGCAGATCGGCGCGCAGGCGGCGGAAGTGGCGCTCCTGATCATGACGCAGAAGGGCGTGGAAGCGGTGCTGTCGAACAGCTTCAAGCTGGGTGCCGATGTCAGCGTGGCGGTCGGCCCGGCGGGTGGCGGCGCCGAAGCCTCGACCACCGCCAACCTGCGCGCCGACATCCTGGCCTTCTCGCGCACGCAAGGGCTGTTCGCCGGCCTGTCCTTGGAAGGCGCGGTGATCGCCGCGCGCGACGAGTGGAACAAGAGCTATTACGGCAAGCCGGTCACCGCCACCGACATCATCATCCGGCGCGAAGCGCGCAATCCCGGCGCCAACCCCTTGCGCCAGCTGCTGGCCAAGAGCGGGTAGCGCGGCGGTCAGCCGCCGGCGGCGGGGCGGCGCAGCAGGGTCAAGAGCTGTGCATTGCCGGTTTCGCGCGCGTGGTCGAACGCGGTGCGCCCGGTATGGTCAGTCTGGCCGGGCCGCGCGCCAGACTGCAACAGGCGCTTGGCAACCGCGCCATGACCTTCGCGCGCCGCCCGGTGCAGCGCCGTCTCGCCGCGCCGGTTGCTGCCGTTGGCGTCGGCACCGAAGCGCAACAGCAGGTCGGCGACGTCGTCCCAGCCGCGAATCGCGGCGTGGATGAGGGCGGTGTTGCCCTGCTCGTCCGGCAGGTCGACCATGGCGCTTTCTTCCAGCAGATAGCGCGCGCAGGGCGCGCAGCCATTGCCGGCGGCGATGATCAGCGCGGTGCGGCCGCTGGCGTCGCGGCTATTGATCGGCGAGCCCTTGAGCAATGCCATGCGCACGCCGGCCACATCGGCCCGTTCCGCCGCCGTCAGCAGCGGCTCGATCGGCACCACGGAAATAGCCAGCTGCGCGGCCGCCGGCGGCGCCAGCAACAGCATCAGCCCGAGCCATATCGCCCACACGATCGGCACACCCCCCAGTCTGCTGCGATTCTAACGCGGATCGACGCCCGCGCCAATGCCGGCCCGCGCCGGCGGTTGCGTCGCCGGGCGGCCGTGCCTATCTAGCGCTTCGAGGCAAGCAAGCGCGAGGCCGGGAATGGCGTTGAAACGCTTCGTTCTGTTGTTCGCGCTCGCGGCCTGCATCGCCGCCATCGCGGTCAGCGGCGCGGCGATCTGGCAGCTTGCCGAGCGCGGCGGCCGGAGCGCCGGGCGCGCCGCCATCGGCGGGCCGTTTCAGTTGGTCGACAGCACCGGGCGGCAGGTCAGCGAGGCCGACTTTCGCGGCCGGCCGATGCTGATCTACTTCGGCTACACCTATTGCCCCGATGTCTGCCCGACCGAACTGCAGGCGATGAGCGCGGCGCTCGACCGGCTGGGAAGCATCGCCGAGCAGATCCAGCCGCTGTTCATCACCATCGATCCCGAACGCGACACGCCCGAACAGCTCGCCAGCTATTGCCGGCATTTCCATCCCCGACTGGCGTGCCTGACCGGCACAGCCGAACAGGTGGCGGGCGCGGCCAAGTCCTATCGCGTGTTCTATGCCCGCACGCGCAGCCAGAATCGCGACGCGCCCGCGGATAACTACTTGCTGGACCACAGTTCCTACGTATATCTGATGGCCGCCGACGGCTTGTATCTGACCCATTTCGGGCCAGGCACCGATCCGGAGGCGATGGCCGAGCGGATCCGCGCCTACCTGTAGGTCTCTCAAGCACTGGGATATCGCCCACCTCTCACCCCAAGATATTGTAATGGCTCGAGTCTTGCTGCGAGCCGGACAGATTGAACGCGGCTGTCCGGGCCGAACTTGCATGGCCCCTCAGCGCTAATGGAGTGCCGTCGCCCGTGCTGTACCACCTTTGGCATTTGCACCACACCGCGCTGGGGCCGATGCGGCTCGCAGCGGAGGCCGGGCAGATCCTGCTGCGACATCACTACAATCCGGTCGCCTACAGCCCGCCCGGGCGGGCCGTGGCGGCGGCGCTGGAGCTGTTCGAGAGCTCGGTGCGCCCCTATGACAAGCCCGCCTGGGGCCTTGGCCATACCACGGTCGGCAACGAGGTCGTCGAAGTGGCGCAGCGCGTCGCCGTCGAAAAGCTGTTCTGCCGCCTGTTGCACTTCCAACGCGACCTTCAAGCGTGGCAGCCCCGGCTGCTGATTGTGGCGCCGCTTTCGGGCCACTTCGCAACCCTGCTGCGCGGCACGGTCGAGGCGCTGTTGCCGCATCTCGACATCTACATCACCGACTGGCTCGATGCCCGCCAGGTGCCGTTGTCGGAGGGCCGTTTCGACCTCGACGACTACATCGACTACGTGATCGAATTCCTGCGCTTCCTGGGACCCGAGGTCCATGTGATGGCGGTCTGCCAGCCGTCCGTGCCGGTGCTGGCGGCCGCAGCGCTGATGGCGCAGGGCGGCGAAGCGGACCAGCCGCGCAGCATCACCTTGATGGGCGGCCCGATCGACAGTCGGGTCAACCCGACCGTGCCGAACAAGCTGGCGAAATCGCGCTCGATCGAGTGGTTCGAGCATTCTGCCATCAACCGCGTGCCGGCGCCGTTTCCGGGCTTCATGCGCCGTGTCTATCCCGGCTTCCTGCAACTCAGCGGCTTCATGCAGATGAACCTCGACCGTCATGTCGGCGCGCATCTGCGGCTCTACCAGCACCTCATTCGCGGCGATGACGACAGCGCCGCGCAGCATCGCAACTTCTACAACGAGTATCGCGCGGTGATGGATCTCTCGGCGGATTACTATCTGCAGACGGTCGAGCGCGTGTTCCAGCGCCATGAACTGCCGCTCGGCCAGTTCCGTCACCGGGGCCGCGCGGTGGAACCGGCGGCGATCGAACGCGCCGGGCTGTTCTGCATCGAAGGCGAGCGGGACGACATATCGGGCGTCGGCCAGACCCGGGCCGCGCTCGACCTTTGCCAGCGCATACCGGCCGACCGGCGACTATACCATCTGCAGGAAACGGTCGGCCATTACGGCGTCTTCAACGGCCGGCGTTGGCGCGAGAATATTGCCCCCAAGGTGCTGGATTTCATCCGCGCCAACGCCTGATCGACCTGCCAAGCCTGCATTTAACCCATTGATCAGAAAAGAATTATTCTCCTCGTCCCGATCCGGGACATAAGCCGGGGCGGCTGTCCGGTGCACACCGGTTAACCGCATTAAACGTTCAAATTCGGGCGGCGCCTCGGCTATGCTTGGGCGATCCGAAGGCGTGGGGGAAGTGATGACGCAGGCGCTACACGGTGTCTGGGCAGCGGCGCTGACGCCGATGACGGCGGACGGCGCCATCGACTTCGAACGCCTGCATCGCCACTACCGCTGGCTGTTGACCAATGGCTGCGAGGGGATCGCGGCGCTCGGCACCACGGGCGAGGCGAACTCGTTTACCGTCGCCGAGCGGCGGCGCCTGATCGAAAGCCTGGTCGACGCCGGCCTGCCGATGCAGCGGATCATGCTCGGCACCGGCTGCTGCGCGCTGGGCGACACTGTCGAATTGACGCAAGCAGCGCTGGCCGCCAACGCCGCGGCGACGCTGATGCTGCCGCCCTTCTACTACAAGGGTGTCAGCGACGACGGCCTGTTCGCCTGCTACGCGCGGGTGATCGAGCAGGTGGGCGATTCCCGGCTGCGCATTGTTGTCTACGATTTTCCGCGGATGACCGGGCTTGAGCTGTCGGTCGACCTGTTGGTGCGGCTCAACCAGGCGTTTCCGGAAGTCGTCGTCGGCGTCAAGGACAGTTCGGGCAATTGGCCGGACATGGCGGAGACCTGTCGCCGGCTTCCCGGCTTTGCCACCTTCGCCGGCACCGAGCAGTATCTGCTGGCGACGCTGCAAGCGGGCGGGGCCGGCTGCATTTCCGCCACCGCCAACGTCACCGCGCCGCTTTGCGCCAAGGTGCATGCCGCTTGGCGGCGGCCAGAAGCGGTGGCGCTGCAAGAGGCGCTGACGCGACAGCGTTTGGCGATCCAGAAGTATCCGCTGATCGCCGCCGGCAAGGAGATCATGGCCCGCCATACCGGGCACGCCGGCTGGCGCCAGGCGCGCCCGCCGCAAACGCCCTTGCCGCCCGACAAGGCGGAATCGCTGTGGCGCGAACTGGCGCAAGTCAGCTTCCAGCTTCCCGCGGCCGCCTGATGAAACGCGCGATCCCTGCCGAGGCACGGGTGCGCGTGGGCGCGCGCGATGTCAAGCTGATCGTCAAGGTGAACGCGCGCGCCCGGCGGATCGGCCTGCGCATCGACGACAGCCTCGGCCGGCCGGTGCTGGTGCTGCCGTCGCGCCGCTCGGTGGCGGAGGGCCTGCGCTTCGCCGAGAGCCGGGCGCAATGGCTGCAACATTCGCTGTCGCGCCTGCCGCCGCATGTCGCCTTCGTCGACGGCGCGCGGGTGCCCTATCTCGGCTTGCCGCATCTCGTGCGCCATCGCCCGCGGGCGCGGGCGCCGGTGCTGCGCCACGACGGCGAGATCAAGGTCGCGGGGCAGCCGCAGCATCTCGGTCGCCGGTTGACCGAGTGGTTCCGGGCGGAGGCCAAGCGGGTGATCGGCGCGCGCGCGCGACGCATGGCGGAACGGATCAACAAGACCGTGACCCGCATCGCCATCCGCGATGGCCGCACGCGCTGGGGCAGTTGCTCGCCCAACGGCTCGCTGTCGTTCTCCTGGCGGCTGATGCTGGCGCCACCTTTCGTGCTCGACTACGTCATCGCGCACGAAGTGGCGCACCTGGTCGAGATGAATCATGGACCGCGCTTCTGGCGGCTGGTCGAACGGCTCTGCCCGCAGCAAGAAGCCGCGCAGCACTGGCTGCGCGAGCACGGCAGCGGCCTGCACCGCTACGGCTGAGCCTTACGGCCGCTCCTTTTCGTCGAGATAGCGGAAATCGCGCGTCGCCGGGGCGGCGGGCGCGGCGGTCGGCGCCGGCCCGGTGCCGAACAGCCGCTGCAGCACCCCCTCGGGTTCGCGGGTCCGATGGGGCAACAGCGGCCGTGGCGGCCGGCCGGCGTGCGCCGCCAACATCACCTCGCGCCACAACCGCGCCGGCAGGTTGCCGCCGGTGACCTCGCGCATTGGCGTGCTGTCGTCGTTGCCGAGCCAGACCCCGGCGACATAGTCGGCGGTGAAGCCGACGAACCAGGCGTCGCGGAATTCCTGGCTGGTACCGGTCTTGCCCGCGACCGGTCGGTCGAGCCGCGCCGCGCGCCCGGTGCCTTCCGCGATCACGCTTTCCAGCATGCCGGTCAGGGTTGCCGCCACCGGCGCCGCCACCGCCCGGCCGAGCGCGTGGCCGGCACGACGGTAGAGCGGCCGACCGGCATCGTCGGCGATCGCCACCAGGCCATAGGGCATCGCCGTCTCGCCGCCATTGCCGATGGTGGCGTAGGCCGCGGTCAGATCGATCAGGGTCACCTCGCCGCTGCCCAGTGCCAGCGAGGGATGCGCGGCGAAGCTCCCGCCCATGCCCAGCCGCCGCGCCGCTTCGATCACACGCGCCCGGCCGGCGCGCTCCATGACCTGCAACGCGATGGTGTTGGTCGATTGTGCCAGCGCCTGGCGCAGGCTCATGGCGCCTTGAAAGCGGCCGTTGAAATTGCGTGGGCGGTAGCCGCCGATGGAAACCGGCTGGTCCACCAGAACCGTATCGGGGCCAAGTCCCGCTTCGAGCCCGGCCAGATAGACCGCCGGCTTGAAGGCGGAGCCGGGCTGGCGGCGCGCCTGCACGGCGCGGTTGAATTGGCTCTCGGCATAGTTCTCGCCGCCGACCATGGCGCGCACCGCCCCGTCCGGGCTTATCACCACGATGGCGCCTTGTCCAGCCGCGTGCCGGCGCCCCTCGCCCTCCAGCAGGGCGGCCAGCGCCGCTTCGGCCGCCTTCTGCAACCGCGCGTCCAGCGTGGTGCGCACCACCAGGTCGCGTTCGCTGGGGCCAACGAAATCCGGCACCAGGTCCATGAGCCAATCGGCGAAATAGCGTGCGCCGGCCGGCGCCGGCGCCCGGCGCGGGACGGCGGGACGGGCCTTCGCCCGGGCCGCTGCCGAGGCCGTCAGCAGGCCGGCGTCCACCATGTTGTCAAGCACCAGGGCGGCACGCGCCTGGGCCGCCGCCAGGTCGCGGGTCGGCGCCAGGCGCGAGGGCGCCTTCAAGAGGCCGGCCAGCATCGCCACCTCGGCCAGGTCGAGCCGCTCCGCCGGCTTGTCGAAATAGCGCCCGGCCGCCGCCGCCACGCCATAGGCGCCGGCGCCGAAATACATGCGGTTGAGATAGAGCGCCAGAATCGCGTCCTTGCTGAGATTGCGCTCCAGCCAGAAGGCGAGCAGCAACTCCTGCACCTTGCGTTTGACGCTGCGCTCGGCGGTCAGGAAGACATTCTTGGCGAGCTGCTGGGTGATGGTGCTGCCGCCTTGCACCAGCCGGCCCTCGCGCAGGTTGATCAGGACGGCCCGCGCGAGGCCCAGGGGATCGATGCCGAAATGCCCATGGAAGCGACGGTCTTCGGTTGCCAGCACGGCATGGACCAGGTGTTTCGGCAGCTCAGCCAGCGCGACCGGGTCCTCGTACAGATCGCCGAAGGTGGCCAGCAGGCTGCCATCGGCAGCCAGGAAGCTGATCGACGGCCGGTGCGCGAAATGCTGCAACCGACTGACGTCGGGCAGGTCGCGGGCGTACCAGACGACGACCAGGGCCGCGGCGACGGTTAACCAGATCAGCGCGATCGTGCCCCAATAGAGCAGGAAGCGCACCGAGAAGCCGAGCAGGGGGCGCCGTCGTCGGCCAGCGCGCCCGGCCTCGTCCGGTCGCCCTGCCGGCTCGACGGCCGGCGAGGCCGCGTGGGGCGCGGGCCCCAAGGCCGGTTCCCGGCGGTTGCGCGCGGCAGGCATGGCCCGGCCTCCGGCCCGGCGCCTCAGACGTCGAGGTTGGCGACGCTGAGGGCGTTCTGCTGAATGAACTCGCGCCGAGGCTCGACCACGTCGCCCATCAGGGTGGAGAACACCTCGTCGGCTTCGTCCAGTTCCTTGACCGAGACCTTCAGCAGCGTGCGCGCCTCGGGGTCGAGCGTGGTCTCCCAGAGCTGCTCCGGGTTCATCTCGCCCAGGCCCTTGTAGCGCTGAATGGTCAATCCCTGCCGGCCGAATTCCAGGATACCGGCCAGCAGGGCGGCGGGACCGTCGACCCGCCGCTCCGCCTCCCGGCGCCTGAGCCGCGCGGGCGCGGCGAATAGCGGCGCCAGCGCCGTCGCGAGCTGGCCGAGGCGGCGGGCCTCGGCGCTGCGCAGCAAGGGGGCATCGAGCGTCTGGCTCTCGGTGATGCCGCGCAACTGCCGGCGCACCACGATGCCGCCATCGGGCGACACCGCGGCGGACCAGTTCCGCTCCGCCTCGCCGGCCAGCAGGTTGAGGCGGCGGGCCAGCGCCTGGCCGGCATGGCCGGCGGCCTCGGCGGACGCCAGCAACCCAACCGAGAGCGCACCGGCGAGCGCGGCCTGCTCGACAATGCGCCGGTCGTAGCGGCGGCCGATGGCGAGCAATAGCTGCTCGACCTGGCGCGCTTCCTCCAGCAGGGCCGAGAGGTCCAGCCCGGCGCGCTCGCTGCCGTCGGCCAGCGTCAACACGGCTTCCTTGAGCCCTTCGTCCAGGAGGAACGCTTCCAATTCGCGGTCGTCCTTCAGGTAGCGGCCGCGGCCGCTGCCGCGCGCCGCGCGGTAGAGCGGCGGCTGCGCGATGTAGAGGTGGCCGTGCTCCAGCACTTCCGGCATCTGCCGGTAGAAGAACGTGAGCAGCAAGGTGCGGATATGCGCGCCGTCGACATCGGCATCGGTCATGATGATGACCTTGTGATAGCGCAGGCGGGAGATGTCGAAGTCGTCGCGGCCGATGCCGGTGCCGAGGGCCGTGATCAATGTGCCGATCTCGACCGAGGACAGCATCTTGTCGAACCGCGCGCGTTCCACGTTGAGGATCTTGCCGCGCAACGGCAGCACCGCCTGGTTGGCGCGGTTGCGGCCCTGCTTGGCCGAGCCACCGGCCGATTCGCCCTCGACCAGGAAGATCTCCGAACGGGCCGGATCGCGCTCCTGGCAGTCCGCCAGCTTGCCGGGCAGCGAGGCACCGTCGAGCGCGCCCTTGCGGCGCGTCAACTCGCGCGCCTTGCGTGCCGCCTCGCGCGCCAGCGCCGCCTCGATGGTCTTGGAGACGACCGCGCGGGCTTCGTGCGGATGCGCGTCGAACCAGAGGTCCAGTTCTTTGCCGATCAATCCCTCGACCACCGGCTTGACCTCGGAGGAGACCAGCTTGTCCTTGGTCTGCGAGGAGAATTTGGGGTCCGGCACCTTGATCGACAGCACACACGTCAGGCCCTCGCGGCAGTCGTCGCCGGTCAGTTGCACCTTCTCGCGCTTGGCCAGGCCGCTGCGCGCGGCATAGGTGTTGACGGCGCGGGTCAGCGCCGCGCGAAAGCCGGCCAGATGCGTGCCGCCATCGCGCTGGGGGATGTTGTTGGTGAAGCAGAACATTGCTTCGTGGTAGCTGTCGTTCCATTGCAGCGCGGCTTCCACCACGATCTGCTCGCGCGTGCCGGCCAGGCGCAAGGGCGGCTTGACCAGCGGCGTCTTGCTGCGGTCCAGATGCTCGACGAAGGCGACCAGGCCGCCAACGTAGTTGAACTCCAACACCTTGGGTTCGACGCCGCGCATGTCGGCCAGCCGGATTGTCAGTCTGGAATTGAGGAAGGCCAGCTCGCGCAGGCGGTGTTCCAGCGTGGCGAAGTCGAAGCGGGTGTTGGAGAACACCGTTTCGGACGGCAGGAAGGCGACTTCCGTGCCGGTGCGGCCGGGCGCCTCGCCGACCACCGCCAGCGGCGCCTCCGGCTCGCCGTCCCGGAACCGCATGGCGTGCTCGTGCCCGTCGCGCCAGATGCGCAAGTCGAGCACGCTCGACAGCGCATTGACGACCGACACGCCGACCCCATGCAGGCCGCCGGAAACCTTGTAGGAACTGTGGTTGAACTTGCCGCCGGCATGCAGCCGGGTCATCACCAGTTCGGCGGCGGAGATGCCTTCCTCGGCATGGATGTCGGTTGGAATGCCGCGACCGTTGTCGCGCACGCAAGCCGAGCCGTCCGGATTGAGCGTCACCACGATCTCCGTGCACTTGCCGGCCAGTACCTCGTCGATGGCGTTGTCCACCACCTCGTAGACCATGTGGTGCAGGCCCGAGCCGTCATCGGTGTCGCCGATATACATGCCCGGCCGCTTGCGCACCGCGTCGAGGCCGCGCAGCACCTGGATCGAAGCCGCGTCGTAGGTGCCGCCGGAAGCGGCGGGTTCAACATTGCTCAAACGGCCCACTCCTCAAGCCTTGCCCGCCCGTTCGCGATGGCGAGCGCGCAGGCCCGCCCCTTGAGGGCGTCAAACAACGCAGGTTCGGTGCCGGTCAGCCAGACCTGCCCGCCATGCGCCAGCAGGCGTTGGCACAAGGCCGCGCGCCGGCCCTGGTCGAGATGCGCGCTCACCTCGTCCAGCAGCAATAGCGGCGGCAGTCCGCGCAAGCCGGCCACCAGGCGCGCCTCAGCCAGCACGATGGCCAGCAGCAGCGCCTTCTGTTCGCCGGTCGAGCAGCGTGCGGCCGGCACGGCCCGGCGGCGGTCGCTGACCACCAGGTCGCTGCGATGCGGACCGACCAGGCTGCCGCCGGTGGCCGCGTCTTTCGGCCGCGCGAGGGCGAGGGCTTCCGCCAGGCGCGCCTCGGCGGCCAATGCCGGCATGCTGGCCAGCCAGCCTTCGACCGTGCCTTCGACCGCCAGCAGGGCCGCGGGAAAGTCCGGTTCGGCCGCCTGGGCCAAGGCCGTGTTCAACTGCTCGACCGCGGTCAGCCGGCCGGCGGCGATGGCGACGCCCAGCTCCGCCGCCTGGCTCTCCAGTGCCGCGAGCCAGGCGGAATCGGCCGGGCTGGCCGGCGCATCCGCCAACAGCCGGCCCCGTTCGCGCAGCACGCGCTCGTAGCCCGCCACGCGGCGGGCATGTTCGGGATCCAACAGGAAGGCCAGCCGGTCGAGGAAGCGCCGGCGCCCGCCCGCGCTTTCCAGGAACAGCCGGTCCATTTGCGGCGTCAGCCACAGCACCGCCACCACCGCCGCCAGTTCCGCCGGCTGGGCGTTGCGCCGGTCGATGCGCACCTGCCGCCGCTCGCTCTCCGCCTGCAGGCCGGTGCCAAGCTCGCGTTCGCCCGCGTCGCTCACCAGCCGGGCGGCGACCCGCCAGGGCCCCTCGCCCCCCGTTCGCAACAGTTCCGGCAACCGCGCCTGGCGCAGGCCGCGGCCGGGAGACAGCAGCGATATCGCCTCCAACAGGTTGGTCTTGCCGGCGCCGTTGGCGCCGGTCAGCACGACGATCGGGGCCTCCTGCGGCAGGTCGAGCGTCAGCGCCGGGTAGTTGCGGAACTCGTGCAGCGTCAGCCGGGCCAGGCGCGGACAGGCTCTCGCCCCGCTCGCTGCCGGGCCGCTCGGCGACAACACGCCCTGGGACAACGCCAGCGCCGCCTCCTAGACCCGCATCGGCATCAGCACATAGAGCGCGCTGGCATCGCTCACATCGCGGATCAGCGTCGGCGAAGCGGCATCGGCTAGCAGGATCTGCGCGTTCTCGCCATCGATCTCGGCGGCGATGTCCAGCAGATAGCGCGAGTTGAAGCCGACCTCCAGTTGTCCGCCGTCATAGCCGACCGCCACCTCCTCGGTGGCGCTGCCGCTGTCCGGGCTGTTGACCGACAGCACCATGCGGTCCTTGGTCAGCGCCAGTTTCACCGCGCGCGACTTCTCCTGCGAGATGGTGGAAACGCGGTCCACCGCCTCGGCGAAGACCCGGCGGTCGACCTCGACCTGCTTGTCGTTGTCGGTGGGGATGACCCGCTCGTAGTCGGGGAAGGTGCCCTCGATCAGGCGCGAGGTCAGCACGATCGAATCGAAGGTGAAGCGGATCTTGCTGTCGCTGAGCGCCAGTTCGACCGCGCCCTCGCTACCCTCCATCAACTTGAAGGTTTCGTTCACCGTCTTGCGCGGCACGATCACGCCCGGCATGCCGGCGGCGCCCTCTGGCAACGGCATCTCGACGCGCGCCAGGCGATGGCCGTCGGTGGCGACGGCGCGCAACACGTTGCCTTCGGCCAGCGACTTGGCGTGCAGATAGATGCCGTTCAGGTAGTAGCGGGTCTCCTCCGAGGAGATGGCGAAGCGCGTCTTCTCGACCAGCCGGCGCAGGTCGCGGCAGGCCAAGTGGAAGACGTGCGGCAGCTCGCCCTCGTTCATCACCGGGAAGTCCTCGCGCGGCAGGCAAGCCAGCGAGAATTCCGATGCCCCGGTCTTGACCGTCAGCCGGCCGTTGTCGGCCGAGCTGCTGAGCTCGATCTGGCAGCCGTCGGGCAGCTTGCGCACGATGTCATAGAGCGTGTGCGCCGGCGCCGTGGTGCCGCCAGGCCGCGCCACCTGTGCCGGCACCTGCTCGACGATGGCGAGGTCCAGGTCGGTTGCCGTCAGCGCCAGCGCGCCGGCCTCGGCGACAAGCTGCACGTTGGACAGGATGGGAATGGTGTTGCGCCGTTCCACCACGCTCTGCACGTGGCCCAGCGAGCGGAGAAGCGCACTGCGTTCGATGGTGAGTTTCATGGCTCCAATGTTTCGTGCGGCGGCGCGAAGACCAATCCTGCCAAGCCCGCCGGACCATCCCGCCGGACCATCCCGCCGGCATGCGCGACGCAAGCCGGCAGCAGACGGGAAAGTATAGCAATAACCGAGCGATTCTGCATCGAAAGAACGTCCGGCGGGGCGGCGGTCGGGCTTAGCGCTGCTCCGCCAGACGTTGGCCGACGCGGCGGGCGGCGAGCTCGGCCGCTTGCTGCACGGCGCGGGCGATGCCGTCGTCCGGCGCGATGCGGGCGTCCAGGCTGAGTTGCACCGGGGCCTGTTCGCTGACGCTGCGCCCATCGGGCGCCGTCGCGGTCACCGAGACCTCGCCTTCGTAGGTCGTCATTGCCAAGCGCGTCGGCTGCGTCGGCCGGGTCGGCGGGGCGGGCGTCGGCATGCGCAGGAAACTGCCAAACACCTGCCGGGCGATCTCGGCGGCTTGCTGTTCGCCGGACGGACCCTCGGGCGGCGGCGCCTCCTGCCGCACCCGCATCGACAGCACCTGGGTCGTCACCACCGTCTGTTCCGCTGTCGTGCGGCTGCCGTCGGACAACACGCTGCCGGCGCCCAGCATGCCGAAGGCCTGGCGCACGGCCTGGGTGGCGGCGGGCAGCGGCCGGCCGGCATAGAGCGCCGGCAACACGTTGTAGACGGCGCGCGGCGGGGCGGGCGCGCCACGTTGCGGGGCGGCGGGGCTCTGCGCCGGCGGTTCCAGGCGCGCCTGCGCGCCGCCGCGCGCGGCACCCGCCTCCGGCCGGCCGGCCTCTTGCCAGGGGGTCAGCAGGTCGACCTGCACATAGGCGTTGGCGTTGCCCTGGTATTCCACCAGATACCAGGGTTGGCCGCGCAGGCGGCCCAGCACCAAGAGGCGCATGCCGGGCGTCAGGCTGCCGATGCGTTGGGCCTGCACGCTGGGCCCGGCGCGGATATTGCCGGCGCGCTGGGCGATGAAGATCGCGTCGATGGGATCGAGCTCGGCGCCGCCACCGCGGCCGCCGACCCAGGTCGCCGCCGCGGTGCCCTCGCAGCAGGGGTTCGCTTCGTCCGCGACGAAACCCGGTTTCAAGAAGGGCGACAGCTTCTCCTACCAAGTGATCGACGGCTT
>VGEV01000040.1 GCA_016869175.1 Alphaproteobacteria bacterium
GACCCCGCCGGCCGAAGGCGCCGCGTTACCTCCGACCGCGGCGGTTCCGGGCCCGGTGCGGCTGCCGGCCGAGGCGGCATCCCGCGTGGCCGGCGGTGGGCGCGAGGCGGCCGACGACGCAAGGGCCAATGACGACCGGTCGGCGGCGCCGGGCGCCATGCCGCCCGGCCTCGCCCAGGCCGAACCCGGCAATCCGTTGCCCGACTACCCCCAGCTTTCCCGCCTGCGCGGGCAGGAGGGCAGGGTTCGCCTTGCGGTGCGCATCGATGCGGAGGGCCGGGTGACGGAACTGCGCATTGTCGAAAGCAGCGGCCACGCGCTGCTCGACAAGGCGGCGCGCGAGGCCGTCGAACGCTGGCGGTTCCGGCCGGCGACGCGAGACGGCCGGCCGGTGGCCGATGAAGTGGTGGTGCCGGTCGAGTTCCGCTTCACCCAGTAGTCGGGGGAACCGCGATGGCCATGCGGCGCTGGCGTTTCCATCGGGGCCGGCGCCGCGCTAGGTTGGCCCGACGCGGACAAGGGGAGGCGCCGAATGAAACTGGGTCTGGTGCTCGGCTATTCCGGCGCGGGCATGAAGCTCGACATCGAGCTGGTGAAGGAAGCGGAAAGCCTGGGCTTCAGTTCGGTCTGGACCTCGGAAGCCTATGGTTCGGACGCCATCAGCCCGGCCGCTTGGGTGCTGGCGCAGACCAGCAGAATCGACGTCGGCACCGCCATCATCCAGATCCCCGCGCGCACGCCGGCCTGCGCCGCGATGACGGCGATGACCTTGCATGCGCTGTCCGGCGGGCGCTTCATCCTGGGCGTCGGCCCGAGTGGCCCGCAGGTGGTCGAGGGCTGGCACGGCGTGCCCTACGGCAAACCCCTGGCCCGCACGCGGGAATACATCGCCATCGTGCGCAAGGTGCTGGCGCGCCAGGAACCGTTGACGCATGACGGCGAGCACTACCAGATCCCCTATCGCGGGCCGGGCGCCAGCGGCTTGGGCAAGCCGCTGAAGAGCATCATGCACGGCGATCCGCGCTTGCGCATCTATACCGCCACCATTGCGCCCAAGGGCATCGAGACCGGCGCCGAGGTTGCGGACGGGATGTTCCCGTTCATCATGAACCCAGAACGCTTCGATCTCATGGAGGCGCCGCTCAAGGCCGGCTTCGCCAAGGCTGGCGGCGGCAAGGGACTGGACCGCTTCGCCATCTGCCCGTTCGTGCAGGTGCGCCTCGAGGCCGACTTGGCCAAGGCGCGGATCGGCGTGAAGGAGCACTTGGCGCTTTACATCGGCGGCATGGGAGCGCGCGAGAAGAACTTCTACAACGACCAGGCCAAGCGGCTGGGCTACGAAGGCGCCGCGGCCGACATTCAGAACCATTTCCTGGCCGGCCGGCGCGCCGAGGCAGTGGCGGCGGTGCCGGACAAGCTGGTCGACGAGGTGGCGCTGGTCGGACCCAAGGAACGCATCGTCGAGCGGATGGCACGCTGGAAGGCGGCGGCCGCCAAGCGCCATGTCGATACCCTGCTGATGGCGGGCGGCACGCGGGAAAGCCTGCGCGTGCTGGCCGAGGCGGCGCTGTGAGCAGGCTTGTCGCCGGCCGCTTCCGCTTTCCGCCGCTTGAGGAAGTCAGCTTCGGCGAGCCGGCGGCCGAGACGGTGGCGGCGCTGGCGGCGCGGCGCGGCGCGCGGCGGGTGTTCGTGCTGGCGAGCGGGACGCTGGCCCGCACGACCGGCGAGATCGACCGGCTGCGCGAGGCGCTGGGCGGGCGCTATGCCGGGCTGTTCGACGCCATGCCAGCGCACAGTCCGCGTGGCGCGGTGATCGAGGCCGCGGCGGCGGCGCGCGCGGCCGGCGCCGATCTGCTGGTCAGTTTCGGCGGCGGCTCGGTCACCGATGGCTGCAAGGTGGTGCAGATCTGCCTGACGCACGACATTCGCGATGCGGCGGAGCTGGACGACTACCGCATCGACACCAGCACCGATGGCAAGGTGCGGATCCCCGAATTCGGCGCGCCGACCGTCCGGCAGATCGCCGTGCCGACCACACTGTCGGGCGGTGAGTTCAATCCCCTGGCCGGCTGCACCGACGAGCGGCGCAAGGTGAAGGAAGGCTACCGGCACCCAGCCCTGGTGCCGTTCGCCATCGTGCTGGACCCCGCGGTGACGCGGGCCACGCCGGAATGGCTTTGGCTGTCGACCGGCGTGCGCGCGCTCGACCACGCGGTCGAAACCATCTGCTCGGTCAGGGCCAACCCCTATTGCGATGGCACCGCCATCCACGCCATTCGCCTGCTGCGCCAGGCGTTGCCCCGGGTGAAGGCGGACCCGGGCGATCTCGCCGCCCGGCTCGATTGCCAGATCGCCATGTGGCACTCCATGACCTCCGTGGTCGGCGGCGTGCCGATGGGGGCCAGTCATGCCATTGGCCATATCCTGGGCGGCACCTGCGATGTGCCACATGGCTATACGAGCTGCGTCATGCTGCCGGCGGTGATGGCGTGGAACGCTTCGGCCAATGCCGAGCGACAGGCGCTGGTCGCGGAAGCGTTCGGCGAGCCGGGGCGACCGGCGGCGGACGTGCTGCACCGCTTCATCGCCGGCCTGGGCCTGCCGCGCCGGCTGTCCGAGGTGGGCGTGCGGCCGGAACTGTTCGCCCTGATCGCGGAGAACAGCCTGCACGACCGTTGGCTGCACGCCAATCCGCGCAAGGTGCAGGGGGTGGAGGACGTGGTGGCGATCCTTCGGCAAGCAGCGTGAACGACGGCGCACCGACGGCGATGGCGCGTCGCAGAGGCGCCCAGGCGCAAGAGCCGCACGCCCTGCAGGGCGCCGCCGAGAACCGGCTGGAGGCGGCGATCGGCCGCGAGGTGCGCAACTTCCGGCAGGCGCAGCAGTTGACCGTGGTGGAGCTGGCCAAGCAGGCGCGGCTGTCGCCCGGCATGTTGTCGAAGATTGAACGCGGCCAGACCTCTCCCTCGCTGGCCACGCTGCAGGCGCTGGCCGCCGCCCTGAACGTGCCGGTGACCACGCTATTCCGCCAGTTCGAGGAAGCGCGCGAGGCCAGCTTCGTGCGCGCCGGCCAGGGCCTGACCCTGGAGCGCAGGGGCACCCGGGCCGGCCATCAGTACCGGCTGCTGGGGCATATTCGCGATAAGCGCATCGCGGTCGAGCCCTATCTCATCACGCTGACCAAAGGCTCGGAGGTGTTCCCGCTGTTCCAGCATGGCGGGCAGGAATTCCTCTACATGCTGCAGGGCGAGGTGATCTATCGCCATGCCGCCAGTACCTATCGCCTGCGGCCGGGCGACTCGCTGTTCTTCGACGCCGACGCGCCGCACGGGCCAGACGAGCTGGTCAAGCTGCCGATCCGCTTCCTCTCGCTGATCGTCTATCCGCGGACCGCCCAGGGCGGTTGAGCGCTTTTCCCCCAGGGAATATTTCGTGCCATAGGGTTGCGCTGTCTGGCGTCCCTGCCTATGGTCTCCCCAGCGTTGAAAGGTGGACGGGTCGGCGATGTGCGGGATTGTCGGGTTGTTTCTGAAGCAGCCGGGGTTGCAGTCCCGGTTGGGCGAAATGCTGGCGCCGATGCTGCTGGCGATGAGCGAGCGCGGGCCGGACAGCGCCGGCTTCGCGGTCTATCGCCAGGGCGTGGCCGCGGGCGAAAGCAAGTTGACGCTGTTCCATGCCGAGGCGGAGTTCGATTGGCCGACGCTGATTGGCGAGTTGCGACAGGCGGACTTCGCTGCCCGACTGGTCGATCATCGCGCCAGCCATTCGGTCCTGGCCGTTGCTGGCCCAGCCGACAGCGCGGCGCAGTGGTTGGGCCGCCGGCATCCCGAGATCGAGTGCATGAGCGCTGGTCGAACGATGGAGATCTACAAGGAGGTCGGACGCCCGGCCGAAGTGGTGGAGCGGTTCCATCTCGCCGACTTCTCCGGCACGCATGCCTTGGGCCATACCCGGATGGCGACCGAGAGCGCGGTGACAACGCAAGGCTCGCACCCGTTCTCGACCGGCGCCGATCTCTGCCTGGTGCACAACGGCTCGCTGTCGAACTACCACCGCCTGCGCCGCGATCTCACGCGGCAGGGAATTGTCTTCCGGACCGAGAACGACAGCGAGGTGGCGGCCGGCTATCTGACGGCGAGGCTGCGCTCGGGCGCGAGCTTGCAGCAGGCCTTGCAGTCCAGCCTCGCTGAGCTTGATGGTTTCTACACCTTCGCGGTCGGCACGGCGGATGGTTTCGCGGTGCTGCGCGACCCCATCGCCTGCAAGCCGGCGGTGCTGGCGGAGACGGCTGACTGGGTGGCGATGGGTTCGGAATACCGCGCCTTGGCCGGCCTGCCCGGCGTTGCGGCGGCGCGCATCTGGGAGCCGGAGCCGGGCCGGGTCTATGGCTGGAGCCGCGGTGCCGCATGAGCGAGCTCGATGTCGCTGCGCTGGGCTTGCGGGCCGTCAACGAACGCTTGCAGTCGGTCGGTCCGGAAAGCAACGAGCGCGTTTTCCTGCTGCGCAATCCCATGGGACAACACGCGCTGGCCTGCGGCCTCGACGCCGAGATCGAGGTAACGATCGACGGCCACGCCGGCTACTACTGCGGCGGGATGAACAGCCGTGCCGCCATCACCGTGCGTGGCCATTGCGGCGTCGGCGTGGCCGAGAACATGATGAGCGGCTGCGTCCGTGTGACGGGCAATGCCTCGCAGTCGGCCGGTGCCTCCGGGCAGGGCGGCCTGTTGGTGATTGCCGGCGACGCCAGTGCGCGCTGCGGCATCTCCATGAAGGGCATCGATATCGTGGTGGGCGGCTCGGTCGGCCATATGAGCGCCTTCATGGCGCAGGCGGGGCGGCTGGTGGTCTGCGGCGATGCCGGCGACAATCTGGGCGACAGCATCTACGAGGCGCGGCTCTATGTGCGGGGCAAGGTCGCCAGCCTGGGCGCCGACTGCGTGGAGAAGCCGATGCGGCCGGAACATCTGGCCGAACTTGACGCGCTGCTGCGGACGGCGGGCGTCGGGGCCGATGCCGCCGACTTCCGCCGTTACGGCTCGGCGCGTCAGCTCTATCATTTCCACATCGATCATGCCGGCGAGTACTAGCCATGAGCGTGGATCAGAGGGCGTTGCGCCCGTCCGCCAGCTTCCCTCCCGAGGTCATCCGCGAGATCCAGCGCGCCGCCGACGAGGGCATCTATGACATTCGCGGGTTTGGCGCCAAGCGCCGGCTGCCGCATTTCGACGATTTGGTGTTCTTGGGCGCTTCCATGTCGCGTTATCCGCTGGAGGGCTACCGCGAGCGCTGCGATACCGACGTGACGCTGGGCAGCCGCTTCGCCAAGGAGCCGCTGCGTCTGAAGATCCCGATCACCATCGCCGGCATGAGCTTCGGCGCGTTGGGCGCCAACGCCAAGGAGGCGCTGGGCCGCGCGGCGACCGCCATGGGCACCAGTACGACCACCGGCGACGGCGGCATGACCGAGGAGGAACGGCGTGCCTCGCAGCTGCTGGTCTACCAGGTGCTGCCGTCGCGCTATGGCTTGAGCCCGCGCGATCTGCGGCGCGCCGACGCGCTGGAAATCGTGGTCGGGCAGGGCGCCAAGCCGGGCGGCGGCGGCATGCTGCTCGGCCAGAAGATCACCGACCGCGTTGCCGCCATGCGCACCCTGCCGGCCGGCATCGACCAGCGCAGCGCCTGCCGGCATCCCGATTGGACCGGTCCCGACGACCTGGCCATCAAGATCGTCGAACTGCGCGAGATCACCGGCTGGAAGAAGCCGATCTATGTGAAGATCGGTGCGGCCCGCCCGTATTATGACACCGCGCTGGCGGTGAAGGCGGGCGCCGACGTGGTGGTGCTGGACGGCATGCAGGGCGGCACCGGCGCGACGCAGGACGTGTTCATCGAGCATGTCGGCATCCCGACGCTGGCAGCATTGCGGCTGGCGGTGGAGGCGCTGCAAGAACTCGGCATGCACCGCAAGGTGCAACTCGTCATCTCTGGCGGCATCCGCAATGGCGCAGACGTGGCCAAGGCACTGGCGATGGGCGCCGACGCGGTGTCGATTGGCACGGCGGCACTGGTGGCGCTCAACTGCAACAAGCCAGTGCATGAGGACGATTACGAGCGGCTGGGCACCAAGCCCGGCTTCTGCCAGCACTGCCATACCGGCCGCTGCCCGGTCGGCATCGCCACGCAGGACGCCGAACTGGAAGCGCGGCTGGAGCCGGAAGCGGCCGCGCGACGGGTGCGGAACTATCTCACCACCCTGGTGCTGGAAGCGCAGACGCTGGCGCGCGCCAATGGCAAGTCGCACCTGCTGAACCTGGAGCCCGAGGACCTGGCGGCCCTGACCGTCGAGGCGGCCGCCATGGCGGGCGTGCCGTTGGCCGGCACCGGCTGGATCCCGGGCCGCGCCTAGCGTCGGCCGCCGGGATGGTGGAAACTGCCGCTCCGGCCGGTAGGGGGTGGGGATGGCGGGCGATCTTGCGGAAGCGGCGAAGAAGCAGGGCATCAAGTACTTCCTGATCGGCTTTACCGATCTGTTCGGCACCATGCGCGCCAAGCTGGTGCCGGCAGCCGCCATTGCCGACATGCAGAAGGCGGGGGCCGGCTTCGCCGGCTTCGCCATCAATTTCGACATGACGCCGGCCCATCCGGACATGTTCGCGATGGCCGACGGCGAGACGCTGCAGGTGCTGCCCTGGAAACCGGAGGTCGGCTGGGTCGCGGCCGACCTGCTGATGGAAGGCAAGCCCATCGAGCAATCGCCACGCCATATCCTGAAACGCGTGCGCCAGAAGGCGGCCAAGCTCGGCTACCGCATGATGACCGGCGTCGAGTGCGAATACTTCCTGGTGACGCGGGACGGTCAGGCGATCGCCGATGCCGACGACCGCCAGGACAAGCCCTGCTACGACCAGTCGGCGCTGATGCGCCGCTACGAGGTGGTGGCCGAGATCTGCGACGGCATGGGCAAGCTCGGCTGGGGGCCGTACCAGAACGACCACGAGGACGCCAACGGCCAGTTCGAGATGAACTGGCATTACAGCGAATGCCTGACCACCGCCGACCGGCACGCCTTTTTCAAGTTCATGGTCAAGTCAATCGCCGAGAAACACGGCCAGCGCGCCACCTTCATGCCGAAGCCGTTCGCCAACCTGACCGGCTCCGGCTGCCACGCGCATGTTTCGCTGTGGTCGGCCGACGGCAAGCGCAACTTGTTCGCGGACGGCAAGGGCGAACTTGGCCTGTCCAGGCTCGCCTACCAGTTTCTGGGCGGTGTCCTGCACCATGCCGATGCGCTGGTCGCTTTCACCAACCCGACGGTCAACAGCTACAAGCGCATCAACGCACCGGTGACGCGTTCGGGCGCCACCTGGGCGCCCAACACCATCACCTATGCCGGCAACAACCGTACCCACATGGTGCGCATTCCCGAGCCCGGCCGGTTCGAGCTGCGGCTGCCCGACGGCGCCGCCAACCCCTACCTCATGCAGGCGGCGATCCTGCTGGCTGGGCTGGACGGCATCGAGCATGCCCGTGATCCGGGCAAACGGCTCGATATCGACATGTACAGCGAGGGCGACAAGGTCAGAGCCAGGCGCCTGCCGCTCAACCTGCTGGATGCGCTCCGCAACCTGGAGAAGAGCAAGCTCTTCCGCGACGGTTTCGGGACCGAGGTCATCGCTTCCTATGCCAAGCTGCGCATGGCCGATTGGCAGAACTACATGCGGCACCTGAGCGAGTGGGAGCGCGCCAACACGCTCGATGTCTGAGCCTGTCCGGGATTTGACGGTTCGCCAGCATCCTCGCAGCATGCGCCCGCCTGTTGCCAAGGGAGTGGGCGATGAACGAGAAGCGTGAGACCGGCCGCAAGATCATGCGCGAGGTGCTGGGCGAGGACTATTTCCAGCGGCGCGAAGCGTCGACCAACAGCTTCAATGCGCCGCTGCGCCAGCTTTCGGAGGAGATGGCGTTCGGCACCATCTGGTCTCGGCCGGGCATCCCGCGCAAATACCGCAGCCTGCTCTGCCTTGCCATGCTGACCGCGCTCAACCGGCCGCACGAGATCCGCATCCACACCAATTCGGCCCTGAACAATGGCTGCACGGTGGAGGAGATCCAGGAGGTTCTGCTGCAGGCAACCGTCTATAGCGGCGTGCCGGCCGGGGTGGATGCCTTCCGCGCCGCCGAGGAAGTGCTGAAGGAGCGCGGCAAGCTGTAGCGCGGGCCGCCTATGGCGCCGCCGCCGCGACGCCGGTGGCGGCGCGCCGGCGTTGCAGGAAGCCGGCCAGCGCCGCGGCGCATTCGGCCCCGTGCGTCAGGCACAGGCTGTGGCGGGCGTGTGGGAAGACCTGGATTTCGGCGTTCGGCAACAGGCTGAACAACTCGGCCGCCACCTTGACCGGCACGAACGGGCTGCCGTCGGGCACCAGCATCAGCACCGGGTGCCGGATGCCGCTGGCCAGCGCCGACAGATCGGCGCCGATCAGCATGTCGGCCAGCGCCAGCAGCACTCCGGGATCGCCCGCGTCCTGCTCGCGCTCGAACCAGGCGTGCTTTTCGGGCGGGAGCGCGCCCGGATGGAAGCGTCGTTCCATCATCTGCCGCGACCAGGCGCGCATGCCGTTCGTCTCGACGAACCTGCGCCATTCCCGCACGTGGTCGATCGAAGCCCCCTTGTGACTGAACGACACGCCGGTCATCGACAGGAGGCGTTCGGGCCGGCGCGCGGCCGTGTAAAGCGCCACCGTGCCGCCGGCCGACTCGCCCACCATGTGGAACCGGCTCGCGCCCACCGCGTCCGCCACCGCCAGCGCATCGGCCATCAAACTGTCCAGGCTGTAGCGGAATTCGGCGGCCGGCTTGGCCGAGCGGCCAAGCCCGCGCACATCGAAGCGCACCAGCCGGTAGCGCTCGGCCAACCCGGCCAGCCAGCCGGCGAAGACATCGCCGTTGGTGCCGACGCCGTGGTGGAACAGGATGGTCTCCGGCGCCGCGACCCAAGGCGCTGTCACATCCAGCACCTGGTAGTATAACGGCCCAGCCGACGTCTCCAGGATCGCCATGCCGACCTCCCCCCGCCCCGCCGCTCAGCCTTCGCGGCTCAGGCGCTTGTCCTGCAGCGCCGCCAGGTACCGGGCGAAAATCGTGTCCTGCTGTTCGCCCAGTTCGCGCAAGTAACCCCAGGTGTAGATGCCGGTATCGTGGCCATCGTCGAAGGTCAGCCGCACGGCATAGTGGCCAACCGCTTCGATGTCACGGATGCCCACGTGACGTTTGCCGGGCACGATCAGCTTCTCGCCGCCATGCTGCTGCACCTCGGCGCTGGGGCTTTCGACTCGCAGCAGCTCGGCCGGCAGGCGGAAATTCCGGCCATCGTCGTAATCGACCTCCAGCACCTTCTCGGCCCGCCGAACGCGGATCTCCAGCGGCCAGGGTCGCGGCCCGGCCGCGCTCATCGGCCGCCGCCTGCATCCAGACTGCGTGCCTCCTCGACCAGCATGATCGGAATGCCATCGCGAATGGGATAGGCAAGGCGCGCCTGTTCGCTGACCAGTTCCTCCCGCTCGCGGTCGTAGCGCAGCGGCCCCTTGGTCAGCGGGCAGACCAGCAACTCCAAGAGCTTTGGATCGATCGATTGCGCGTCGCTCATGGCGGTGTCCTTCGGCCTATTGCTTGGGCGGGCTGTCGCCGCTCAGCGTCGCGCTGGCGATCGCGGCCATTTCCATCAGCGCCACCATGGTGCGGCTGCGCTCCACCAGGTTGGGTGCTTCCAGCAATGCCTGTTTCTCCGACGGCCCGAACGGGCAGAGCATGGCCAAATGGGTGATCAGCAGCGGCAGCGGCGAGCGCTCGATCGCTTGCCAGTCGGCCGACATGCCCTGCAGCTTGAGATAGGCCCTGAGTGCCCTGAGGAAGCGTTCGCGGTCCAGGCCCTCGGGCGACTCATGGCCGTCGCGATCGGCGGCAAAAGCGGCCCAGTCGGCCCGCACCTGGCGATAGCGTGTGGCGACCGCCAGTTCCTCGGCGATGCGAAAGCGATTGATGCCTGTCAATACGATCAGAAAGCGCCCGTCGTTGGTCTCGCGGAACTGCGTGATGCGTCCGGCGCAGCCCACCTCGTAGCAGCGCGGACACTGACTGGGATCCTCCGGATCGATCGGCTGCACCATGCCGATCAGCCGGTGCGCCCCCATCGCGTCGCGCGTCATGTCGAGATAGCGCGGTTCGAAGATATTGAGCGGTAGCTGGCCACCCGGCAGCAGCGACACTCCGGCCAACGGGAAGATCGCCAGTTGGCTCGGAAGATCGCTATCGGATGCCGTCACCGCCCGAACTTCCGGTCAGTCACGAGAACAGCAGTGCGCTGAGCCGCCGGCGGCTCGCCACGGTCAACGGATCGGTCGGGCCAAACGCTTCGAACAACTTGATGAGCTGCTTGCGCGCCGCTTCCTCGTTCCAGGCCCGCGCCCGCTTGACGATCTCCAGCAGGTGCTCGACCGCCGCCTCACGCTCGCCGGCCGCCGCCAGGGCGTTCGCCAGGTCGAAACGGGCCTGGTGGTCGACCGGATCGGCCGCGACCTTCTGCTGCAACTGCTGCAGCGCCCCCGCCGCCGGCGCCGTCTCGGCCAGCTCGAGTGCTGCCCGGGCCGAGGCAACGTCGGGGTCGGTCTTGTAGTCCGGCCCGATCATGTCGAGGGTGCGCTTGGCTTCCGCCTTGTTGCCGCGCTTCAGATAGCAATGCGCCAGGCCCGCCAGCGCCTTGCCGTTGGACGGCTCGGCCCGAACCACTTGGCCATAGATGTTCACCGCGCGGTCGAGGTCGCCGGTCTTGAAGGCTTCCTTGGCCTGGGCGAGCGCCTCGTCGATCGGGTTGGGACCGCCATTGGCGGCGCCGGCCAGGCGCTGCACGAAGCTCTTGACCTGGCTCTCCGGCAACGCGCCGACGAAACCGTCGACCGGCTGACCGCCGACGAAGGCGTAGACCGCCGGGATCGACTGGATGCGGAGTTGCTGTGCCAGCTGCGGGTTCTCGTCGATGTTGATCTTGACCAGCTTAACCTTGCCGCCGGCCGCCTTCACCGCCTTTTCCAGATGCGGGCCCAGGGTTTTGCAGGGGCCGCACCACGGCGCCCAGAAATCGACGATCACCGGCACCGTGCGGCTGGCCTGCAGCACATCGGTGGCGAAGCCGCGCTGGTTGCTGTCCTTGATGGTGTCCGCCGGCGCCTGCACCTGTCCGATTAGCGGCTCCGCCATCGCCCGTCCTTCCCATGGAATTCGCTGGATGCGGCAAACATATGGGGCCGATCCCAGGGAAACAAGGCCGGCTACAGCGCAAGCATTCGGGGCGGGTGACCGGTTGCCTGGAAGAATCGCAGCAGGTCGCCGGGCGCGATCGCGGTCGTCAGGGTGTTGACCAACGGATGAAAATTCAGCGGATCGGCCGCCAGCAGGGCTTGCTGCAGGGCCAGCGCGACCTGATGCGCGGTATCGTTAATAAGCGCGAACGGCGTTACCGCGCCCGGTCGCACGCCCAGGTGGCGCATCAGCCGCTCCGGGCTGCCAAAGCTCAGTCGGCCGCATTGCAGCAGCTCCGGCAAGACTTTCAGGTCGATCGGGCAATCCTCCAGCGCCACCAGCAGGAACATCCGCTCCTTCTTGTCGCGCAGGAACAGGCTCTTGCAATGGCCGCCCGGCAGCGCGCCGCGCAGCCGCCGGCTTTCCTCCACGGTGAACAGCGGCGGGTGCTCGACCGTGCGGGTGGCAATACCCAGCGCCGCCAGGCGGTCAAACAGGTCCTTGGGGCTCGCAGGCATAGCTGTCGGAGGGCGTCACGCGTTGCAACGGCGGTAGCTTTGTATTATCACGATCGGCCCGCCCCGCAAGGGGCCGGCCGGCCAGCGCCGGCGGCACCGGGAGGGGCAGGAGCGCGGGCGTAGCTCAGGGGTAGAGCACAACCTTGCCAAGGTTGGGGTCGTGAGTTCGAATCTCATCGCCCGCTCCAAACCGCCGCCTTCGGCGATCGCCGTGGGAGTGGGGCGTGGCCCATCGGTTCAGCTGTTGAATGCCAGTCTCAGGCCCGGCCGCGGCCAAGGCAGCGCCACCAGCCGCCCGGTCGAGGACAGCGTGACATAGGCGGTGCGCAGATCCGGCCCGCCGAAGCAAAGATTGGTGGTGAAGGGGTCGGGGAAGGGCAGCGTTTCCAGCAGCCCCCCGTCCGGCGAGAATACCAGCACACCGGAAGGAATGGTGGCGACGCAGACATTGCCGGCGCTGTCCACCGCCAGCGAGTCGAACAGATGATAGCCGACCGGGTTGGCCAACAGGTGGCCGCGCTCCCAGGGCACCGGTCCCGCCACCCGGCGCACCTCGCCCGGTCCGGCCAACTCGAAGACCCACAGGCGGCCGGTGCTGGTTTCCGCCACGTAGAGGCGTCCGCCATCGGGCGACAGGCCGATGCCGTTCGGCGCCTCCATCGGGAACACCGCCTCGCGGATCAGCGAACCGTCCGCCTTGGCGTAGTAGACCGCGCCGCGGTCGCGTTCGCGACGGCGCACCTTGCCGTTGTCGGTGAACCAGAAGCCGCCCTGCCGATCGAAGACCAGGTCGTTGGGTCCGTTCAGCCGATGCCCGTCGCATTCGCGATAAAGCACCTGCACGCCGCCGGTTCTGAGATCGACCGCCTGGATCGAGCCGCCGGCGAAGTCGGCCGGCGCCAGGCCCGGCAGCAGGCGGCCATCGCGCTCGTGAAAGCGCATGCCGCCATTGTTGCAGACATAGCAGCGGCCGTCGGGGCCGATAGCCGCGCCATTGGCGCCGCCACCCAGCTCGGCGACGACCGACTTGCCGCCATCGCCGGCCACGCGGACGAGCCGCCCGCCCGCCACTTCCACCAGCAGCACCGAGCCGTCGGCCAGGGCGACCGGGCCCTCGGGAAAACGCAGGCCGGCGGCGATCTCGCGGAACTCCACCATCCCTACTCCTCCAGCCAGCGGCCGTTCCTGGCATCCCAGGCCCGGCCGATGCCCCGCGCGCGCAGTTCGTGCCGGGCAATCTCGTTCTTGGTCATGGTGCGTGGGAAGCCGTCGACGAAGGCGACATACCGCGGCACCTTGAAGAAGGCGATGCGTTCCCTGCAATAGTCGACGAACGCGCCGGGTTCGATCGGACCGGCGCCGGGCTTGAGCTGGATGTAGGCCTTGACGTCTTCCTCGCCCAGTTCGGCCGGCACGCCGACGATGGCGCAATCCAGCACCGCCGGGTGCCCGGCGATCACTTTCTCTACCTCGAAGGCGGAGACGTTCTCGCCGCCCTTGCGCACCCAATGCGCCTCGCGGCCGACGAAATGGAGATAGCCGTCGGCGTCGAGATAGCCGAGATCGCTCGAGTGGTACCAGAGGTTGCGCCAGGCGGCGATGGTCTCTTGCGGCTTGTTGACATAGCGCATCATCGAGCTGTTGAGCACCTTTGGCCGCAACAGGATGTGGCCGGGCGTGCCGGCCGGCAGTGGATTGTCGTCCTGGTCGACGATGCAGATTTCGGCCCAGCCATGCGGGCGGCCGCAGCTGCCGGAGCGCCGGTCGTGCAGCCGCTCGCTGCACAGAAGCACGCCCATCTCGGTCATCGAATAGACCTCCAGCAAGGTCACGCCAAACCGCCGCTCGAAACCGTCCCGCACCTCGCGCCGAACCTGGCCCGAGGCGATGCCGACGCCCACGCGCATCTTGTGCTGGCGATCGGTCGGGCTCGCCGGCCGGTTCATCAGCGCGGCGATCATGGTGCCGATCGGATCGATCACCGTCGCGCCGTACTTGCGCGCCACATCGAGATAGCGGCTGACGCTGAACCACTTCTCCATCACCCCGGTCATGCCGTGGTAGAGCGGCCCGGTGACGCCGAACTGCTGGCCGCCGATGTGGAAGAAATGCGAGTTGGCGAAATGCACGTCGTCGGCGGTGGCTTGCGCGATCTCGCCATAGCGGACGGCGGCGACGACATAATAGAAATGCGAGACCAGCACGCCTTTCGGCATGCTCGTGCTGCCGCCGGTATAGACGATGGCGGCCGGATCGGTCGGCCGCACCTCGATGTCGGGCAGCGCGGCGCTGCCGCCCAGCAGGCGCTCGAAAGGCAACGCTTGCAGCTCCGTCGTCCGGCCAAGCACGAACAGCAGCGGCTCGCGCGTCAGCGCGGCGCGGCTGGCGTTGAAGGCCGGCACCAACTCGGCGTCCAGCACCAGCAGCTTGGCGTTGGTGTCGTTCAGGCTGTAGGCAAGGTCGTCCTTCACCAACGAGACGTTGAGCGGCGCGTAGATGGCGCCGATCTTGGCGCAGCCGAACCAGATGAGCGCCTGCGGCAGCGAATTGTACATGAAGGTGGCTACCACATCGCCCTTGGCCACACCGAATTCCAACAGGCGATTGGCGACCTCGTTGGAGCGACGGTCGGCCTCGGCATAGGTCAACACGTCGTCGCGGCAGATCAGCAGGGGTTTGCTGCCCAGCCCAGCGCGCAGCGCGATCAGCTCGCGCAGGGTCGAAGCGTGCGGTTCGTATCCCAGGATCCTCGGCATCGTCCCTGCTGCCTCTTGCTCGCGTCCGTCTGGTTGGCGTGGACGCCGATCACATGGCGCCGCTGGCCAGCGCCGCCGCGACCTCCTCGCCATCGAGGCCCAGCACGCGGCGCAGCACCCAATCGTTGCCTTCGCCCATGAGCGGCGCCAGCTTGCGCAAGGGCGGCCGTCGCCCATCGACGCGCCAGGCCGCCGCCACCAGCAATTCCTCGCCGGTCACCGGATGGCTGGACGGCAGATGGGCCACGCAATCGGCGAAGACCGGTGCCGTCTCGGTTTCCGGCAATTCCAGCACGCGCGCCGCCCGGCCGCCCAGCGCCGCGACCCGCGCCGCCAGCGCTTCGGCCGTGCCGGTTTGCTCGTCCGCGCCAAGCGTTCGTGCCGCCGGTAACTCGACCGCGAGATAGCCGCCATCGCTGGCCGCCAGGATCTGGCAATCGCTCGGCGCGGCCGACGCGCTGCCGGCCAGCGTCGCCGCCGCTTCGATCTGCGACAGGTCGATCGCCAGACCCCGGCCGCAAGCGGCGGCCGTGATCGCGCCGGCCAGCGCCGCCAGGGCGGCGAACAGCGCGGCGTTGGGGTCGCTCAGCGAGAAGGTCGGCGAGCCCAGGAAACGGCCCTGCTGGTGGACCAAGGCCTCGGCGCCGCCCAAGGCGCTCAGCACCAGGCCATAGGAGCGCAAGGCCTCGACCGACGAGCCGCGGCCGGGTCCGCTCATCGACAGCAGGACGAGCCCTGGGTTGGCCGCCGCCAGCCTCGCCGGCCCCAGGCCCAGCCGCTCGAGCGTGCCAGCGGTGAAATTCTCGATCACCAGCGTGGAGCGCGCAGCCAGGCGACGGAACAGCTCGTTGCCCCGCGGGTGCTTGAGATCCAGCGTGATGCCTTGCTTGTTGCGATTGAGGCCATGGAAGTAGAGCGAGGCCTCGCGCCGCACCGCCTCCGGCAGGATATCGCGCAAGCCTTCGACGCCGCGCGTGCGGTAGAGATCGAACCGCGCGGGCCATTCGATCTTGATCACCTCGGCACCCAGGTCCGCCAAGATCTGTCCGACCAGGGGGCCCGACCAGACCCAGGCCAGTTCGAGGCAGCGCAATCCGGCAAGCGGGCGCTCTCGGGCCGTCGATCGGGCCGCGGCCGGGCCGGGCGTTGGCGTGGCCGGCGCCTCGCCCAGCGGTTCCACCAGCATCGGCAGCCTGGGGCCGTCCGCGGCCAGGAAACGCGGCCGGAAGACGCGGCGCGAGGCGGCCTCTGCCAGGCTGTAGACCGGCGCGATCACCGCTTCGTTGGCCAGGCCACGGCGCAGCAGTTCGTCGCGGTCGAAGCCGGAAAGCGTGCGCTGGAGCAGTGCGTCGGCGTCCGCGCTGTGCTTGGCGAGGGCGAAGGGATCGGCGAAGGCGGGACCCTTCGCCCAGTCGGGTTCGCCCAACGCCTTGAGGATGTTGCGCCAGTCGCGGCGCGACCGGCCGAGCAATGCCACGTAGCCGTCGCGGCAGGCATAGAAGCCTTGCGGGAAGATCCCGCCATGCTCCACCGCCAGCCGGCCGTTGCGTCGCCAGCTCTTGGCCATTTCCTGCGCATCGCCCGCGTTCTGCAAGGCGAAACAGCGCAGCACCTCGGCCGCCGACACGTCATAGACCGCGCCAACGCCCGCGCCGCCGTTGCGTCGGCGCCAGATCTCCGCCAACGCCAGGATGGCGCCATAGGCCCCGCACCATTTCTCTGGGAACTCGCCGGGCAAGGTGAGCGGCGGTCCATCGGCCTCGCCGATTACCGCGGCCGCGCCCGACACCGCGCTCGCCAAATAGCCCGAGCCCGCTTGCCCGACCTGAAAATCCCACAGCCGGATCAGGCTGCCGCCGGGCGGGGCCGCTGCGCCGCCGCCGGCCAGCACGATGTCATGCGGGCCGGCGCCGGCGCCTTCCCGCACCTCCACGCAATCAAGCAGTCGCAGCCAATGAGCGGCATGATGCACCGAGCGATTGCCGGGCCGCAGCCAGACGGCCGGGCGGTCGCGGCAAGTGAAGTGGCGCGCCGGCGGCATTATCCCCGACCGCCGTCGCCGGCCGGGACGAGCGGCAGAGATGGCGGCCCAAGCTGGCGCGAGGGCAGCGCGACGGTGGCGGTTCCGAACGCCGACCGTTCGCCCAACTGGTTGCTCGCCACGATCTCCAGCTCGGCCCAGCCGATGCCTTGGCGCACCGCCTTGTCCGTCACCTTGCCCCGCCACCAGAGGGTGTCGCCCACCATGTTGGGCTGCCGCACGGTGACGTTGAGCCGGTGCAGAAAGCCGTCGTCGCCGATCCAGTTGGTCAGCATGTGCTGCGCCCACGAGATGCGCTGCGGCCCGATGTCGTAGGCTCCACCCATGCCGACGTCGCGTCCGGTGGCCGCTTCCAGGTGGCCGCGGCCAGCGGCGTCTTTGGCGCCGGTCGCCGGATTGAGGTGGTAATCGGCATGCCGCTGGCGGTAGCGCACGGCGTCGCCATGGGCTCCGCCATAGGGCTGCGCACCCTGCTGCGCCGCGTACCAGGCCAGGATGTCGACGATGCTGAGCGGGCCCTTGACCACGGCCGGCAGGGTGTCGCCAACGGCGACGTCCTCGTACCAGCGCGGTTCGGCGCCGCGGCGCGGCTCGGCCAGCACCTGGCGTTCGATCTCGTCCAGTTCGCCGGCGGTATACTTGTGCGGCTCGTGCGCCTTCGGCCGTTCGCCGCCGCGTGCATCCGTCAGCCTGTCGCCGCGCGGCGTGCGCGCGCAGCGGCCCAGCGCCGTCGCCACCAGTCGCTCGTGCTGGTTGAAATAGCGCACCTCGCCCGTCTGCAGCACCCAGCGCGGAAAGCGGCGGCCGGTCTTGCTCTCTTGGCGCAGCAGCCGGGCTTCCACCCGGAAACAGTCGCCCAGCCGGACCGGCTCGAACCAAGTCCAGTCGGTGCCGGCATAGATCCACTGCACGCCCGGAAGCTTCGGCGCGACGATGGTGCTGTCGACCGCGTAGAGGATGCAGGGCGGCGCCAGATTGCCGCCCCAAGGCGAAGCCGTCGCGTAGTCGCGGTCGAGCCAAAGCGGGTTATTGTCGCCCACGCCCCAGGCGAAGTGGCGGATCGCGTCGCGCGTGGCGCACTCGATCCACTGCATGCGATCGCGCCTCAGCGGCTGGCCGAGCAACGTCGCCGCGGCCGCGATGCCCTCCTCGGTGATCTCGCCCCAGGTCATCGGCGAATGCTCCTTCCGGCGGCGCACCATGCCCAATGACATGCCCGGCGGTCCAGGCACCAAGGCATGGCGAGCGCGCGGGGCACTTATGCGGGCCGCGCCAAGCCCGCGGTTTCGGTTCTAGACTGCCCCGCGCGGGAGGACGCCATGCGGTTTGGATTACATCTGGGAACGCGCGGGCCGGCGGCGACGCCGGAGGGATTGATGGCCCTGGCACTGAAAGCGGAGGCGGTCGGCTTCCACCATCTCGGCCTCAGCGACCACGTCGTGATCGCGCGCCAGGTCGACAGCTTCTATCCCTATACCAAGACCGGGAAGTGGTTCGCGCACGATACCGGGGTTTGCTTGGAGCAGGTCACGACCCTGGCGTTCCTGGCCGCCCAGACGACGCGCATCCGCCTGCTCAGTTCGGTGATGGTGCTGCCGCATCGCCCGCCCATCCTGGCGGCGAAGATGCTGGCGACGGCCGACATCCTGTCGAAAGGCCGGCTGACGGTCGGGGTCGGGGTCGGCTGGATGGCCGAGGAACTGGCGTTGCTGGGTGCGCCGGCCTTCAAGGAGAGGGGTGCCGCATCGCAGGAGTATATCCGGGCGTTCCGCGCGCTTTGGACCGAGGCCGCCCCCGTCATGGCAGGCCGGCACGCTCGGTTCGCCGGGCTCTATTTCGAGCCGAAGCCGGTGCAGCGGCCGATCCCGATCTGGGTCGGCGGGGAGGGGCCGCAGGCTCGCCGTCGCGCTGGACGGATGGGCGATGGCTGGTATCCGGTTGGCAACAATCCAGCGGCGCCGTTCGACACCAGGGCGCTCTATGCCGCCGGGCTGGCCGACGTGCGGCAGGCGGCCGAACAAGCGGGCCGCGATCCGGCCAGCCTGGAAACCGGCCTGCTGGCCTTGTGGTTCCGGCAGGGCGAGGGGGCGACCGGACGCGACGGCAAGCGGCTCTGCTTCACCGGCGCGGCGGCCGACATCCTGGAGGATATCGAGACTTTCGCTCAGGCCGGCCTCAAGCACCTCGTCATCAGCTTCGAGAGCGACGACCTCAACCGTTCGCTCGACCGCATCGAGGCCTTTGCCAGCGAGGTGATGAGCCGGACCGCCTGAGCCCGCCGCGCTGACCCATTGGCGCCGGCGATCGACCGCTCAAACGGATGCGGCCGGTCCGCTAGCGGCCGATATCGATCGTTAGCGCCTGCCAGTCGCCCAGCGCCACCCGGCAGCCGGGCGGCACCACGGTGGTGCTGTCGTATTCCTCGACGATCAGCGGGCCCGCTTGGCCGCTTCTCGGCACCTCGGCGCGGCGCAGGACGGGCGTGTTGTGCCAGCCGTGCTCGGCACCGAAATAGGCGCGGCGGTGACGCGCGCTGGGGCCCTTGGCCTGTCCGCCCGCATGCACGGTGAGCGCGGCCGGCACGCGCGACACCTTCGAGATGCCGCGCGCGATCAAGCGCAAGTTGACCACTTCCGCCTGTTCGTCGGCCGAACTGTAGCCATAGGCCTGTTCGTGCGCCTGGTCGAAACGCGCCCGTGCCTTGGCCGGGAAATCGCCGATGCCGTCGATGGCAACCGTCAGTTCGGAATTCTCTTTCAGATAGCGCAAGTCCGCCTGCATTTCGAACCGGCTGTCCGCCTCGCCGTAACCCTCAACCGCCAGCGCCTGGCGGCCTTCCGCGCGCATCTGCTCGAAGGCCGCGGTCATCTCGGCCGGATCGGCGGCCTCCAGCCGGCGCTTGAAGGTGCGCACGTAGTGATGCTCGGTCTCCGGGAACAACAGGCCGAGCGCCGAGAACACGCCCGAGACCGGCGGCACCAGCACCCGGCGCATGTTCATCGATTGCGCCAGCGTCACCGCATGCACCGGGCCGTTGCCGCCGAAGGCGAGCAGCGCGTAGTCGCGCGGGTCGCGGCCGCGCTCCGAGGACACCGCGCGCAGAGCCCGCGCCATGCTGGCATTTGCCACCACGTGCACGCCCCAGGCGGCGGCTTCCAGGCTCATGCCCAAGGGCCCGGCGATGCGGCTTTGCATGGCGTCCACCGCCTTGCCGCGCGCCAGCTTCAGCCCGCCGCCCACCAGATAGTCGGGCGACAGGAAGCCCAGGATCACGTTGCAGTCGGTCACCGTGGGGTCTTGACCACCTTGGTCGTAGCACACCGGCCCCGGCATGGCGCCGGCGCTGTCGGGGCCCACCTTCAAGGCGCCGCCCGCATCGATGCGCACGATGCTGCCGCCGCCCGCGCCCACCTCGGCGATGTCGATGGCCGGTACCCGCACATGGTAGCCGCCGCCCTTCAACAGCCGGCCGGCCAGATTGATGCCGGCGCCCACGTCCATCTCGCCCAGGCGATCGTAGCGGCCCTTTTCCACCATCGAGGCCTTTGCCGTGGTGCCGCCCATGTCGAAGGTCAGCACATTGTCGAGGCCCAGCTTGCGCGCCACCTCCGCACCGCCGACCACGCCCGCCGCCGGCCCGGATTCGATGATATGGATCGGCCGCTCGGAGGCCGCCTGCACGCCCATCGCGCCGCCGTTCGACTGCATCACCATCAAGGGCGAAGCGATGCCCAGCTCCTTCAGCGCCTGGGTCAGGCGCCGGAGGTAGTTTTCCACCACCGGCACGATATAGGCGTTCACCACCGTGGTGCTGGTGCGTTCGTATTCCTTGATTTCCGGCAGGATCTCCGAGGACAGGCAAACCGGCAGATGCTGGTCGCGCAGCCGCACCAATTCGCGGATGCGCCGTTCGTGCCGGCCATCGACATAGGCGTTGATCAGGCAGACGGCGATCGCATCGACGCCAGCGGCGATCAGCATGTCGATCGCTGTCCGCGCGCCGGCTTCATCGAGCGGCACGAGCACCTCGCCCGTATGCAGGATGCGTTCGACGACCTCCGTGCGCCAGCGCCGGGGCACCAGCGTCAGCGGTTTGACGTAATTGAGGTCGTAGAGCTGCGGCATCCGCAGCCGGCGGATTTCGAGGGTGTCGCGGAAGCCCTCGGTGGTGATCAGGCCGACCTTGGCGCCCTTGTGTTCCAGGATGGCGTTGGTCGCCACCGTCGTGCCGTGCAGGACCTCGCGCACGGTGGCAGGATCGACGCCGCGCGGCTTCAGCACCTGCGCGATGCCCTCGACGATGCCACGAGAATAATCGTCGGGCGTCGACAGCACTTTGGCGGTTTCCGCCGTGCCGTCGTCGGCCAGGAACACAAGGTCGGTGAAGGTGCCGCCGATATCGACGCCGATGCGCCAGCTCATCTAGGCCCCCTGTGCTTGTCGTAAGGATGGGGTTTGGATTGTCGCGGCCGGCAACTGGCTGAGCGCTTGCTGCAGTGCCGCCTCGGTCTTGGCCGCGATGGGGAAAAGCGGCGGCCGGGTGACGCCGCCCGGCAGGCCGCGCAACGCCAGCGCGCGTTTCAGCGGGGCGGGATTGGGCTCGGCATAGATCGCCCGCGCCAGCGGCAGCAGATCCGCTTGCAGGGCGCGGGCCTGGGCGGCGTTGCCGGCGTTCCAGGCACCGCCAATTCCCGCGATCAGGCGCGGCACCAGGCAACCGAGCGAGACCACGGCACCGATGCCGCCAACCGCCAGCGTCGGCAGGATCAGCTCGTCGAACCCTTGCAGCAACGCGAAGCTTGGCCGCGCCGCGCGGGCAAGCTCGGCGCACAGCACCAGGTCGCCTGACGCCTCCTTGATGCCGACCAGATGCGGGATCGCCTCGACCAGGCGGAGAATGGCTTCCGCCTCGAGCTTGAGGCCGCTGCGGCCGGGGCTGTTGAACAGCACCAGCGGCAGCTCGATCCGCTCGGCCAGATGCAGGAAATGGCGCTCTACGTGCGACGGCTTGGCCTGCACGAAATAGGGCGCGATCAGCATGACCGCGTCGGCCCCCGCCGCCTTGGCGTGCCGGGCCAGCGCCAGCACCTCCGCCGGGTCGGGCCTGAGGCAGCCGACCAGCACCGGCACCCGCCCGGCCGCCGCCGCGATCGTGCGGTCGATCACCTGCCGGTGTTCGTCCAGGTTCTGCGCCAACGGCTCGCCGGTGCCGCCCAGCGGGCACAAGCCGGCGATGCCGCCGGCAATGCAGTGCTCGACCAGCGCGGCGAGGCCGGCGAGATCGAGCCCGCCGTCCGCCCTGAAGGGCGTGACGAGGGCGGCGTAGGCGCCTTCGGGCTGGAACAAGATCTAGCCTTGCGCCGTCCGGGCCCGCCGGGCCGCCGTGGCGGCCGCGTCGACCGTGGGCGGCGTGCCGCGGATGATGACGCCGTAGTCGCGGTCGGCGGCGGCCAGGCTGACCTTGCCGTCCAGCACGTCCTCCAGCACCCGGGCCGGTTCGCGTTCCGCCACCTTGCCATAACCGCCGCCGCCCGCCAGGCGAATGCGCAAGCGGTCGCCCTTGCGCACGCTGGTCAGGAATTTCGCCGGATGGCGTTCTTCCGTGCCGTCCGCGCGGCGGATGGTGACGTCGGACGAAGCGCCTGGCGCGCCGCCGGCCAGGCCATAGGGCGGAATGTCGCGGCGGTCGGAGCGCACCTGGAAAATCGCCTCATCGGCGGTGAACCGCAGGTGCCGGTCCATCGCCAGGCCGCCGCGCCAGCGCCCGGCGCCGCCCGAATCCGGCACGAAGGCGTAGCGTTCGACCACCAGCGGCTGCTCCGTCTCCAGCAGTTCGGCCGGGGTGTTGGAATAGTTGATGATCATGCCGGTCAGGGCATCGGCGCCGTCGCGGTTGGGGCCGCCGCCCCAGGACGCCAGCAGGAATTCCAGATAGACGAAGGGCGTGCCGTCCTTGTGGTAGCCGCCGATGCTGACGCCCGCGTCGGGCGAGTTGGAGCCGCAGGCCGGCACCAGGTCGGGGCGGATCTGCGCCAGGGCCCCCATCACCGTGTCGGCGATGCGGAAGCCGGTCAAGCCGCGCGCGGCCACCGGCGCCGGCGAGCGCGGATTGAGGATGGTGCCTTCCGGCACCGTCACTTCGACCGCGCGGAAATAGCCGGCGTTGTTGGGCAGGTCGAGCGGCAGGATGGAGCGCACGGAGGCGAGCGTGGCCGAGCGGGTAAAGGCATAGACCGAGTTGATGGCCCCCTTGACCTGCGGCGAGGTGCCGGCGAAATCGACCCGGATGCGATCGGCCAGCACCTCCACCGCCACCTGAAGCGTGATCTTGCCGGGCACGATGCCGTCGCCGTCGAGATAGTCGGTGAAATGGTAAACGCCCTTCGCCAGCTTGCCGATCTCGGCCCGGGCGAAACGCTCGGCATAGTCCATCAGCGCCTGGCAATAGGCCTCGAACCGCTCGATGCCATAGCGTTTGGCCAGCTCGATCAGGCCACGCTCGCCGATGCTGCAGGCCGCTACCTGGCTGCGAATGTCGCCCAGCACCAGGCTCGGCACCCGCACATTGCGCTCGATGATGCGGAACAGCGTGTGGCTGGCCTCGCCCCGGTCGTAGAGCCGGGTGGGCGGAATGCGCAGGCCTTCCTGGTAGAGTTCGGTGGAATCGCTGGCGTTGCCGCCCGCCACCCGGCCGCCGATATCGGTCTGATGCGCGAGCACGGTCGACCAGCCGATCAGCCGCTCGCCCAGGAACACCGGCTTGACCAGCACCACGTCGGGCAGGTGGGTGGAACCGTCATAGGGATCGTTGGTGGCGAAGATGTCGCCCGGATGCACGTCGTTGCCGAATTCGCGCATCACGGCCTCGACGGCCACCGGCATGGCGCCCAGATGCAGCGGCAGGCAGGTGCCTTGCGCCACCAGCGCGCCCCCGGCGTCGAACAGCGCGGTCGAATAATCAAGCGCCTCTTTCAGCACGAACGAGCGCGCCGTCCGAGCCACGGTGAAGGCCATCTCGTCGGCCAGCGCCACGAGGGCGTTCTGGATCACCTCCATGGTGATCGGGTCGGTCGCAGCGTGCGGACCGGAAGCGGTTTCGAGCACCAAGGACTGCGCCATGTCTGCCTCGCAAGGATTGGCCGGATAGTAGTGGGCGGCCGTTGCCGGCGCCAGCGCGGTCGCGGTCTTGCCGTCATGCGCGCGGCGCGGTGCAATACAGGCATGTCCCTGCCGCGGCCAAACATTTCCGTCGTGCTCTGCACCCGCAACCGGCGCGACAGCCTTGCCCGCTGCCTGGACTCGCTGGCGCGGGCGGCCGACCGAGCGGGCCTGTCCTGGGAGCTGGTTCTGGTTGACAACGGCTCCAGCGACGGGACGGCCGAACTGGTGGCGGCGCGCCAAGCGGCCGGCGACCTGCCTATCGGCGCGCTGGCGGAGGCCCGGCCGGGCTTGGCCCGGGCGCGCAATCGCGGCATCGCCGCGGCACAGGGCGCGATCATAGCCTTTCTCGATGACGACTGCCTGGTGCCGCCGGATTGGCTGGCGCTGCTGGCCGGGGTGTTCCACACAGGCACCGACATCGACGCCATCGGCGGACGGGTGGACCTGCACGATCCGAGCGATTGGCCGACCTCGATCCGGCCGTTCCCGGATGGGGTGCAGGTGGTCGATCTGCCGACCGCCTTCGTGCGAATGATCGGCTGCGGTTTCGCGGCGCGGGCGGCGGCCTTGCGGCGGGTCGGACCGTTGGACGAGCGGCTGAGCGCCGGTACGCCGGCCGGCTCGGCGGAGGACCTCGACCTGTTCTTCCGGCTGCTGAAGCGCGGCTGTCGGCTGCGCTACGAACCCGCTGTCAGGCTGGAACACGCGCATGGCCGGGCGCGGGCGGAACAGCTGTTGCCGCTCTATCGGAACTACCTGATCGGACGTGGCGCGTTCTATGCCAAGCACCTGCTGCGGGGGGAGCCCGCCATCCTGCGCATGGCGGGGCGCGAGGCACTCGACCTGGCGCGCGGCGGCCTGGTTGCGCTTGCCGCGGCGCCTTCGCCGCCCGCCTTGTCCGCCTGGCGGCAGCTTGGCCTGTTGCTGCTGGGGGGCTGGCTCAGGTTGAGCGGCCGGTGAACCGGCCGGAGGACCATGGAACGGCAATTGCATGGGGCCGATCTACTCATTGCGGGTTGGCAGGGAGGGCTGTGTCATGTCGGTACGGCCGCAGGTTGTGTTCCTGGGCATATGTTCGGGCGATCCGACGTTAATCCGGCACTGGGCGGCGGCAGGCCACCTGCCCAACCTGCGCCGGTTGCTGGACCGGGGTTGGGTCGGCCGGCAGGTCAGCCTGCCCGGCGTCTATGTCGGCGCGCATTGGCCGTCCTGGATCTCCGGCTGCCATCCCGGCAAGAACCGGGTGCATAGCTGGCAGCAACTCCAGCCCGGCAGCTACCGGCAATACCGCTGCAAGGCGGGCGACCATGCCCAGCGGCCGCCGTTCTGGGAGGCGCTGTCGGCGGCGGGCCGGCGGGTCTGCGTGCTGGACATTCCCCACAGCCGGATCTCCCGCGGCCTGAATGGCCTGCAGACGGTCGAATGGGGCGCGCATGACGGCGCCTACGGCTTTCGTGCCTCCTCAGCCACGCTTGCCGCCGACATCCGCGAGCGCTTCGGCGAGCATCCGGTCAGCGGCAACAGCGATGCCGGCTGCACACCGGAGCAACTCGTGGCCTTCCGCGACGAACTCATCCGAGGCATCCGCATGAAGGGCGAGCTGACCCGCCACTATTACCAGCAGGAGCGCTGGGACTTCTTTGCCCAAGCGTTCACCGAGGCGCATTGCGGCGGACATCTGTTGTGGCACCTGCATGACCCCGAGTATCGCTGGGACCAAGCGGGCGATGTGTTGGGTGTCGGCGACGCGCTGCGCGACGTCTATGCCGCGATCGATGAAGCGATCGGCGGCATCCTGGACGGGCTGCGCCAGGATGCCATCGTCTTGCTGATGGCCAACCATGGCATCGGTGCGAAGTACAATGCCCAGCTTCTGCTGGACAAGATGCTGCTGGCGCTGGGTCACGCCGCGCCCAGACGCCCGGACCGACGCGCAGACTGGCGGGCGATCGCCGACCCGCCGATGACGTGGAGCTGGCGGCAACTGCCGGAGGGGCTGCGCAAGCGCCTGCGACCCTTGCGCGACGTGAAACGCGCCCTGATCGACGACCGGCCGCCGCCGCCATTGCTGGAGCCGGCCGACAGCAACGTATTCTCGATCGTCAACAACACGGCGCACGGCGCGTTGCGCGTCAACCTGATCGGCCGCGAGCCGGCGGGCAAGGTGGCGCCCGGCGCCGACTACGAGCGCTTGCTCGACACTCTGACCGAGGACTTCAGCGGCGTCGTCAACGTCGAGACCGGGCGGCCGGTGGTCAACGCGATCTATCGCTGTGACGAGCTCTATCCGGGACCGGAACGCGCGCATCTGCCCGACCTGTTCCTGGACTGGACCAACGATGCGCCTGTGCGCGCGGTCGCCTCCAACCGGATGCCGAGGGTGGAAGGCGTCTATCGCTATGTGCGCAGCGGCGAGCACCGGCCGGACGGCCTCTATGTGATAGCCGGGCCTGGCATCGGGTCCGGGACGGACGCGCCGCCGGTCCGCTGCATGGACTTCGCGCCGACCATCGCCCGGCTGCTGGATGTGCGCCTGGCCGGCGAGATCGACGGACGGCCGATCGCGCTGCACCCGGCCGTGGCCTGAGCCCGCGAATGCCAGCCGTGCCGACGGCCACCCGCGGCGTGCCGCTCAGGCGGCGGGTGCTGCTCGGCGCCGGCTGGATGGTGGCGCTGCGCTGGCTCGACCGTTTGGTCGGCGTCGTCAGCCTGGCGGTGCTGGCGCGGCTGCTGCTGCCGGCCGACTTCGGCGTGGTCGGTTACGCCATGCTGGTCATCGGCCTGCTGGAAATCTGCGCCGGCCTGTCGACCGACGCGGCATTGATCCAGGATCAGCAGGCCACGCGCGCCGACTACGACGCCGCCTGGACGCTGAACCTCGTCAAGGGCGTCGTTCTGGGACTGCTGGTATTGGCCCTGGCCGCGCCGGCCGCCCGCTATTTCGGCGAGCCCAGGTTGCAGCCCGTCATGTACTGCCCGGCGGCGATGCCGGTGTTAGAGGGGCTGATCAACATCGGCACCGTGGATTTCCGCAAGCACCTGGAATTCCGCCGCGAGTTTACCTTCTTGACGTCGACCCGCCTGGCGTCGACCGCCGTCACCATCCTGCTGGCGGTCTGGCTGCGCGATCACTGGGCGTTGGTTGTCGGCATCCTCGGCCGCTCGGGCGCGCGCATGGTGCTGAGCTACGGTGTGCAGCCATTCCGTCCGCAGCTCAACCTGGCGCGCGTCGCCCATATCTTCCGCTTCTCGCGCTGGATGCTGCTGCAGCAGCTTTCCGCCGGTCTGAACGCGCGCCTGCCTGAGTTTGCCGTGGCACGGCTGGCCGACAGCGCCGCGCTGGCGCTGTTCACCATCGGCCGCGAGATCGCCATGTTGGCGACCACCGAGCTGAAGGCCCCAATCCGCCGCGCGTTGTTCCCGGGACTGGCCCGGGTGGCGGCGGATCGGCCGCGGCTGGCCATGGCGCTGGTGGAGACGTCCGGCCATATCGTGATCGTGGCGTTGCCCTTGTCGCTTGGCCTGGCCCTGACCGCGGCCGACCTGGTGCCGTTGATGCTGGGCGAGAACTGGCAGGCCGCCGTGCCCTTCGTCGCAGTGCTCGGCTTCGCCGCAGCGGTGAGCGCCCTTGGCAGCAGCAGCTTCCTGGGCTTCGTGGTCACGGGCCGGCCCTACGTCACGGCCTGGGCGGGCGTTGCGCGGCTGGCGCTGCTGGCGCCGCTTGCCTTCCTGCTGGTCGGCCGGCATGGGGCGATCGGCGCGGCCTACGCGGTGCTGCTGTGCGATGCCATGGCGGTGCTCGTCGACTACCTGTTTTCGGCCCGCTTGCTCGGCATCAGGCTCAGCCGGTTGCTGGCGGTGATCTGGCGGTCTTTGCTCGCGGCCCTGACGATGGCGGCCGCCGTGCTGGGCCTGCGCGCGGAGCTTCCGCTGCCCGCCTCGCTCGAGGCACATGCCGGGTCGCTCGCGCTTTCGGCCTTTGCTGGCGCGTTGGCCTATGCCTCGGCCCTGCTGCTGCTGGCCCGGGCGACGGCCTGGGGGGACGGACCGGAGCGACAGCTCCTGCGGCTGTTGGTCGGGCTTGGGCGCCGCCCGGCGGCCGGGTCGCCGCCGGCGGGCGCCGCCGCTGTCGAAGGCTGCGTGCCGGGGCGGCCGGTGGTGCTGGCATTCGGCACCAACCCGTGGAGCAGCTATTGGCAAACCCGCCAACAGGTGCTGTCCAGGCTCGCCCAGCGCGACTGGCGGGTTGGCTACGCCACGCCCGTGCTGTCGCGCTGGGATCGCGGCCAGCCGATCTGGCAAGGCGCTCCGCTATTGCACCGCCTGGCCCGGCAGGACGGCGTCGCGGTCTATCGCGCCGGGCGCCTGCCGTTGCGCACCGGCCGTCTGGCCGCCCTGGATCGGGCGTTGATCCATGCCTACGTCCGCGGCTATGCGCACCGGCTGGGTGCCGGCAAGCGCCCCGTCGCCTATCTGTTCAACCCGATGTTCTGGCCATACCTGCCGGCGCTCGGCGATTGCCGGGTGGTCTATCACGCCGACGACAATTTCTCGGCCATGCGGGGCTGGGGCGAGGCGGCGGCAGCGCGCCAAGCGGCGCTGGTCGCTCGGACACCTCGAAGAACCCCATCATTGACGACGAAGCATCGCCGATGAGGGCATGGCCTGCGGCCCAGCCTGCGGATTGGGTGCTGTGGCGGGGTCTATTTGGTCTGCGGTGGCGTGTCGATGCAG
>VGEV01000041.1 GCA_016869175.1 Alphaproteobacteria bacterium
CATCGACACGCCACCGCAGACCAAATAGACCCCGCCACAGCACCCAATCCGCAGGCTGGGCCGCAGGCCATGCCCTCATCGGCGATGCTTCGTCGTCAATGATGGGGTTCTTCGAGGCGTCCAATTGGCAATTGCACGCCGGGGCCGACGGCCTCTATGTGAAATACCGCTCGTACATGAACCACGAGCTCCCGGCCGACACGCCCTCGGTGCTGCACCTGGCGAAGCGGGAGATCGCCTGGCTGGCGGAGTCCCGCACGCGGGCCTTGCTGCCGACCGCCAAGGGTCGCGACAGGCTGATGCATGTCGAGCGGGCGCTCGCGTTCGGCCTGCGCGAGGTGGATCGCGCGGCCATCGCTGCTGCGCTGGCGGCCGAACGCCGGCAGTGGGTGGCAACCCGCAAGCGCGGCCGGCGACGCTTCGCCGACTATCCGGTGCGGCTCGACGGCGAGGACTTGCGCGTCCGGTTGCGCCGGCCGCGCCACGCCCTGCAATGGCTCGGCCGGCACTACCCGATGCGGGCGGCCATCGAGCGCGACCGCGGTGCCATCGGCAAGGCGCCGCAGGCGGAGCAGGAAAGCATGCTGTTGGAACTGGCCGAAAGCGGCCGCAGTTTCGATGCGATCGCGCTGGCACGCCAGCTCTACGGCTACGATCTCAAGGACGCCGAGGAGTTTGTCGAACAGCTGGCCGGCCGGCGCTGAGCATCTTGCCGTTGGCGGGCGGGCGGCGCATGCTCGTCTGGGGGGCATAAGCCGGGAACCGGCGACGCCAGAAGCAACGACGGGCGGATGTGAGACGCGCCGGCCAGATCGCAAGCCTGTGCTTTGTCGCCCTGTTCGCGGCGACGGCCGCGCTGGCGACGAACTATGCCTTCTTCGACGCGCTGGGCCCGGGGCCCGGCTTCTTCCCGCTGCTGCTGGGCCTCGCGGGCGTCCTGCTGGCAGCGGCGGTGTTCGTCGAGCGGCGGCGCCAGCCAGCGGGCGAGGCCGCCCTGCTGCCGGAGCGCCGGCTGTGGCCGGTTCTGCTCTGTCCGTTGGCCGGCTTGGCGTTCGTGGCGCTGGCCCTGGAGCCCATTGGCTTCCGCCTGACGCTGCTGCTCGCGCTGCCGACGCTGCTGCTGCTGCTGGGGGCGCGGCACCCCGTCGCCATTGGCCTGTCGGCCATTGTCGGCAGCCTGGGCGTCTTCCACGTTTTCTATTATTGGCTGAAAGTGCCGCTGCCGTTCGGCGCGGCGCTCGGCTGGTAGCAACCGCGGTGGACGCGGCGACGCATCTGTTGGGCGGCTTCGCGGCGGCGCTCAGCCTAAGCAACCTCGGCTATGCGCTCGCCGGTTGTGTGCTCGGCACGCTGATCGGCGTGCTGCCGGGACTGGGCCCGGCCGCTGGCACCGCCATTCTGATCCCGCTCACCTTCAACCTTGACCCCACCGGGGCCATCATCATGCTCTGCGCCATCTATTATGGCGCGATGTATGGCGGCACCATCACCTCGGTGCTGATCAACGTGCCGGGCGAGGCGGCCTCGGTCATCACCTGCATCGATGGCCATGAGATGGCGAAGCAAGGGCGCGGCGGCGTGGCGCTGGGCGTGGCCGCGATCGGCTCGTTCATCGGCGGCAGCATCGCCGCCTTGCTGCTGACCCTGATGGCGCTGCCCATCGCGCGCGCGGCGCTGCAATTCGGCCCGCCGGAATTCTTCGCCCTTATGCTGCTGGGCCTGTCGCTGGTCACCGGGCTCGCTGGCCGCTCGCTGCTCGCGGCGCTGATGATGACGGTGCTGGGGCTCGCCATCGCCATGATCGGCATTGACCCCGTCCGCGGCGCGCCGCGCTTCGCCTTCGGCCTGCCGGAATTGTACGACGGCGTCGAATTCGTCAGCGTGGTGATGGGCTTGTTTGGCGTCTCGGAGGTGCTGCTGACGCTGGAAAGGCCGTACCGCGAGGTGATCCGGACGGAGCTGCGCAAGCTGCTGCCGGACCGCGTGGAATGGCGGGCGGCGCTCAACGCCATCTGGCGCGGCACTGGCCTCGGCTTCCTGTTGGGCCTGATCCCCGGCATCGGCGCCATCATCCCGACCTTCCTGTCCTACATCCTGGAGCGCCGTCTGGCGAAGCGGCCCGAGCGCTTCGGCAAGGGTGCGATCGAAGGCGTGGCCGGGCCCGAGACCGCCAACAACGCCTATGCCAATTCGGCGATGATCCCGCTGCTGACGCTGGGCATTCCCAGTTCACCGACCATCGCCGTACTGATGGGTGCCTTCATCGTCAACGGCCTGACGCCGGGCCCGTTCTTGTTCCAGGAGCGGCCCGACCTGGTCTGGGCGGTGATCGCCAGCTTCTTCATCGGCAACCTGATCCTGCTGGTGCTGAACCTGCCGCTGGTCGGCCTGTGGGCTCGGCTGCTCTACATTCCCTCACACTATCTCTGCGTCGGCGTGCTGCTGTTCTGCATCGTCGGCGCCTACAGTCTGAAGCAGAGCACGTTCGACATCTGGCTGATGCTGGGCTTCGGCATCGCCGGCTACCTGTTGCGCAAGATCGACTTTCCCTTGGCGCCGCTGATCCTGGGTCTGATCCTGGGACCGATCATGGAGAAATCGCTGCGCACCTCGCTGGAGATCTCGGCCGGCAGCTATCTGATTTTCATCGAGCGGCCGTTGTGCCTGGGCCTGCTCATCGTCACGCTGTTGGTACTGGCGAGTGCTGCCTTCAACCTGGCCCCACGCGAGGTGCGCGAGGTCGAACTCAACTGAAGCAAGAGGAGGAACCGGACACCATGGCGAACACGAAACGCTTGGCACTCGGACTGGCCGTCGCATTGGCGCTGCTGCCGGCTGCGGTCGCCGCGCAAAACTTTCCCGACCGGCCCGTGCAGCTCATGGTGGCGTTCCCCGCCGGTGGCTCAACCGATATCGGCGCGCGGGTGGTGGCCGCGATCGCCGAGAAGGCGATGGGCCAACCGATGGTCGTGGTCAACAAGGCGGGCGCCGGTGGGCAAGTCGGCTGGACCGAACTCGCCCGCGCCAAGCCCGACGGCTATTACCTCGGCTACATCAACCTGCCGGCCACCAACACCGTCGTCCTGGACCCCGAACGGCAGGCGATCTTCAAGGAGACCGACTTCCAGCCGATCATCAACCAGGTGTTGGACCCGGGCGTGATCTGGGTGAAGGCCGACAGCCCCTACAAGTCGCTGAAGGACTTGACCGAGGCGGCCAAGGCGCAGCCCAACACCATCCGCACCGCGACCACGGGCATCCTGTCGGACGACCACCTGGCGATCCTGATGGTCGAGGAGGCGGTGCCGGGCGCGGTCTTTCGCATCGTGCACCTGGCGGGCGGTGCCGACCAGATGAAGGGTGTGCTGGGCGGTACCATCGACGTGGCGTTCGATAACGTCGGCTCGATCGTGCCGCGCGTGAAATCGGGCGAGGTGCGCGCGTTGGCGGTGATGGACCGGGCGCGCTCCAAATTCCTGCCGGATGTTCCGACCACACTGGAAGCGGGCCTGCCCAACGTGGTTTCCAGCTCCACCCGCGGCATCGCCGCGCCCAAGGGCACCCCTGCGGCCGTCATCAAGAAGCTGGAAGAGACGCTGGCCAAGGCGATGGCCGATCCTGAGCATGTCGCCAAGCTGGAGGCGCAAGGCCTGGCGATCAAGGTGATGACCGGCGCGGAATACCAGAAATACTACGACGAGACCCACGAAGTGGCGAAGAAGTACACCGAATGGGCGAAGACCCGGCCGCACAAATAGGCCGGCCGTCGTCAGGCGAAGGCGCGGAACAATTCCTGAAAGGCCGTCATCTGGTTGCCGGCGGCGGATGACGGCACCAGGATGGGCGTGGAAACGCCGGCGGCACGCCAGGCTTCCACGCCCTCGCGCACCTGCCGCGCACTGCCGGCAAGCGTGCAGTCGGCGAGCCAGCGGTCGCTCATTGCCGCCGGCAGACGGTCGAGCTCGCCGCTGGCGATGACCGCCTCGATCGCGTCCATTTCCTCCGCATAGCCGGCCTGACGCCAGTAATTGCGGTAGTTGGGCAGTTGCACATAGGCGGTCAGGGTGCGGCGGTTGACGGCGCGGGCGGCGGCCGCGTCGTCGGCGATCACCGTGGGCGTCATGCAGGCGATGAAGAAGCCGGGATCGTCGCGCTTCTCCGCCGGCAGGGCTGATAGCGAGCGGCCCATGGCCGAGCGCGCGGCGTTGGCGAAGATGATGCCGTCGGCCAACTCGCCCGCCAGCCGGATCATCTGCGTCCGCAAGGTCGCCAGTACGAGCGGCGGCTGCGCGCCGGCGCGCGGCACCGCTCGCCAAGCCGCGACAAACGCGCGGATATCCGCAAGCGGCTTGCCGGCGGTGGCGCCAATGCGTTGCAGGGTGGGAGCATGGCTGATGCCGATGCCGAAGCGGAAGCGCCCGCCTGAGACCTCGTTGAGATAGGCCGTGGCCTGGGCGTAATCGTGCGGGGTGCGGAAATAGATGGGGGCGATGCCGGTGCCGAAGGGTATGGCCCGGGTCGCGTGCGCCAAGCTCACGCAGAGCGACATGTTGTCCTGCAAGGACGGGCAATAGATGCCGGCGAAGCCGCGCCGCTCGAGCTCGCGTGCCAACTCCAGCGTGGCGGCACGGCGGCCGGGCACGGCGCCGAGGCTGACGGCGGGCAAGGCTGGGGGCATGGCGGTGACCCTTCTGTTTGATGCGATGGCCAATCAGACTAACCTCGCGCCGAGAATGCCACCGCTGGGGAAGTTCACCGATGGCTTGTGTTTACGCCGTGCGCTGCAACTTCGCCGACGCGGCTCGCGAGGCGGCGTGGAACGAATGGTACAACGGCTGGAAGCTGCCAAGCCTGATGGCGAAGCCCCTGTTCCTGGGCGGCCAGCGCTTTCAGGCACAAGCGCTCGACGCCCGGCGAAAGTATCTCGCGCTCTGGTATGTCGAGGGGCCGGAAGCCTTCACGACGCCTGAATACAAGGCCGACTGGGGCTTTGGCGAGTGGACGTCGCGCATCACCGACTGGAGTCGCGACCTCTACCAGGTGGAGGTCGCCGATATCGCCGGCCGGCTGGCGACGCCACTCGACGCGGCGCTCTATCTCGCCTCGTTCGAGGATGTGCCGCGCTCGGACGCGGCTGGCTTCTGCGAAGCCTTGCGTGCCGCCGATCGCGAAACCCTGTGGCTGCCGGCGGTCGGCCTCGACAAGCATTCGCCCTTTCTGGGCTTGCGGTGCGTCGCGCGCGACTTCCGCCCGCTGCCCTTGCCGGCGGCGGCGGGCGCCGTGCGTCAGGCGATCTTCGCGCCGCTCATCGGCTTTGCCCGGGCGCGCGCCGACTGAACGTCACGGCCGGAAGGTGCCGGCGCGCACTTCGGCAACGAAGCGGGCAAGTGCCTCGCCGATCTCGTGCGGGGAGTCTTCTTGCAGGAAATGGCTGCCCTTGACGGTGATCTCGCGCTGGTTCGCCCAGGCGCGGCAGAATTCGCGCTGCGGCCCCACCAGGATTGAGCCGGGATCGGCATTGACGAAGAGCTTGGGCAAGGGCGAGGTGCAAAGCCACCGGCCATAGGCCTCCACCAGTTCGACCACGTCCTTCGGCTCGCCCTCGATGGGAATCTGCCGCGGCCAGGTGAGCGTCGGCCGGCGGCTCTCGCCCGGCTCGGCGAAGCGCCGGCGGTAGATCGGCATTTCCTCGTCCGTCAGTTTGCGCAAGACGCTGGCCGGCAGGATGCGTTCGACGAAGACGTTCTTCTGCAAGACCATTTCTTCGCCGGCAGCACAGCGCAAGGCCTGAAACACCTTGCGCGCATTTTCCGGCCAGTCGGCCCAGCCGACCGGCTTGACCAACGCTTCCATGTAAGCGAGGCCGGACGCCTGATCGGGGTGGCGATGTGCCCAGTGGAAGCCCAAGGCCGAGCCCCAGTCGTGCACCACCAGGACAGCGTCGCGGATGGCCAGCGCCTCGAACCAGGCATCGAGATAGCGGCGGTGGTCGGCGAAAGCATAGCCGCCGCGCGGATTGCCGCCCGACTGCCCCATGCCGATCAGGTCCGGTGCCAAGCAACGGCCGAGCGGCGCGAGGTGCGGCAGGATGTTGCGCCACAGATAGGACGAGGTCGGATTGCCGTGCAGGAAGACGATGGGTTTGCCCTCGCCCTGCTCGACATAGGCCATCTCGCTGTCCAGCACCGCCAGGCGCCGGCGCTCCGAGAAGTCGGCCGCGCCGATGACTGCCCTCACGTCCTAGGTTTCCCTTTCGTGAAACGAAACGCCCGACCAGTCGGCGATGGCCCGCGCTACCGACTGGTTCGGCGGGTCGGCGCCAATTTCGTGCGCGATGCGCAGCAGCATCTGCTGCACCAGCGCGCCGACGAACAGCGTCAGGCCCTGCTCGCGCGCTGCCTGGCAGGCGATGGCGACGTCCTTCTGCAGCAAGCCGAGCGCCATGCCTCCCTTGCCGCTGAAATCGCCCTTCAGGACGAAGTTGGGGAAGCGGAATTGCGAGATCCAGCTGCCGCCGCTGGAGGCGCTGATCGCCGCCACGACCTTGTCCGGCTGCAGGCCGGCCTTCACCGCGACGGCCAACGCCTCCGACAGGGCCGTCATGTTGCAGGCCATGACCAGGTTGTTGAGCGACTTCGTCAGATGCCCGGCGCCGATGCCGCCCAGATGCGTCAAGCTCTTGCCGAAACATTCCAGCAAGGGTTGGGCCTCCGCCACGTCGGCTTCCGCCCCGCCCAGCATGATGCCGAGCGTGCCGACCTGGGCGCCGGCGCGACCGCCGCTCACCCCGGCATCGACATAACGCATGGCATGGGTCCCCAGCTTGGCGGCGATGTCGCGCGAGCGGGCCGGATCGCCGCTGGTCAGGTCGATCACCAGCAGGCCTGGCCGGCCGCCCTGGGCGATGCCGGTCTGGCCGAGCACTACCGCCTCCACCTCGCGTGAGGTCGGCAGCGAGAGCAGCACCGCCCGGCATTGTCCCGCCAGCGCCATCGGGGAGAGGGCGCTCCTCGCCCCCGCCGCCGTCAATCGGCCGACCCGCTCGGCGTCGAGGTCGTGCACGATCAGGCGATGGCCCGCCTGCAAGACCCGCAAGGCCATCGGTTCGCCGATATTGCCCAGGCCGATGAAGCCGATCTCCCCGCTCATGGCGGCACACTAGCATTGCGTGTGGCGATCCGGGTCAAGCGCTCGTGCACCAGGTCGGGCACTTCGATCGCGTCCTCCGCCAAGCGCCGCCGGCGTGCCGCCGCCGAACGGTCGAACGGCATGCGCACCGGCTCGCCTCCCGCCACCGGCCGGGCCGCGCGCACCGTCTCGGCATAGGCCGCGATCTCGCGCTTGAATTGCTGGGTGTCCACGAACAGGTCGGGGCGAAGCGCCAGAATGACGAAGCCGAAGTCGGCGAGGCCGGCGGGCATGGCGGGCGAGCCGGCCAACATCCCAAGCATCTGTACCACCAGGCCCAGGCCCGAACCGCGATGCCCACCCCAGGCGGCGAAGGCGCCGGCCAATGCCGCCGCCGGATCGCGGGTCGGCCGGCCGTCCGGGGCGAAGGCGACGCCTTCGGGCAAGGCCGTGCCCAGCCGGCGGTGCAGCACCACTTCCGCGTGCATGATCGCCGAGGTGCCGATGTCCCAGATGATCGGCTGAGCGCCGGTCGGGAAGCCGAAGCAGACGGGATTGGTGCCGAAGCGCCCCTCGTTCGCACCATGGGGCGCCACCCAGGCCGTGGCGTTGGAGGCCAGCATCCCCACCAGATCGCGGCCGGTCAGCATCTCGGCATAGTAGGAAAGCATGCCGGTATACCAGGTGCGGTTGCCGGCGATCATCGCCAGGCCTTGCGCTTCGGCCTTGGCGATCGCCAGTTCGGTCGCCTGCCGGGCCACCAAATAGCCCAGGTTGTCGCCGCCGTCGATGACCGCCGACAGCGGCGTCTCGCGCAGTACGCGGATGGGCTCGCGCCGCCCGCCGGCGGCCATTCGCTCGGCGATGCTGACGGCACGCGCCAAGCCGCCATAACCCAGGCCGCGCAACTCGCAATCCAGCAAGTGATCCGCGATCACCGCGGCTTCGGCGGCATCGTGGCCCAGCGCCGTCATTGTGCGGTGCAACAGATCGCGTGCTTCCGCTACCGTCAGACGCATGCGCTTCCCCCCTCAGCCGTTGCGCAGATTCTGGCCGGGTTGCTCGATCTCGGCGGCGGCCCCGCCGGCCCGTCGGATCTCGGCCAGCAATTCGGGCGCGAAGCGGATGGGCGCGCCGGCATGGCCTGGGTTGATGGCCATGATGAACGCGGTTTCGTCGCCGATATTCTCCAGTCCATGCATCAGGTCGGGCGGAATCGAAATCACGTCCCACGGTTCCAGCGTCAGGCGCCGGCCGCCGGCCAGCAGCACCGACCAGCGCCCAGACATCGCGATGAATACTTCCGGTGTCGCATGCGCGTGCAAGCCGACGCCCTTGCCGGGCTCGACCTTCAGATAGACCACGCTGAATCCGGTGGCCTCGCTCGTCCGCTTGTCGCTGGCCGTGCCCTCGGCCGGCCGGCCCACCACCGAATAGCGCTCCCGCTGATAGCGTGGTAGCACCATGTCGGCCGGCCGGTAAGTGGAACGACGCTTCGCCAGGTCGCGGAAACGGATCACGCTGCGTTCGATGTCGTCGCCCGCGTCTCGATCATCCGGCATGTTCCCCCCCTTGGCCGCTCGCGCGAATGTGATCGTGCCATCGTTCCATGGCCAACGCCACGCCGCCCTTCGCGCGACTCTGTCAGCCCTGCCGGCGGCAAGGGGGTGGCACGCGCGATTGGTCATTTGGCTTTAGAACTTACAGCCTATAATCTTTGTCACCGGTCGGCCACGCATGGCGCGGCTGACGGGGAGACTTGGGCGGAGGCGACGGTAGCGCGGGACGGGCGGTCCGCTGAAAGGAGCGGCTGCCGCGGCAGCGAGGCCGGAAAGCAGATGACGAGATGAACTAGATGGGCAAACGCAGCGAGTTTCGCGCTGGTAAGAAGAAACGCGGTTTCGACGACGATTTCGAGGCACCGCACACCCGCAATCGGCGTGGCGGCGAGGGCATGCGTCAGCCGCGTGGCTTCGACGCGCCGCCACCGGGTTTCGCCGCACCGCCGATGGGCCCGACGCTGGAAGCCGCGGTGAAATGGTTCAACTCCGAGAAAGGGTTTGGATTCATCGAGTTGAGCGACGGCTCGGGCGACGCCTTCCTGCATATCGGCGTCTTGCAGGCGGCCGGACGCGAGAGCGTGCCGCCCGGCGCCAAGCTGCGCGTCGAGGTCGGACAGGGCGCCAAGGGCCGCCAGGTGACCCGAGTGCTGGAGGTGGACGAAAGCACGGCGACCGCCGAACCGGCACGCCGGGGACCGCCGCGGCCCAGGCCGGGCGGCGGCCGCATGCAACACGACCCCGCCACCGCCGCGCCGCTCGACGGGGCGGTCAAGTGGTTCAACAGTGAAAAGGGCTTCGGCTTCATCGGGGCCGATGACGGCGGCAAGGATGTGTTCGTGCACATCTCGGTGCTGGAACGCTCGGGCGTGACCAGCCTCGCCGAAGGCCAGCGGGTCGCCATGCGGGTGGTCGAAACGCCGAAGGGACGCGAGGCGGTCTCGATCAGCCTCGCCGGCTAGCGGATTGGCCCAACTGGGCGGCACCCATCCGGCTGGACCGTCGATCCGGCGCTTCGGCAGTCCGGCGCATGGGCTGGGTTGAGGGTTGCACGCCCACCGTCGGCGTTGAACCGCTTGGCCGCCGACCCCGGGGGGGTCAGCTCTTGCGCGAGACCGGGCTGACCGCCGGCAGATCCTCTTCCAGGATAGTCATCTGCAGGGCGTAGGAAACCTCGCCCTCTTCGTCGTCGCGGTGCAGCACGCCGATGAATTCGTCGCCGATGCGCACCTCGACCGGCGCGTTGCGCCGGGCCGGCGGGTCAATCGCGATGCGGTCGTTGCCAAACAGGCGCCTGAGGTAGTCCTGCACGCGCGCGATCTCGTTGGGCGTCATGGTCGGCGCTCCCTGCAAGCGGCCTGGCTCGACCGAGAGATACACCAACGCGCACCCGGTGCGCTATCCACCGGGCCGCAGCACCTGGCCGGACCGGCTCGCCACTGCGCGCCCGTCGCGCCAGACCGGGCGGCCGTTGACCAGCACCAGCTCGATACCGAGGCTGGTTTGCACCGGCTGTTCGAAGGTAGCGCGATCGGCCACCGTCGTTGGGTCGAACAGCACGAGGTCGGCATGATGGCCGGGGACGATCAGCCCGCGCTCCGCCAGACCGTACTGGGCAGCCGCCAGGCCGGTCATCTTGTGCACCGCCGCCTCCAGGCTCAGGCAACCCTCCTCGCGCACCAGCCGGCCGAGCACACGCGGAAAGGTGCCCCATTGTCGGGGATGCGGGTGGGGATCGAACGGCAGGCCGTCGGAGCCGAACATGCACAGGCGGTGACGCGCGATCCGCCGTACGTCGCCCTCGTCCATCAGGAAATAAATCCCGCCCGCCGGCCGTAGTCGCCGCAGCGTTTCGGCGTCATCGCAGCCGAACTCGACCATGAGCGAGCCGAAGTCGCGCCCGGCGGCGGCCGGGTAGGATTTCGACCAGGTCACCAAGGTGCGGCTCGACTGCCGGATGCGGTCGAGCCGCAGCATGGTTGAAGTCGCGGGATAGGGGTGGCAATCGAGGCAGACCGGCTGGCTTGCGGCCGCCTCGTCGATCAACGCCAGGGTCTCCACCGAGCGACCGTGGTTTGCCTTGCCACCCACTTTGTGGTGCGAGAGCACGACGCGGCAACCCAGCGCCCGGCCGACGCGAAAGGCTTCCTGCATGGCCGGTACGATCGCGTCCGTCTCGTCGCGCAGATGCGTTGCATAGATGCCGTGTCCGCGCAGCGGCTGCGACACGGCCACGATCTCTGCCTCGCTTGCGTGCTCGGCCGGCGGATAGAAGGTGCCCGTCGACAGGCCGAAAGCCCCGGCACGCATGGCTTCCGCCACTTGCGCCCGCATCGCGGCGATCTCCGCCTCGTCGGCCGCCCGATTGAGCCGGACCATGTGTCCGACCCGCAGCGTCGAATGGCCAATCAGCGGCACGACGTTGGTATTGGGGGCCGCGACGCGGAGCGCGTCCAGCCAAGCCGCGAAACTGGCGAACCGGAACAGGTCCGACGGACCCAGCAGGTCGAGCGGCTGCGGCGGCTGGCTGTGGACCAGGGGCGCCAGGCTGATGCCGCAATTGCCGGTGACCACCGTGGTGACGCCCTGCGAGACCTTGGGCGTCATGTCGGGATGCACCAGCAGATAGCCGTCGTCATGGGTGTGGGAATCGATGAAACCCGGCGCCAGGGCGCGACCGACGGCCGTCAAGCGCTCCTCCGCGCTCGCCTGGGACAGATCCCCGACGGCGGCAATCCGCCCGCCCAGCAGACCGACATCGGCCGTGCGCGCCGGCGCGCCGCTGCCGTCGATCAGCCGCGCGCCGGAGATGACGAGATCGAATTCCATCGCGATCAGAGCGGCGGCAGGACCGGCTCGCTGCCGGCCAGCGCGGTGCGGTGCATCACCCGCCGTTCGCGCGCCCGATCGTAGGGCATGACCTGGTGCATGGTGACGCGATTGTCCCACAACAGCAGGTCGCCCACCTGCCAGCGGTGGCGGTAGACGAAACGGTCCTGCGTCGCCCAGTCGGTCAGCTCGTCGAGCAGCGCCGACGCCTCGCCTTCCGCCATGCCCTCGATGCCGGCGATGTTGAGCGGGCTGATATAGAGCGAGACCCGGTTGTCCCGGTCGGGATGGCGGCGGAGCAGCGAATGCCGCACGGCACGGGTGTCGTGTTTCTCGGCTTCGCTCAAGGCGCGCACCGGTCCGGCCGCGCGGGCGCGCGTCGCTTCGTAGCTGAAGACGGCCGTGCGACGCGCGATCCGCGCGCGCAAGCCCGCCGGCAGGCTCTCGCCAGCCGCCAACAGGTTGGCGAACAACGTATCGCCGCCCTCCGCCGGCACCGCCAGCGCGCGCAGTGCCGCGCCCAGGCTGGGAATCGGTCGATAGGCGCTGTCGGTATGCCAGCTCTCGACGATGGTCAGATAGCCGGCGACAGGGTCGTCCGGCCGGCGCAGGTTGCCCGCCTCGTCGGTATTGGCGACGCGGAAGATCTCGGGATGTTGGCTCGAACGCTGATCCGCTTCGGGGAAAATCTCCAAATGGCCGAACTGTCGCGCGAAGCGGATGTGGGTCGGATCGTCGATCCGCTGGCCGCGGAACAGCAGCAGTTGATGATGCAGCCAGCCGGTTCGCAGCCGCCGTGCGACTTCGGCGTCAAGCGGTTGCGACAGATCGACGCCGCGAACCTCGGCGCCGTGCGCGGCATGCAACGGACGGAATTCGATCTGGCTGGTGGGCATGGCACGTCCCGCTTCAGGAGCCCGCAAGGTGCAGCGTCAGGTGGCCCGCGGCATCGCTGAGCGCGGTCCAGTTGGGTGGCACGACGACGGTGGTGTCCGGCTCTTCCACCACCAACGGTCCACTGCGCGAGCGCTGAAGATCCCAGCGGCCGACCACCGGTGTTTCGTGCAGCCCGAAGCGCGGGCCGAAATAGGCCTGGCGCGAGCTCTCGCCCAGCCTGCGGGGGCGGCCCTTGCCGGCGCCAGCGATGCCGGCGAGATCGAGCTTGTCGGCCGCCGCCTGCGCGCGCAGGCGCAGGCTGACGAGTTCGATGACATCGTCGCGCTGATAGCCGAAGGCCTGGCGATGCGCCGCGTTGAAACTGTTCTTGAGATAGCCGACGACGCTGTCCTGGCTTTCCGGCTCGAAAGGCAAGGTGAGCTCGGTCACCTGGTAGCCGTATTTGAGGTCGACCTGGCGTTGGAAGCGCACCGCTTGCGCGGCGATGCCCTCGGCCGCCAGGTCTGCCAAGGCCTCCGTTTGCAAGGCGGCGAAGCCGGCCGCCACGGCATCGTCCTGCAGCTCGCTCAGCGCCAGCGCGATGCTGCGGATGTAGTCGTGCCGGTAGTCGGCCAGCAGCAGCCCCAGCGCGCTGAACAGGCCCGGATGCGGCGGCACATGCACCACGCGAATGCCGAGATTCTCGGCCAGCGTCGCCGCGTGCATCGGCCCGGCGCCGCCGAAAGGGATGAGAGCATATTGCCGGGGATCGCGGCCGCGTTCGGTCGACACCGCGCGCAGGGCCCGCATCATGGTGGCGTTCGCCACCTGCACGATGCCGTGCGCCGCCTGCAAGGGATCGAGGCCGAGCGGCCGCGCAACCTTCGCCTCGATGGCGGCGAAGGCGGCCTGCCGGTCGATCCGCAGCGTCGCATCGGCGATCGCCGAGGGGTTCATGTAGCCCAGCACCACGTTGGCGTCGGTGACCGTCGGCTCACTGCCGCCGCGGCCATAGCAGACCGGCCCCGGATCGGCGCCGGCGCTGCGGGGGCCAGCGCGCAGCGCGCCGCCCTCGTCGATCCAAGCGATCGAACCGCCGCCCGCACCCACCTCCACGATGTCGAGCCAAGGCACCCGCAAGGCATGGCCGGCGCCGCCGAACAGGCGGGTCGTCATGGTGGCGCCGCCACCGACCTCGCCGCCGGGCTTTTCCAGGGGCACTCCGTTCTCGATCAGACAGGCCTTGGCCGTGGTGCCGCCCATGTCGAAGCTGATCACGCGGGCCAGCTCGGCATGCTGGGCGAAGCGCGCCGCCGCCAGCACGCCGGCGGCGGGCCCGGATTCGATCATCAGGGCAGGCCGCCGCCGCGCCGCGGCGGCGGTCATGATGCCGCCATTGGACTGCATGATCAGCAGCCGCTGGCCGAACCGCGCCAGATGTCCTTCCAGGTTGTCGAGATAGCGGCGGACGATGGGAATGAGCGAGGCGTTGATGACCGTGGTGCTGGCCCGCTCGTATTCCCGGATCTCCGGATGCACCTCGGAGGACAGGCAGACCACCAGTTCGGGCGCAAGTTGGTCAATCAACCGGCCGATCTCCGCCTCGTGCCGCGGGTTGAGATAGGCGTTGATCAAGCTGACGGCAATCGCCTCGACCCCGTCCGCGACCAGGCGGCGGACTTCCGCTTGCACCTGGCGGGCATCGAGTGGATGTTCGATGCTGCCGTCGCCCAGGATCCGCTCTTCGATCTCTCGCCGCCAGCGCCGGGGCACCAGCGGGGGCAACCGGTTCCAGTTGGCATCGAACACGTTCGGCCGGCGCTGGCCGCGCATCTCCAACTCGTCGCGGAAGCCCCTGGTGGTCAGCAGTCCGGTCGGTGCGGCCTTGCCCTCGATCACGGCATTGGAGGCGATCGTGGTGCCGTGCACAAAAGCGGCGACCGGCGCCTCTTTGGCGGCGTGTTCGACCGCGGCGGCGATGTCGGCGCCCACCTGATCGAGCAGCGAGAGAACCTTGGCGGTGTGCAGGCGGCCGTCATCGTCGGCAACGACGATGTCGGTGAACGTGCCGCCGATGTCGAACCCGACGCGCACGCCTAGGCCCTGCGCCGGCTGGCGCGCAGAGCCGCGGTCGCGTCCTCGTCGACCACCAGCCGACTGGCATCGATCACCACGCCATACTGCGCCGCCGCCGCCTCGAGGCTCAGTTTCTCGTCCAGCACGTCGGTCAGCACGCGATGCGGTTCGCGGGCCAACGGGTCGCCGTGCCCGCCGGAGCCGGAAACCACGTGATAGAGGCGATCGCCCGGCTCCACATGCAGATGCATATGCGCCTTGCGCGGCAGGTCCTCGGTGCCCTTGGCGGTGGTCAGCACGTTGCGCGACAGGGCGCCCGCTTCGCCACCCGCCAGGCCGGCATTCGGCCGCGACAGCCGGTTGGTGCGCACCATGGCGCGGCCGGGCCCGCGGAACCGCCATTGCTTGAAGATCGCTTGCGAGCCGCGATGCTTGCCCGGCCCGCCGCTGTCCGGCACATAGCCGAAACCTTCCACCACGATCGGATACTCGCGCTCCAGCACCTCCGCCGGGATGGTGCCGTACGAGCCGAAGGCCATCGGCGCCACGCCGTCGATCCCGTCCTGGTTTGGTCGCCCGCCCCAGCCGCCGAAGAAGATGTCGAGGAAGGCGAACTCGCTGCCGTCCTGGCGGCGGCCGGTGAAGTGCAGCACATCGCCGCCCTCGCCCGGGATCGGCACGCGCTCCGGCAGCGCCTTGGCCAGCACGCGCGACAGCAGATCCATCACCCGGAAGAAGAGCGGCGCGCGGCCGCCGACCGCCGCCGGATAGCGCGGGTTCAGCAGCGAGCCTTCCGGCACCGCGATGCGGATCGGCCGGGTGAAGCCGGCATTGGTCAGCACGTCCGGATCGACCAGGCCTTTGACCGCGCTCAGCACCGTCGCGGTCGTCATGGAGATCGGCAGGTTGATGGCGCCGGCCGCCTGCGGCGCGGTACCCGCGAAATCAAAGGCCAGCGTGTGGCCGTCGGCCACCAGCGTCACTTTCAGCGGCAGCGCCACGCCGGCCGAACCGAACCCGTCCTCTTCGAACAGATCCTCGTGCACGTATGTGCCGTGCGGCACTTCGGCGAGCGCGCGCCGGACCGCCTTCTCCGAATAGTCGATCAGGTAGTCGCACGTGGCCGCGAAGGTCGCCGGACCGTATTTGTCCAATAGCGCCATCACCTCCCGGTCGCCGCGCCGGCAGCCGGCGATCTTGGCCTCGACGTCACCCAGCCATTCTTCGCCCATGCGGACGTTGGCCAGCACCGTCTGCAGCAAGGCCTCGTTGCACTTGCCCGCGTCGTAGAGCTTGACGATGGGCAGCCGCAAGCCTTCTTCGAAAGCCTCTGTGCATTGGCTGCTGAAGCCGCCGGGAAAACGGCCGCCGATGTCGGTGTGATGCGAATAGGCGACCGAGAACGCCACCCGCTTGCCTTGCCAGAAGGCCGGGGTGATCACCGCCACGTCTGGCATATGTGTCATCCCGGCATAGGGATCGTTCGACAGCACCACGTCGCCCGGCTGGAAGTCCTCGCCGAACTTTTCCACCACGCATTCGACCGCGCGCATCAGGAAAGCCAGTTGGAAGGGCGCGGCATAGCCCTGGCCGATCAGCCGGCCCTTGCCATCACATAGGGCCGTGGCGAAGTCGCCGGTCTTCACCATCGCGGACCGGCCGGTCTTCCAGATCGCGATCGCCATCTCCTCGGTGATCGCGGCGAGTTCGTTCTTCACCACTTCCACCAGAATGGGATCGAACGCGGGTCCGTGCATGCGGCTGTCTCCCCGGAGCGCCCCAGCATAAGCTGTCCTTCGGTCGCCGGGCCAAGGAGATGGCGGCTCCGCCGGCGACATGACAGCCATGCCGGCGTCGGCAGGGAGCGGTGCGATGCGCTTAGGCAACAAGACGCTTGGGGCAAGGTTGCGCCTGGTGCTCGGCCCCGATATCGCCATCGGTCCCGGCAAGGCCGATCTGTTGCAGGGCATCGCCGAGACCGGTTCGATCGCCGCGGCCGGCCGCCGCATGGGCATGAGCTACAAGCGCGCCTGGCTGTTGATCGGGACCATGAACGGCTGCTTCGCCACGCCGCTGGTGGTCGCCGCCAAGGGCGGCCATGCCCGTGGCGGCGCCAACCTGACGCCGCTGGGCCAAGAGGTGCTGCGGCGCTATCGGCGGATGGAACAGGCGGCCGCGCGGGCCGTGCGCGCCGACCTGGCGGCGCTGCGGCGGCATCTAGCTTGTTGTTGACCGGTACTACCGATATATTCCACCGGAAATATCGGAGCCGGCCCCTGCGTCAGATCCTTGCGCTCGCCTGTGTGCTGCTGGTCTGCTGTTCGGCCGCCCCGGCACGGACGGAGGCCGTCACGGTCTTCGCCGCCGTCAGCCTGCAAGATGCGTTGCGCGCGCTTGGCGAGGCTTGGGGCGCGCGTGGCAGACCGGCGCCGCGCTTCGCCTTCGCCGCCTCCTCGGCGCTCGCCCGGCAGATCGAGCAAGGCGCTCCGGCCGATCTGTTCTTGTCGGCCGACGAAGCATGGATGGACTACCTGGCCGAGCGCGGCCTGCTGGCAGGGGAAGGCCGGACAAGCAGGCTCGCCAACCGCCTGGTGCTGATCGCTCCGGCCGATGCGGCGCGGTCCGTGCCGCTGACCCGCTCCACCGACCTGGCGGCGCTGCTCGGCCCGCGCGACCGGCTAGCCACGGGCGATCCGGCGCATGTGCCGGTCGGCCGCTATGCGCGCGCCGCGCTGGAATGGCTGGGGCAATGGCCGGCGCTGGAGCCGCGGCTGGCCCGTGCCGACAACGTGCGCGCGGCATTGCTGCTGGTCGCACGCGGCGAGGCTGCACTCGGCATCGTCTACGCGAGCGACGCGCTGGCCGAAGCCCGCGTGCGGGTGGTCGGCACCTTTCCCGCCGAAAGCCACCCGCCGATCCGTTATCCCTTCGCGCTGACGGCGCGCGCCCAGGACCGCGCCGCGGCGATGGCGCTGTTGGCGTTCCTCAGCGGACCTGAGGCGGCGCCCACCTGGTTGCGCTTCGGCTTCGGCCTGGTCCCGTGAGCCTCTGGCTGGCAGCGGAGGAATGGCAAGCGGTCGGGCTCAGCCTGGGGGTCGCGGCGCGTTCGGTCGCGGTGTCGCTGCTGCCCGCCGTGGCGGTGGCCTGGCTGCTGGCGCGCCGGCGCTTTCGGGGTCGCCTGCTGCTGGATGCGCTGGTGCATCTGCCGCTGGTGCTGCCCCCTGTGCTGATCGGCTGGGCCTTGCTGGTGCTGTTCGGCATGCGCGGGCCGCTGGGCGGGCCGTTGCACGACTGGTTTGGCCTGCGCCTGGTGTTCAGCACGGAAGGTGCGGCATTGGCGACCGCGGTGATGAGTTTTCCGCTGATCGTGCGCTCGGTGCGGCTCGGCCTTGAAGCCGTCGATCCGCGCCTGGAGGAGGCGGCACGCACGTTGGGTGCCGGGCCGTTCGACCGCTTCCTCAGCATTACCTTGCCGCTGATGTCGCCCGGCATCCTGGCCGGTGCCGTTACCGCCTTTGCCGCCGGCCTTGGCGAGTTCGGCGCGGTCATCACGTTCGCTTCCAACATTCCGGGCGAGACGCAGACTTTGCCGCTCGCCATCTACAGCGCGACACAAACCCCGGGAGGCGAGTTGACCGCCGCCCGGCTCGCCGGCGTCTCCTTCGCCTTGGCGATCAGCGGCCTGTTGCTGGGCGAATGGATCGCCCGGCGCAAGGGCCGACTGCTGGGCCGTCCCTGATGCTGGAAGTGGAGATCCGAAAACGGCGGGGCGATCTTCGGCTGGATGTCGCCTTCAGCAGCCCGACGCCGGGGGTCACCTGCCTGTTCGGCGCTTCCGGCGCCGGCAAGACGACGGTCATTGCCGCGCTGGCGGGCCTGCTGCGGCCGGATGCGGGCCGCATCGTGCTTGCCGGCAGGGTCCTGTTCGACAGCGCGGCCGGCATCGCGCTGCCCCCGGAACGCCGCCGGCTTGGCTATGTCTTCCAGGACGCCCGGCTTTTCCCGCATCTGAGCGTGGAAGCGAACTTGCGCTATGGCTGGCGACGGGTCGCTGGGCAGGAACGGCGCATCGGCTTCGACGAGGTGGTCGGGCTGCTGGGCATCGCGTCGCTGATGCGCCACCGGCCAACCCATCTGTCGGGGGGAGAACGCCAGCGGGTTGCAATTGGCCGCGCGTTGCTGGCGCAGCCTCGCTTGCTGTTGATGGACGAGCCGCTGGCTTCTCTCGATGCCGACCGCAAGGCCGAACTGCTGCGCTATCTCGAACGGCTGCGCGACGAATTGCGGCTGCCGATCGTCTATGTCACGCATGCCACGGCCGAGATGATGCGGCTGGCCGACACGTTGGTGCTGCTGGAAGCGGGCCGGGTGGCGGCGACGGGCGCGTTGGCGGAAGTGACCGCCCGGCCCGACCTGCCACGCACGCTCGCCCGCCAGCTTGCCGGCAGCGTGTGGCGCGCGACGGTCGTCCGGCACGACGAGGCGCGCCGGCTCAGCGTGCTTGCCGCCGCCGGCGTCGAATTGCTGACACCACGCGTTGCCGCGGCCGCCGGCAGCGCGCTTCGCCTGCGGATTCGGGCGCGCGACGTGATCCTGGGCCTGGAACGCCCCCAGGGCCTCAGCCTGCACAACGTGCTGCCGGCGACCGTCGCCGCGATCCACGCGGAGGCTGACGGCATGGCGCAGGTCCAGCTCGCGGTCGGCGAAGGGCGGCTTTTGGCGTTGATCACCACCGATGCCGTGGCCCGTCTGGCGCTGGCCCCTGGCCGGCCCGTCTTCGCCCTGCTGAAGTCGATGTCGGTCGATCTCGGCGAGGTCCTGGGCGAGGCGGAGTGAGCCGGCTCAGCCAAGGAATTCCAGGATCGCCGCCGCCACCGCGTCTGGCGCGTCGAGTTCGGCCAGATGCCCGGCACCGGCAATCGTCGCGATGGTCGTCTTGCCCTTGATCAGCTTCTGGAAGCGCCCGGCATAGGAAGGCGGCACCACCCGGTCGTCGGCGCCCCAGACGAGCAAGGTTTCGGTCGTCAGCCGGGGCAGCCGCAGGGCTAGCCGGGTATCGCCGAGCGGCCACAGCAGCCGGGCGGCGGCTTCGTTGGTGCGCAGCTGCGTCACCTGCCATTCCATCGCGTCCTCGCCCGCTGGCTGGGCGGTCGCTTGGGCGAAGTTCTCCGGATTGGCGCAGACGTGGTTCTGCAGCGTGCCCGGTCGGACGGCAAACACATCGAAAGTGGGCTCGCCCTCGTCATAGAGGCCGAATGGCGCGATCAGCGCCAGTTTGCGCACCAAGCCCGGCCAGACCGCGGCGACGTCCGCGGCGAGGGCGCCGCCGACCGAACTGCCGATCAGGTCGGCACCCGCCAACCCAGCCCCGCGCAACAGCTCTTCCGTCGCCAGCAGCCAATCGAGATGCTGGTCGAGGCGGTCGTGGCCGTTCGAGCCGGCGAAGCCGGGCAACGAGGCGACGATCACCTGCCGCTCGCCCGCCAGGCGTTCCAGGAAGGGCGTCCACGTAAGGGCGCCGTCCAGGCCCGCCAGAAAACCGATCGGCCTTCCCGTGCCCTTCGTCCGGACCCGGCACTTGGCGCCATTGACCGCGAGCCAGCGCGTCTCCGGCGCCGCCATTACTGCACCACCGGGGCCGGGTGCGCGCGTTGCTGGCGGGCCATCGGCTGCGGCCACCAGCGGTCGTCCCAGCGGTCGTCGAACAGATCCTTGACCTGTGGCAGCACTTTCTCCGCGAACAGCCGGGTATTGTGGAAGGCCAGCTCCTTGCCCATGTTGCCGAATTGCAGCAACAGCATCAGGTGGCCGACATTCATGTCGACCGCCAGCGCGCGGATCTGTTCGGCCACCTCGTCCGGGCTGCCGATGATGACGTAGCCCTTGTCGACGATCTCCTGAAAGTCGAGCGGCACCTCGCGTCGTTCGATCGCCTTGTTGGCGGCCTGCACCACCATGCTCTGCACCCGCGCCCTGACGGTGGCCTCGGTGGTGTAGCCGGGCGGACTGGCGAACTTTGGGTCGACATGCAGGCAACGGCCGTAGAAATACTCCGCCGCTTCCTTGTACAGCCTGGCTGCCTCGGCCCGCGTCTCGGCCACGCCGACGAATTGCAGGAAACCCGCCCGGTAGGGATTGCGGTCCTTGCCGAGCTTGTCCATCTCGCGCCAGAAGCCGTGCATGGTGTCGCGCCCGGCCTTGTAGCCGTAATAGGAGAGGTAGCAGTAGACGTAGTCCATCTCCGCGCACCAGCGCCAAGTCTCCACCGAACCGCCGCCCGGAATCCAGATCGGCGGGCGCGGCTTCTGCACCGGCCGCGGCCAGTTGTTGACATAGCGCTGCTGGTTGAAGCGGCCGTTGAACGCGAAGGTCTCCGGCTCCATCCAGGACTTCAGCACCAGGTCGTGCGCCTCGTAATAGCGCTGGCGCAACAGGCTGGGGTTCTGACCGTAGGCGTAGCAGGTGTCCATCGGCGAGCCGACCGGAAAGCCGGCAATTACCCGACCGCCGGAAATGCAATCGATCATCGCCATTTCTTCCGCCACGCGGGTGGGCGGGTTGTAGAGCGCGAGGCTGTTGCCCAGGATGCAGAGCGCGGCCTCGCTGGTGCGCCGGGCCAGCGTCGAGGCGATCAGGTTGGGCGAGGGCATCAGCCCATAGCCGTTGTTGTGATGCTCGTTGACGCAGACGCCGTGGAAGCCGCTTTGCGCGGCGAATTCCAACTCGTCCATGAAGTCGTTGTACATGTGATGTGCCCGTTCGGGCTCGAACAGGTTGGAGTTGATGTCCACCCAGACCGAATTGTTCTTCTGCCGGAAATCGTCGGGCAGCTCGGTATAGGGCATCAGATGGAACCACAAGATCTTCATGGACAATCTCCCCTGCGAGCACGGACCGCCAGTGCCGAGTATACCGGCAAGGGCGGCCGGCTTCGCTAGTTCTCTGTCGGCGGGGCTGCTTGGCAGCGCAGTGCCGGATGCCGATATACTGCGGCAAACCCTTAGTCCTGGACGGTTTGCCATGAGTATTGAAAAATTCGACGACGCCACGCGCACCGAACTGGAGGCTGCGGCCTTCCGCAAGCTGGTGGTGCATTTGCGCGAGCGAACCGACGTGCAGAACATCGACCTGATGAACCTGGCCGGCTTCTGCCGCAATTGCCTGTCGAACTGGTACCAGGAGGCGGCCAGCGCCAAGGGCATGGCGCTCGACAAGGCGGCGGCGCGCGAGATCGTCTATGGCATGCCTTATGCGGAATGGCAGGCCAGGTTCCAGAAGGAAGCGTCGGCCGAGCAGAAGGCCAAGTTCGCCGAGGCGAGCAAGGCGCACCGCCATTAGGCCGCGAACTGGCAAGGCACCGTTGCGGCTGGGCGCGCGACGGGCTATTGCCAGCCGATGACCGCCGGCGCCACCGCCGCCGCCCCCTACGCCATGGACCAGCCGGCGTCCGGGCGGGGCAGCCTTGCCCTGCTGCGGCGCCTGCTCCGCGAACGAGTTGGGCAGCATGTGGGCCGGCTCGGCCTCGCCGCCTTGTTCATGGCGCTGGCGGCGGCCAGCACGGCCGCCAATGCCTGGCTGCTGGAGCCGGCCGTCGACCAGGTGTTCATCGCCAAGTCGGCCAGCATGCTGTGGCTGGTGCCGCTGGCCGCGCTCCTCGTCGCGGCCATCAAGGCCGCCGCCAGCTATGCCCAGGATGTGCTGGTGGGCGGCGTCGGCCAACGCATCATCGCCGACACCCAGGTGGCGCTTTATCGCCATCTCATCACCGCCGACCTTGCCTACCTCCAGTCGGTGCATAGCGGCAAGCTGATCGCGAGCTTCCTCTACGACGTGCAGTTGCTGCGCGAAACCGTGTCGCGCGCGCTGACCGGCGTCGCCAAGGACGGCCTGACCTTCGTCGCCCTGTCGGCGGTGATGTTCTGGCAGGACTGGAAGCTGGCGGCGCTCACCTTGCTGGTCTTCCCGCCGATCGCCTTCGCCATCCGCCGGCTGGGCAGGCGGATGCGCAAGGCGTCCGGCAAGACGCAGGCCGAGACCGGCCGCCTTTCGGCGCACCTGGCCGAAACCCTGGAAGGCGCCCGCATCGTCAAGGCCTATGGCCGCGAGGATTACGAGATCGGCCGCGCCCAGGCGGCGGTGGAGCGCCGGCTGGCGCATATCATGAAGGCGGTGCGGACGCGCTCGGCGGCGGCCCCCAGCACCGAGGCGCTGGGCGGCTTGGCGGTGGCGCTGGCCATCCTTTACGGCGGCTGGCAGGCGCAGCAGGGCAGCATGACGCTGGGTGCCTTCACCTCGTTCCTGGCGGCCCTGCTCATGGCCTATCAGCCGCTGAAGAGCCTTGCCACCTTCAATACCGCGATCCAGGAGGGCCTGGCGGCGGCCGAACGGATTTTCGCGTTGCTCGACACCCGGCCAGCGATCGGCGAAGTTGCCGACGCGCCCGAGTTGCGCCTGACGGCCGGCCAGGTGCGGTTCGAGGCGGTGGGTTTCGCCTATGCCGGCGGTCGAGCGGCGCTGTCCGGGGTCGATCTGACGGTGCCGGCCGGCAAGGTGGTGGCGCTGGTGGGCGCCTCGGGCGCCGGCAAGTCGACCCTGCTCAATCTCATCCCCCGCTTCTACGATGTCAGTGCCGGTGCTGTGCGGATCGACGGCCAGGATGTCCGCCAGGTCAGCTTGCGTTCGTTGCGCGCGGCCGTGGGCTTGGTGGCGCAGGAAGCACAACTCTTCGACGACACCGTCGCCGCCAACATCGCCTATGGCCGGCCCGGCGCCAGTCGCGAAGCCATCGTCGCCGCCGCCCGAGCCGCCGCCGCGCACGATTTCATCGCCGCCCTGCCGCAGGGCTACGACACCGCGGTGGGCGAGAACGGCGTGCGGCTGTCGGGTGGGCAGCGCCAACGGCTGGCGATCGCGCGGGCGATGCTGAAAGACGCGCCCATCCTGTTGTTGGACGAAGCGACTTCGGCGCTCGATGCGGAGAGCGAGCGGCAGGTGCAGGAGGCGCTGCGGCGACTGATGCATGGCCGCACTACGCTGCTCATCGCGCATCGGCTCAGTACCGTGCAATCGGCGGACGAAATCCATGTGCTGGACGGCGGCCGCATCGTCGAGACCGGCAGCCACCGGGATCTCTTGGCGCGGGCAGGCACTTATGCCCGGCTGCATGCCCTGCAGGCGCAAGGCGCCGAAGCCGAAGCGCGGCCGGGCGGAACGGGTTCCTGAGGCATGCTCCGCCGTCCGCTTCGACGCGTCCTGCGTTCGGCGCGGCTGCGCCGGTTCGCCAGTTGGCTGATGGCGCGGTACCTGCGGCTTTGCCATGTCACCGGTCGTTGGAGCGTCTTGGGCGGGGAGACGCCCAATCGGTTGTGGGACGAAGGCCGGCCGTTCATCCTGGCTTTCTGGCATGGCCGCCTGTTGATGATGCCCTGTTGCTGGCGTCCGGGTGTGCCGATGCGCATGCTGATTTCGCAGCATCGCGACGGCGGCCTGATCGCCGACACCATTGCGCATTTCCGCTTGGGCGCCGTGCGCGGCTCCAGCAGCCAACCAGCCAAGGCGCGTGGCAAGGGCGGCGCGCAAGCGATCCGCGACCTGGTGCGGCTGCTGCGCCAGGGCATCAACATCGGCATCACGCCGGACGGGCCGCGCGGGCCTTTCATGCGGGCAAGCGACGGTGTGGTGGCGCTGGCCAGGTTATCGGGCGTGCCCGTTCTGCCGGTTTCCGCCGCTACCCGGCGCCGTCGCCTCTTGTCGACCTGGGACCGGTTCCAGGTGCCGTTGCCGTTTTCGCATGGCGTTTTCGTCTGGAGCGACGCCATCGACGTGGCGCGCGACGCGGACGCTGCGGCGCTGGAAGCTGCGCGGCTTGCAGTCGAGCGCGCGCTCAACCACGCCACCGCCGAGGCTGACCGGCTGATGGGGCATTCGCCGCTCGAACCGGCGTCGCCGTCGGCATGAGCCTGGCCCTCTACCGCGGCCTGACACGGCTGCTGGCACCGGCGATCGACCGCTATCTGGCTGCCCGGTTGGCAAGCGGCAAGGAAGACCCGACGCGCTGGCGCGAGCGGCTGGGGGAAGCCTCCGGTTCGCGGCCCGAAGGCCCGCTTGCCTGGTTCCACGGCGCCAGTGTCGGCGAGGTCATGTCAATCCTGCCGGTCCTGCACCGGCTGCGCGCGAGTCGGCGGGACATCGCCTTGCTGATCACCAGCGGAACCGCCACCTCCCAGCGTCTCCTGGCCGAGCGACTGCCGGCCGGTGCCTTGCGGCAGTTTGCCCCGGTCGATCGGCCGGATGCCGTCGCCGCCTTCCTCGACCATTGGCGGCCCGACCTGTCGGTGTGGATCGAATCCGAACTCTGGCCCAACCTGGTGCAGGCGACGCGGGCGTTGGGGCGGCCGATGCTGTTGGTCAACGCGCGCCTCTCGGCCCGCTCGCATCGCCGCTGGCGGTTGCTGCCGGGCGCGGCGCGCACCCTGCTGGGCGCGTTCGAAGCGGTGCTGGCGCAGAGCGATGCCGATGGCGAGCGGCTGCGCCAATTGGGCGCCAACAGATTGACGGTCACTGGCAACCTGAAGTGGGCGGCACCTGCGCTGCCGTACGATGAGGCGGCGTTGGCGGACTTGGCGAACCGGCTTGCCGGCCGACCCGTCTGGCTCGCCGCCAGCACGCATGTCGGCGAGGAAGCGCTGCTGGCTGCGGCGCATGACCGCTTGCGGCAGGCGCTGCCACGGGCACTTGCCATCGTCGTGCCGCGGCATCCGCGACGCGGGCCCGAGGTAGCCGCGCTATTGCGGGGACTTGGCCATGACGTCGCGCGCCGCGGCGCGGCGGAGCCGACGACCGCGGCGTGCACGTTCTATGTCGCCGACACGCTGGGCGAGCTTGGCCTCTTTTACCGGCTGGCGGCGGTGGCTTTCGTCGGCGGCTCGCTGGTGCCGCATGGCGGACAGAATCCGCTGGAACCCGCACGCCTTGCGCGGCCGGTGCTGTTCGGCCCGCATACCCAGAACTTCGCCGAGCCAGTGACGCTGTTGCTGGAAGCCGGCGCCGCCCGGCGGGTGGCCGATGCGGCCGCGCTTGCGGCGCAACTGACCGAGTTGCTGGCCGATCCCGCCAGGCGCCAGCGCATGGCCGAGGCCGGGCTCGCCGTTACCGCCGACGCGGGCCGCGCGCTCGATCTCGTCTGCGAGGCCATCCTGCGGCATCTGCCGGAAGAGCGCCATGCGCGCGCCTGAGTTCTGGCAGGCCGACAATGCGGTCGCGCGGCTGCTGGCGCCCGCCGCTTGGCTCTACGCCCTTGCTGGCCGCGGCCTGCGCCGTCGTATCGTGCCGGCGCGCATCGGTCTGCCGGTCGTCTGTATCGGCAACGCCACCGCCGGCGGCAGTGGCAAGACGCCGACCGTCTTGGCGCTCGCCGCGCTGGCGCGTCAACGCGGCATCGTTGTGCACATCCTGAGCCGCGGACATGGTGGCCGGCTGACCGGCCCGCTGCCGGTCGATCCGCGAAAGCATGCGGCGGTTGACGTGGGCGATGAAGCCCTGCTGCTGGCCGAAGCGGCGCCAACCTGGATCGCACGCGACCGACTGGCCGGCGCGCTTGCGGCCAGGGCCGCCGGCGCCGGGCTGCTGCTGTTGGATGACGGTTTGCAGAACCCGTCCTTGGCCAAGGACCTGTCCTTGCTGGTGATCGACGGCGGCGCCGGCCTGGGCAACAGCCGAGTGCATCCGGCGGGTCCGCTGCGCGAGCCTTGGGCCCAGGCGGTGGCGCGGGTGGCGGCCGTCGTGTTTGTGCATTCGCCCGATGGCCGTGACCTGCCGCCGCCGCCGCTGCCGCCGGATCTGCCGGTGCTTGCCGCCCGGCTGCTGCCGGAGGAAGCGGCGCTTGGCTGGCGGGGGCGCCGGTTGCTGGCTTTCGCCGGCATCGGCCGGCCTGCCAAGTTCTTCGCCAGCCTGCGGGCGCTCGGCGCCGAGGTGGTGGCGGAACACGGCTTCGCCGACCATCATCGCTATAGCCCCGACGAAGTCATGCGGCTGGTCGAGGCTGCGCAAGATCTGGCGGCCTGGCCGGTAACGACGGCCAAGGATTTCGTGCGGCTGCCGCCTGAAGCGAGGGCGATGGTCGAGTGCCTGCGCGTGCGACTGGCGTTCGACGATCCGGCGGCGGCAGCGGCGCTCGTCGATGGCGTGTTCGTCCGTGGCTGAGGCAGCCAGCCCTGCCCACCGCGCGCAGGCGCTGCTGGCGCGGGCGTCGCTGGCTCTGCTGGGCGCACTGCCCATACCCTGGGCTTCCGCGCTGGGCGCGGCGCTTGGCCGCCTCATCGGCCTCTGCATGAGGCACCGCAGCCGGGAAGCCGCGGCGCGGCTGCGCCGCGCCTTGCCAGAGGTCGACGCCCGGCACGCTCGGCGGCTGATCGGCCGCATGTGGGGGCAACTCGGTCGTGTGGCGGCGGAACTGCCGCATCTCTCCCGGTTGCGTTTCACCGACGAACCCGGCGGCTGGGTCGAACTGGTCGGACGCGAACATCTGGAGCGGCTGCGCGACGATGGCCGCGCCGGGATCGCATACACCGCCCATCTCGGCAATTGGGAACTGACCGCGGCCGCTTGCCATGCGATCGGCCTGACCGGATATCTGATCTACCGCGCGCCCAACAATCCGCTGATCGACGATCTCATGCGCGAATTGCGTAGCGGTTGGGCGCTCGACACCGTGCCGAAGGGCATGGAGGGCGCCAGGCGTCTGCTGCGGGCAATCAAGGCGGGCGCCCATATCGGCATGCTGGTCGACCAGAAGATGAACGATGGCATCCCCGTGCCGTTCTTCGGCCGACCGGCGATGACCGCGCCTGCGCTGGCGCAGCTTGCCTTGAGATACCGATTGCCGGTCGTCGGCGTCCGTTGCGAGCGGCTCAAGGGCGCACGGTTTCGCGTGACCGCCTATCCACCGCTTCCGCTGCCCGCCGATGGCGCGGAGCCCGAGGCCGTTGCCGACCTGATGGCCATGATCAATGCCTCGGTCGAGAATTGGGTGCGCCGCCGGCCGGAACAATGGCTGTGGCTGCATCGGCGCTGGCCGGACTAGGACACGGACTCATAAGCACGCATCCAGATTCGTGATGCGGCGAGCTTGATGAGGGCGAGGTAGTTGGCGTCGTGCTTGTCGTAGCGCGTGGCGATGGCTCGGAAGTGTTTGACCCTGTTGA
>VGEV01000042.1 GCA_016869175.1 Alphaproteobacteria bacterium
TCCCCCGCCGCCGACAGCCACGCCAGCCGCTCGTCCGTGTCGAAGAAACCAGCCTGTCCCGCCATCCCCGCCTCCGGCCATCGCCAGAGGTCAGAGAATCAACCCGCGACCCTCAACGCCAGAGGTTCTCGAGGTGTCCTCCTGGCGCCACACTTTCGCGCCCACTCCGCGGCCGCGCAAGGGGCCCCTGGCGCATGCAGCAGCTGCAATGCTGCATCGCGGGAAGCTATTGAAATTTAATGCCTGGATCCATTGATAGGACAGTAATGCTTACTATATACGGAAGGTCCGCGGCCGAGTTCGGCCGCAGCAGGAAACTAGGTGATAACCATGTCTCGCAATCTGCAATCGCAACCGGGCCGGACGACGGATGTTCCGGCGCCGCTCAACCAGCAGGCGATCAGCGCCGCGGTGGCACGCGGTCGAGCGTTGCACTCCCTCTACATCGCGAACGCCTTCGGCGGCGCGCTGCGGTGGCTGTTCCGTGCGCCCGCCCTGCTCTGCGCGGCGGTCGGCCGCATCGCGGAGAAGCAGCGCCAGCGGCGCGAACTCGAGGAGATCGATGAGCGCACGCTGAAGGATCTCGGCATGACGCGCGAGGGCTTCAAGGCCGTGGCCTATGGCACGCAGTCGCCAACGCCGGCCGCCAACGACCGCGCGAACGGCGCCGCTTCGGCGGCCTGAGCCGCCAGTCCAGCGTCCCGACCGACGGCCGGCATGGGTTCCATGCCGGCCGTCTCGCTTCCCGGCAGCCCCCCGATTGTGCCAACCTTCGCCGCCGGTCGAATGGGGGGCAAGGCATGAACGTCACGCCGCAGACACGGGTGTTGCTGGATCGCATGACGGCGCTGAAGGTTGCCTCGGTGGCCAATCTCAGTGTGCCGCAGGCGCGCGACCAGATGGAGGCCATGGTGAAGGCGCGCAACATCCCGCCCACCCCGATCGGTCGGCTGGAAGAGCGCCAGATGCCCGGCCCCGGCGGCGCCATGAAACTGCGCATCTACTGGCCGGCCGGCGCCGCCAAGCAATCGCCGGCCATGGTCTACTTCCACGGCGGCGGCCATGTCATCGGCAGCCTGGACACGCATGATTCGGTGGCCCGCAACTTGTGCGTCGGGGCCAACATCGTGGTCGTCTCGGTCGACTACCGGCTGGCACCCGAACATCCGTTCCCGGCGGCGGCCGACGACTGTTATGCCGCGACCGTGTGGACGGCCGAGCACGCGAGCGAGATCGGCGTCGATCCATCCCGTCTGGCGGTGGGCGGGGATTCCGCCGGCGGCAACCTGGCGGCGGTGGTGGCGCTGATGGCGCGCGATGCCGGGCGGCCGAAACTACGGCTGCAACTCCTGGTCTATCCGATCGCCGACTATGCCTGCGTGTCGCCGACCTACAAGACCTTTGGCTACGGCTACGGGGTGCTGGACACGCCGGCCATGCTGTGGTTCCAGCGGCACTATCTCAAGGACTTACGCAATGCCCAGGACTGGCGTGCCTCGCCGATCAAGGCGGCAAGTCACCGCGGACTGGCGCCGGGCTGCATCATCGCCGCGCAATGCGACGTGCTGCACGACGACGCGCCCGCCTATGCCGAGGCGTTGCGCCGGGCCGAGGTGCCGGTCGAGTTCCACGAATATGCCGGCGTGATCCACGGCTTCTTCAGCATGGCGCCGATCATCGACGAAGCTGTGACGGCGCAGGCCGTGGCCTCGGCCGCGCTGAAGCACGCCCTGGCCTGACCGGCGTCAGGCCAGCGCGATGGCGTCGATTTCCTGGTCTGTCGGGAAGCGGCCGAGCTGCTTCTTGGAAAACGCCAGCCGGCCGTCGACGCTGACCTCGAACGCCCCGCCCGAGGACTTCACCAGTTCCACCTCGGCGCCATAGCCAACCACCAGTCGGTCCCTCGCACGGAGGGCGCGCGGCTCGTAGTTTCAGGACATGCAGTATTCGATGCGCACTTTCATCGCCATTGCCTTTCGCGCCCACGGCGCCCGGCGAGACTGTCCGAGCCCGGCCGATCGCCGGTCAACTTCACCGGTTTGCCCACCACTGGCAAGTGCGTGGCGCGCCCTGCTGGGATCGAACCAGCGACCTACCGCTTAGAAGGCGGTTGCTCTATCCACTGAGCTAAGGGCGCGGCAACGGCTCGGAACCCGGACCCCTCTTCATGTAATAACTGAAGTTGTCAGAATAATTCTTTGGTTTGACCTTGCGTTCGCGCGGTGCCTGGAGCGTGAAGACCAGCCCATGCCGGGCGCAAAACGCCTCCGCCGCCGCCTGGCTCTCGAAGCTGAGCCGAACCTGTTGGCCGGTATCGGCGGACGAGGTCCAGCCCATCAGCGGGTCGATCTGGCGCGCCGTCTCGGCGGCGAACTCCAGCACCCAGGCCTTGGTATTGCCGCGGCCGGATTGCATCGCGGTGCGCGTGGGCTTGTAGATCACGGCGTGCATGGTGCAAGACGCCTCCCGGCGAGTGACGACGCGGCGCGATCGGTTGGTCGGGGAGACTGGATTCGAACCAGCGACCCTCTGCTCCCAAAGCAGATGCGCTACCAGACTGCGCCACTCCCCGGCGCCAGCGGCCCAGGCTTGGGGATAGTGACTGGCGCACTGCCCGTCAAGCGGCGGCGGACGACCCAGCAATATCGCGCTATGCTTAACTTCGCCTTCCGACCACCTGCAGGATAACCGCGTCGGTCGGCAGCGAAGGCGGGAGATGTCGAAGACAATCGCCACCGACGTCGAACTGGGCCTGGAGCAACTGGCGGAGGGCCTTGGTATTTTCGACGCGCAACTGCGTCTGCTGTATTGCAACGAACAATTCCGAGCCATCCGCGGCTACGCGGCCGACTTTTGCCGGCCCGGCGCGCCGCTGGCCGCGCTGTTCCGGCACAATGCCGAACGCGGCGACTATGGCCCAGGCGATCCGACGCAACAGGTCGAGCAGCGCCTGGCACAGCTGCGCTCGGAGCGACCGCTCGACATCGACCAACCGTTGGCCGACGGCCGCGTCGTCCACGCCCGCTACCGCCCGCTGCGAAATAGCAGCCTTGCGATCACCTACGAAGACGTCACGACGCTGCGGCACATCGAAGCCGCCCAGCGGCACGACCAGGAACGCTACGAGTTGGCCACACGGGCGATCAGCGACGGCCTTTACGATTGGTCGATCAGCACCGACGAGTTGCGCGTTTCCGAGCATCTGAACGAGATGTTCGGCTTCAAGGCCGGCGAATTGACCGCGCGCGACTGGTTCGAGCGGGTGCATCCCGACGATTTCGCGGCCTATCGCGCCAGCCTGCGCGAGCATTTCACCGCACGCACGCAGGCGCTGCACTGCGAGTACCGGATTCGCAGCAAACCTGGAGCCTATCTCTGGATCGCCGACCACGGCCTTGCTGTCCGTAACGCCGATGGCCGCGCGGTGCGGCTGGTCGGCGCCATCAGCGACATATCCCAACGCAAGGCGGCGGAAGAGGCCTTGCGGATCAGCGAGGAGCGCTATGCCCTGGCCCTGCAGGCGATCGACGAAGGCATCTACGACTGGGATGTGGCCAACGGACGCGTCTACTATTCCCCCAATGTGCGCACCTCGCTGGGTTTCACCCACGAGGAGATGGTCACGCCGGAAGACTAGCTGAACCGCATCCATCCCGACGATCAGCCTGGCTTCCGTCGGGCGATGGCGGCGCATTTTCGCGGCGAGACCCAGCGGCTCAACTACGAGATGCGCTATCGCCGGGCGGATGGCGCCTGGGGCTGGGCCCGACAGCACGGCACGAGCCTGCGCGACGCGGCCGGCCGGGTGGTCCGCATGGTCGGCTCGACCGGCGACATCACCGCCGAGAAGCAGCTCGGCCGCCAGCTGGACGAGGAACGCACCCGCCTGGGTGAAGCCATCGAGGCGATCAACGAGGGCTTCGCGCTGTTCGACGCCAACGACCGCCTGGCCTTGTGCAACAGCACTTACCGTCGTTTCTTCACGGCCACCGCGCCGGCCGAGGTCGCCGACCCGGTCAAGCCCGGCATGCGGTTCGAGGACTATGTGCGGCTGGCTCATTCCCACGGCATGTATCCCGACGTGGGCGAGGATTTCGAAGGCTGGCTGGCGATGCGCCTTGAGCACCGTCGCAACCCTAAAGGCCTGGTCGAGGTGCACATGCGTGACGGCACCTGGTTGCATGCCAGCATGCGGCGCACCCACGATGGCAGACTGGTGGCGACTTATACCGACATCACCCAGCTCAAGCAGCGCGAACTCGAGGCGCAGGCGGCGAAGACCCGCGCCGAAACCGCCCTGCACGATCTGCGCCGCGCGCAAGACCGCTTGGTGCAATCGGAAAAAATGGCCTCGCTTGGCCAGTTGACCGCCGGCATCGCGCACGAAATCAAGAATCCGCTCAACTTCGTCAACAACTTCGCCGAGCTGTCGCGCGAATTGCTGGCGGAGCTGGCCGAACTGCTGCGCCAACAGATCGCCGCCCAGGAAAGTGACCTGCGCCAGGAAGCCGAGGGCCGCTTGGCCGATCTCGATACCAACCTCGGCAAGATCGCCGAGCACGGCGCGCGGGCCGACCGCATCGTCAAGAACATGCTGCTGCATTCCCGTCACGGCCCCGGCGAGCGGGCGAACGTGGCCTGGAACGCCATCGTCGAGGAGAGCCTGAACCTCGCCTATCATGGCGCACGGGCGGAAAAACGGGGTTTCAACATCGTGCTGCACCGCCAGTTCGATCCTCGCGCCGGCAATGTGGACGCCTATCCGCAGGAACTGACGCGGGTTTTTCTCAACCTGTTCGCCAACGGCTTCTATGCCGCCGACAAGCGCGCGCAAGCCGCGCCCGCAGGCTTTGCGCCCACGCTTTGGGTCAGCACCAGCGACCTGGGCGACCATGTCGAACATAAGGTGCGCGACAACGGCATCGGTATCGCGCCGCAACACCGCCAGCGGCTGTTCACGCCGTTCTTCACGACCAAGCCGCCGGGCGAGGGCACCGGGTTGAGGCTGTCGCTCAGCTACGACATCGTCGTCAAACAGCATGCCGGCACGATCGCGGTCGACAGCCAAGCCGGCGAGTTCACCGAATTCACCGTCACCCTGCCCCGCCGCGCCGGGAACGGAGGCGGCCGGTGACGACACGCATTCTGGTCGCGGACGACGAACCTGACCTGGAGCTTTTGATCACCCAGAAGTTCCGCAAGCAGATTCGCGACGGTCAGTTCAGCTTCCTGTTCGCGCATGACGGCGAGGAAGCCCTGGCCCTGTTGGCGCGGCAAGACGACATCGACCTGGTGCTGAGCGACATCAACATGCCGCGCATGGACGGGCTGACCCTGCTGGAGCGATTGGCCGAGAACAAGGGCGATCTCAAGGCGGTGATCGTCTCCGCCTATGGGGACATGCAGAATATCCGCACGGCGATGAACCGCGGCGCGTTCGACTTCCTGACCAAGCCGATCGCTTTCGATGACTTGCACGCGATCATCCGCAAGACCTTGGCCGAGATCGAACGGTTGCGTGCGCTGCGCCGCGGGCGCGACGAGGCGGAACGGGTCAGAAGCGTGCTGGCGCGCTACTTCTCGCCCAACTTGGCCGACCGTCTCGCCTCCGACCCGCGCTTCCTCGAACTGGGCGGCGAGCGGCGACCCGTCACCTTCATGTTCACCGACCTCTCCGGCTTCACCTCGCTGGTCGAAAGCCAGCCGCCCGGCGGCGTGGTGCCGCTGCTGAACTCCTATCTCGACCAGTTGACGCAGATCGTTTTCCAGCACGAGGGCACGGTGGTGAAGGTGCTGGGCGATGCCGTCTACGCCATGTTCGGCGCGCCCGAACCGCAAGCCGACCATGCGCAGCAGGCGATCGCCTGCGCGCTGGCGATCGATGCCTTCGCGCGCGACTTCGAGACGCAGCAGCAAGCCGAAGGGCTGGCGCTGGGCGTCACCCGGATCGGCGTCAACTCCGGCAGTGCCATCATCGGCAATTTCGGTGGCAAGCTGTTCTTCGATTACACCGCGCATGGCGATGCCATCAACGTCGCCGCGCGCCTGGAAAGCGCCAACAAGCATTTCGGCACGCGCATTTGCGCCAGTGGCGCCACGGTGGCGGAAATCCCCGGCTTCAAGGGTCGGCCCATCGCCGAACTGGTGGTCATGGGCCGCAAGGAAGCCCTGCAGGCGCACGAACCGCTCTGCGATGCCGCGTTCCACGCGCCGCGGACGGCGGCCTACACGCGGGCCTATGCCCTGCTGGCGGCGGGCGACGCCGGTGCCGCGCGCAAGGCTTTCGCCACCTATGTCGGCGAGCACGAGGACGATCCCCTGGCGTTCTTTCATCTGCGCCGGTTGCTGGCGGGCGAGAGTTCGCCGCGCGTGGCGCTCAACGAAAAATAGGTCCAGCCGTCAGCGAACGAAGATCGGGTGGTCCACCCGGTCGCCCACCTTGATGCCCAGCCGCTGCGCCGTGCCGCCCAACACTTCCAGCACCGCCAGCACCGGTTGGGGCGGGGCGATGGGGCGTTCCGATTCCGGCACCGCCCGCTCGTGGATATGCACGATGCGGCCATCGCCGGCGAGGAACAGCATGTCGAGCGACAGGTAGGTGTTCTTCATCCAGAAGCTAACCGGCGCCACCCGCTCGAAGTGGAACAGCATGCCGGCGTCCTCGGCCAGTTCGCGGCGGTACATCAGGCCGCGCTGGCGCTTGGCATCGGTGTCGGCCAGCTCCACGCGAAAGACATGCCGCGCCCTTTCGCCCACGACGACGGCGGTGTCCGCGCCGCCGGCCCGGGCCGCCGCCAGCCATGCCAGCGTCAGCAGTAGCACCCACCAGCCTTGCCGGATCGACCACACAGGCGCGCCCTCCGTCGGAACGCCGGATTGTCTTGCCCAGGGCGTCCGGCGTTGCAACCGGAATCGGTCGGCTTTGCGCGCCCGCCACCCTGCCCTATAGTCGAACGGTCACTGGGGGAAGCCGAGAGCCCGGCTGAGAGGTCCCGGAAGCGGGACGACCTTTCGAACCTGAACCGGTTCATACCGGCGGAGGGACGAGTGCGCCATGGCCGAACCCGCCAGCCAAGCCGCGTCCGCCCCACAGTCCCCCAGCCTGACGGCCACGGGGCTGGGGTTGGCCTATGGCGGCCGCGCGGTGTTCCAGGATCTCGCTCTGACGCTGCAGGGCGGTGAGATCACCTGTCTCCTGGGCCCGAGCGGGGTGGGCAAAAGCAGCCTCCTGCGGCTGATCGCGGGGCTGGGTGCGTCGGGCGCGGTGGGCCAGGTCAGCGCCGGCGACGGCCAGCCACTCGTTGGCCGCGTCGCGTTCATGGACCAGCGCGACCTGCTGCTCCCCTGGCTCAACGTGCTGGGCAATGTCACGCTGGGCCAGCGCCTGCGCGGCCAGCCGATCGATGCGGAGCGGGCGCTGGCGATGCTGCGGGCGGTTGGCCTGGCGGAGGTCGCCGGCCTCTGGCCGGCGGCGCTGTCGGGCGGCATGCGCCAGCGCGCGGCGCTCGCCCGCACGCTGATGGAGGACCGCCCGTTCGTCCTCATGGACGAGCCGTTCTCGCAACTCGATGCGCTGACCCGCACGATGGTGCAGGACCTGGCCGGGCGGCTGCTCGGCGGGCGCACGGTGCTGCTGGTGACGCACGACCCTTGGGAGGCACTGAAGCTCGGTCATACGGTGCTGGTGCTGGCCGGCAACCCAGCCCGCTTGGGGCCGCCGCTGAGGCCCCCCGGCCCGCCACCCCGGCCGCCTGCCGAACCCGGCCTGCTCGCGCTCTACCGGGTGCTGTTGCAGCGCCTGGGCCAGGCGCCGGCGCCATGATCGCCGCGGCCCGAGTGGCGGTCATCGCCGGCGGCTTGCTGCTGGGCTGGCAGGCGCTGGTCGGCCTGCTGGACCTGCCGCATTACATCCTGCCCTCCCCGACCCGTGTGCTGCGGGCCGGCTGGGAACGGCTGCCTTTGCTGTTGGGCCATGCCGGCGTCACCCTGTTGGAGATCGTTCTCGGCCTGCTGCTCGGCACGCTGCTGGGCGCGCTGGCAGCACTCGCCATGGTGCGGCGGGCGGTCTTGCGCCGCTGGCTGCTGCCCGTCGTGGTGCTCTCGCAGGCCATTCCGGTGTTCGCTCTGGCGCCGATCCTGGTGCTGTGGCTGGGCTATGGCCTGGCCTCCAAGGTGGCGATGGCGGTGCTAATCATCTTCTTTCCGGTGACCGCCAGCTTCTATGACGGGTTGCGCCGCACCGAGCTCGGCTGGCTCGACCTCGCACGTACCATGACCGCCGGCACGCGCCGGCAGCGCTGGGCGGAACTGCGCCATATCCGGCTGCCGGCCGCGCTGCCGGCGTTGGGCTCGGGCCTGCGCATCGCGGCCGCGGTGGCGCCGATCGGCGCCGTGGTCGGCGAATGGGTCGGCTCCAGCGCCGGGCTTGGCTATCTCATGCTGCACGCCAACGCCCGGCTGCAGATCGACCTGATGTTCGCCGCCCTGCTGCTGCTGGGCCTGATCGCCGTGGCGCTCTATTTCGCGGTCGATCGGATGGTCCGGCGCCTGGTGCCCTGGCAGGCGGAGCAAGCCTTGCCGTGAAAGGAGAGCGACGATGCTGCGTGTCCTTACCCTGGTTGCCGCGCTGCTGGCCGGCCTGCCCGCGGGGGCGACCGACAGGCTGACCCTGATCCTCGATTGGTTCGTCAATCCCGATCACGCCACGCTTCTGGTGGCGAAGGAGATGGGTTTTTTCGCTGCGGCCGGGCTCGACGTGGAGCTGATCGCCCCCGCCGATCCCAACGATCCACCGAAACTGGTGGCCGCCGGCAAGGCCGATCTCGCCATCTCCTATCAGCCGCAATTGCACATCCAGGTCGACCAGGGCCTGCCGCTGAAGCGCATCGCCACGCTGGTTTCCACGCCGCTCAACAGCCTGGTCGTCTTGCGGGACGGGCCGATCGCGTCGCTGGCCGATCTCAAGGGCCGCAGGATCGGCTACTCGGTCGGCGGCTTCGAGGAGGCCCTGTTGGCCGCCCTGTTGGCCAAGGCCGGGCTGAAGTCCAGCGACGTCACGCTGGTCAACGTCAACTTCTCGCTGTCGCCGGCGCTACTGTCCGGGCAGGTGGACGCGGTGATCGGTGCCTTCCGCAACTTCGAGCTGAACCAACTCGACATCGAGAAGCGCCCCGGCCGCGCGTTCTATGTGGAGGAAGAAGGCGTGCCGGCCTATGACGAGCTGATCGTGGTGGCCAACGGCGCCCGGCTGGCCGACCCGCGGCTGCGCCGCTTCGTCGATGCCATGGAGCGCGGCGCCCAGTACCTGGTCAACCGGCCGGCGGAAAGCTGGACGCTGTTCATCAAGGGCCGCAAGGAGCTGGACGACGAACTCAACCGCCGGGCCTTTCGCGACACGCTGCCGCGCTTCGCGCACAGCCCGGCGGCGTTGGATAACCGGCGCTATCAGCGCTTCGCCGAGTTCCTGAAGCAGCAGGGACTGATCAGGAACGTGCGCCCCGTGGCGGACTACGCGGTCGAACTGGAGTGAGGCCCCTTGCCAAACCGCGGCCCGGACACCACATGTCTTCCCCGCCCCGGGGCGGGGAAGACAGTCCGCCCGCAATGACCCGACCTGCCGCGCGGCTATCTAACGCGAGGACGTCGGGTCCGGGGTAGCGAATTCGGCGCCCAACGCGCCCGCAAATGCGGTAGCCATGCTGCCGAATTTGTTGTTTCCGGTCCGGGCTTGCGCTGGGTTTGGATCCACCGGCGGCTGCAGGCGCTGGTCGATCTGCCACTGGTCGATCTGGCGCTGGCCGGCGCCGATCGGCGGAGGGTCGCGAAGGCAGGCTCAGCCCAGCAATTCGATCTCCGCCACCATCGGGCCTTTCGCCCCGCGGACGGCCCGGACCCGCACCTGCTGGCCCGGCTGCAATTCCTCCAGCCCGAACCGGCGCAGCACCTCGACATGCACGAAGATGTCGCGCGTATTGTCGCCTTGGGTGACGAAGCCGTAGCCGCGCACGCGGTTGAACCACTTGACGGTGGCGTCCAGTGCCTCGCCCTCGGCCTCGACCTCCGGTTGATGCGGTCGCGGCCGCGTGTTCCCCGGTGGCCGCGCCGGCGGCGCCACGCCGGTACCGTCCAATTCGACGATGCGCACAGCCTGCATGCCCTTGGCCCGGCGCGCCACCTCGACCACCAGTTTGGTGCCCTCGACGATGCCTTGCCGGCCAATCTCGCGCAGCACGGTCTTGTGCAGCAGCACGTCCTCGCGGCCGCCCTCGGGCGTGATGAAGCCATAGCCCTTGACGGCGTCGAACCATTTGACAGTGCCGTTGATCACGGAAACCGTCTCAGGGTTGCCCCCGGTTTCGTTGTCCACCACCACGGCGCTCGCTCCCCCAAAGCCCGCGCGCGTTTCCGACGAGGTTCAGTTGTCCAGATTAGCACATGCAGATAGGTGTCACAAATACCAAACCCAACGGTTCGATGGCGACGCAGGATGGCCAAGCGTCGGTTGCGCCGAACCGCTAACCCGATGCCGCGGCAGATCGACTGGCCGACCGGTGGGGGGCCAATCATTCGCGCCGGTCCACAAGGAGCAACGCCAGCCGGCGGCTTGCGCTAGGCTGGCAGCGACGCTGGAGGCCGGATAATGGAGACCGCACCCGGCTGGCCGTTGCTAGCGGCCTTGTTGGCGGGCTTGGCGCTGGGCGGCAGCGCCTTTGTCTATCTTGTGGTGCTACCGACGGCATCCCTGCGCTTGCCGCCCGAGGCGGCGGAGACGTTGCGGCGCGCCGTGCTGCCGTTCAGCTATCGGATCTGCGGCGCGCTCAACCTGCTGGCCGCGCTGCTCGTCCTTCAACGCAGCGAAGCGCTGTGGCTGGGTCTAATCGCCGGCCTGTCGGTGCTGCTCGACTTCGGGCTGCGACCGCATATCGTCGCGCTGCGCGAGGCTTGGCAACAGGGCGATGCCAGCGCCGAGTTGCCGATGCGCCGGTCGCAGCGTCGCAGCGCTGGCATTGCGCTCCTGCAATCGCTCTTGGGGCTGCTCGTGTTCTTCCGTCTGGTACAGGGCCCGTGACGCGCCCGGCTTGCCGGCGCGCGCGGCCGGCACCTAATGTGCGGGGCGACCCCCCGCATGACCTTGCTGTCGAGGAAGAAGCGGCATGGACCTGACCGGCGAGTACCGAATTCCCGCCGACAAAGAGCGCGTCTGGCAGGCGCTGAACGATCCCGACGTGCTGAAGGCCTGCATTCCGGGTTGCCAGAGCCTGGAGCGGGTCTCCGATAACGAGCTGAAGGCGACCGTGGGCCTGCGCATCGGCCCCGTTTCAGCCAGCTTCACGGGCCAGGTGACGCTGGCCGATCTCAACCCGCCCGACAGCTACACCCTGCGCGGCGAGGGCAAGGGCGGCGCGGCCGGCTTCGGCCGGGGCGAGGCCAAGGTGGAGCTCTCGAGCGAGAACGACGAAACCGTGCTGCGCTATGTCGCCAACGCCCATGTCGGTGGCAAGCTGGCGCAGATCGGCTCGCGCCTGGTGGACGGCGCGGCACGCAAGCTGGCCGACGAGTTCTTCGCCAAGTTCCGTGACGAAGTGACCAAGCGGGCGCCGCCACCCGCGGCAGCGGCCGCGCCCGCCGAGGAGAGGCGGCCCGCCGCGCAGCCCGGTCCGCCGCCGAGCGCGGATGCAGCCCCGCCGGTCGCGCCGCTTGCGCCTGCCCGAGGCGTGCCGACCTGGGCCTGGGTGATCGGGCTCATCCTCGTCGCGCTCATTCTGCTGCTGGTTTTTTCGCGCGGCTGACCTTCGGTCCTTGACCGCGGTCGGCCTCTGCGTGCTTACTTGCGCGCAACAACAGGCGCGCTGGCGGCAGGGGAACCGGCTGGCGCTCAACGGTGCACGTTCCGACACAAGGGGGAGACACGCATGCCGACAGTGAGCATGACCGTGAATGGAAAGTCCGTCGGCAAGACGGTCGAGGATCGCACCTTGCTGGTGCAGTTCCTGCGCCAGGATCTGGGCCTTACCGGAACCCATGTCGGCTGCGACACCAGCCAGTGCGGTGCCTGCGTGGTCGATGTCAACGGCCATGCGGTGAAGGCCTGCACGCTGCTGGCGGCGCAGACCGAGGGCGCGCGGGTCACCACCATCGAAGGGCTGGCCGCCGCCGATGGCGCGCTGCACCCGATGCAGCAGGCCTTCATGGACAATCACGCGCTGCAATGCGGCTTCTGCACCCCGGGCATGGTGATGAGCGCGGTCGACCTGCTGAAACGCCATCCCAATCCCGACGAGCAGACCATCCGCCGCGAACTGGAAGGCAATCTCTGCCGCTGCACCGGCTATCACAACATCGTCAAGGCCGTGCAACAGGCCGCCAAGGCCATGGCGCGCTAGGTCGGGCGCAGGCAGCACCAACAAGGACCGTTCAGGGAGGGACGCAATGACCGAGACCGGCATCGGCGCACGGGTCAAGCGCAAAGAGGATTTCCGCTTCCTCACCGGGCAAGGCACCTATACCGACGACATCAACCGGCACGGCCAGGCGCATGCTTGCTTCCTGCGTTCGCCGCACGCGCATGCCAAGCTGGGCGCGATCAACGCCGCCAAGGCCAAGGCCATGCCGGGCGTGTTGGCGGTGTTCACGCATGCCGACCTGGCGGCCGACAAGGTGGGCGGTGTGCCCTGCGGTTTCGGACTGACGCAGAAGAACGGCAAACCGCAAATCGAGCCGCCGCATCCGGCGCTGGCCGCCGGCAAGGTACGCTATGCGGGCGATGCGGTGGCCATGGTGGTGGCGGAAACCCTGGCGCAAGCGCGCGACGCGGCCGAGGCGATCGAGGTCGGCTATAGCGAGTTGCCGGCGGTGGTCGACACCGCGGGCGCGCCCAGGGCGAAGTCCGCGGTGCACGATGAAGCGCCCAACAACGTCTGCTTCGAGTGGGAGATTGGCGACAAGGCGAAGACCGACGAGGCGTTCGCCAAGGCGGCGAATGTCTCCAAACTGGAATTCGTCAACAACCGCCTGATTCCGAACGCGATGGAGCCGCGCGCGGCGGTCGGCGAATACGATCGCGCCACCGGCAACTACACGCTCTACACCACGTCGCAGAACCCGCACGTGATCCGCCTGTTGATGGGCGCTTTCGTGCTGGCGATCCCTGAGCACAGACTGCGCGTCGTGGCGCCCGATGTCGGCGGCGGCTTCGGCTCCAAGATCTTCCATTACGCCGAGGAGGCACTGGTCACCTGGGCCTGCCGCAAGGTGGGGCGCCCGGTCAAGTGGACGGCGGAGCGCAGCGAGAGCTTCCTGACCGACGCGCATGGCCGCGACCACGTCACCAAGGTGGAGTTGGCGACCGACCGGGAAGGCAACTTCCTGGGCCTTCGCGTACATTCCATCGCCAACCTCGGCGCCTACCTCTCAACCTTCGCGCCCATGGTGCCAACCTGGCTCTACGCGCCGCTGTTCGCCGGACAATATCGCACGCCTGCGATCCATGCCGAGGTGATCGGCGTGTTCACCAATACCTCGCCGGTCGACGCCTATCGCGGCGCCGGACGCCCGGAAGCGACCTACGTGGTGGAGCGCATCGTCGAGACCGCGGCGCGCGACCTCAAGCTCGATCCGGCGGAAATCCGCCGCAAGAATTTCATTGCCCCGGCGCAGTTCCCCTACACCACGCCGGTCGTACTGCAATACGACAGCGGCCAGTACGCGCTGGCGATGGACAAGGCCTGCCAACTGATCGACTACAAGAACTTCGCCAAGCGCAAGGCCGAGGCCGAGAAACGGGGCAGGCTGCGCGGCATCGGCTTCTCCGCCTATATCGAGGCCTGCGGCGTGGCTCCCTCGGCGGTGGCGGGCGCCATCGGCGCGCGGGCGGGGCTTTACGAGGCGGGCGTGATCCGCTTCCACCCGACCGGCTCGGTCACCGTGATCACCGGTACGCACAGCCACGGCCAGGGCCATGAGACCACCTTCGCGCAATTGGTCAGCGATCGGTTGGGCGTGCCCTACGACAGCATCGACGTGGTGCACGGCGATACCGACCGCATCCCGTTCGGCATGGGCACCTATGGTTCGCGCTCGATCGCGGTTGGCGGCTCGGCGCTGTCCAAGGCGATGGACAAGATCGTCGACAAGGGCAAACGGATTGCCGCGCATCTGATGGAAGCGGCGGTGCAGGACATCGAATTCAAGAATGGCGCCTTCCGCGTGGCCGGCACCGACAAGCAGAAGACGATCCAGGAAGTGGCCTTCGCCGCGTACGTGCCGCACAACTATCCTTTGAACGAACTGGAGCCGGGCCTGGAGGAAACCGCCTATTACGACCCGGCCAATTTCACCTACCCGGCCGGCACGCATATCGCCGAAGTCGAGGTCGACCCGCAGACCGGACAGGTGGAAGTTGTCGACTGGGCGGCGGTAGACGACTTCGGCAACGTGATCAACCCGATGATCGTCGAGGGTCAGGTGCATGGCGGCATCGCCCAGGGCATCGGCCAGGCGCTGCTGGAAGGCTGCGTCTATGACGATCGCTCGGGCCAGCTCGTCACCGGCAGCTACATGGACTATTGCATGCCGCGCGCCGACAACCTGCCGAGTTACCGGGTGGACATGACGCACACGCCCTGCCCGCACAATCCGTTGGGCGTGAAGGGCTGCGGCGAGGCCGGCGCGATCGCGGCGCCGGCGGCGTTGATGAACGCCATCACCAACGCGCTCGGCATCAAGGACCTGGCCATGCCGGCAACCCCGGAGCGGGTCTGGCGGGCCGCGCAGGCCCGCGGCGCGCGGGCTGCCGAGTAGACGGCCGAGGCAAGGACAAGGGGGGAGAGAGATGTACAACTTCGCCTATCACCGGCCCGGCTCGCTGGCCGAGGCCGAGCGGAAGCTGAAGGCGGCGGCGGACGGCCGCCTGCTGGCCGGCGGCCAGACCTTGCTGCCGACCCTGAAACAGCGCCTGGCCAAACCCTCCGACCTGATCGATATCGGCCGTCTGGCCGAGCTGTCGTTCATCAAGGCGGACGGCAGAAGCGTGCAGATCGGTGCCACCACCCGGCACGCCACGGTGGCGGCCTCGGCCGAGGTGAGGAAGGCGATCCCTGCCCTGGCCAAGCTGGCCGGCGGCATCGGCGATCCGCAGGTGCGCAACATGGGCACCATCGGCGGCAGCCTGGCCAACAGCGACCCCGCCGCCGACTACCCGGCCGCGGTCCTGGCGCTGGGCGCGACGATCCACACCACGGAGCGCGCGATCGCGGCGGACGACTTCTTCAAGGGCTTGTTTGAGACCGCGCTGAAGCCGGGCGAGATCATCAAGTCGGTGTCCTTCCCAGTGCCGGAAAAGGCTGGCTACATGAAGTTCGCCCAGCCGGCCTCGCGCTTCTGCATGGTGGGCGTGTTCGTCTGCAAGGCCGGCAGCGGCGTGCGCGTCGCGGTCACCGGCGCCGGTCCTTGCGCGTTCCGCCAGAGCGCCATGGAGAAGGCGCTGGCCAGCAACTTTTCCGCCGCCGCCATCGAGAGCGTGAAGGTTTCGCCCGCCGGGCTCAATGCCGATATCCATTGCAGCGCCGAGTATCGCGCGCATCTGGTCGGCGTGATGGCGCGCCGGGCGCTGACCGAGGCGAACGGCTGAAGCCACGCGCGCACAAGTTGTGAGCGGCCCCGACCCGCTACGGTCGGGGCCTTTGCGTTGCAGCAAGGCCAAGCCGACGCTATCTAGGGCATCCTGTTGCCTGGCCGCCCGGACGGCCGACACCCCCGCAGCCGCCCGCGAGCCGGAAGCAATCCATCGATGCCACGCCCGATCCCGACCTCGATCGACGAGACCGCCGAACTCCTGCGCGCCGGCGACTACATCGCCGACCGCAGTCTGGCGACCGTCCTCTACCTGGCTTTGGCGATGGGCCGGCCGCTGTTCCTGGAGGGCGAAGCGGGCGTCGGCAAGACCGAGATCGCCAAGGTGCTGGCTGGCACGCTCGGCCGCCGGCTGGTGCGCTTGCAATGTTACGAGGGGCTGGACGTCGCTTCCGCCGTTTATGAGTGGAACTACGCCCGGCAGATGATCGAGATCCGCATGGCCGAGGCCGCCGGCGCGGCCGACCGCGAGGTCCTGGCGAACGACGTGTTCCGTCGCGAATTCCTGATCGAACGACCGCTGCTGCAAGCCCTCGACCCGACGGTGGCGGGTTCGCCGGTGCTGCTGATCGACGAACTCGACCGGACCGACGAGCCGTTCGAGGCCTACCTCTTGGAAGTGCTGTCCGACTTCCAGATCACCATACCGGAGATCGGCACCATCAAGGCGCCGCGCCCGCCGATCGTCGTCATCACCTCCAACCGCACGCGCGAGATCCACGACGCCCTGAAGCGCCGCTGCCTCTACCATTGGGTGGACTATCCCGACGCGGCGCGCGAGCGCGCCATCCTGGCGGCCAAGGTGCCGGGCTGCGCGGCGCGCTTGAGCGAACAGGTGGTGGCTTTCGTGCAAGCCTTGCGCAAGCGCGACCTGTTCAAGGCGCCGGGCGTGGCCGAGAGCATCGACTGGGCCACCGCGCTCACCCATCTCGACAAACTGGCGCTGGATCCCGAGAGCGTCGACAGCACGTTGGGGGTGTTGCTGAAGTATCAGGACGATATCCAGAGCATCCAAGGCAGCGAGGCGGCCAAGCTCCTGGAAGAAATGCGCCGCGACCTGGCCACGCGGCCGGCGTGAGCGCCGCCGCCTTGCCAGGGCCCGAGCCGGCCGGGAGGCTCACCGACAACATCATGCATTTCGCGCGGGTGCTGCGCGCCGCCGGCTTGCCGGTCGGCCCCGGCAAGGTGATCGACGCGATCCGCGCGGTCGAGGTGGCGGGTCTTGCCCGTCGCGACGATTTCTACTGGACGCTGTTCGCGGTGTTCGTCAACCGCCAGGATCAGCGCGAGCTGTTCGACCAGGCGTTTCACATCTTCTGGCGCAAGCCGCAATTCCTCGAGCAGATGATGGCGATGCTGCTGCCCAGCCTTCGCTTGGACATGGGCGAGGAGGCGGAGGAGCGGCAACTGAGCCGGCGGCTGGCCGAAGCGTTGCGCCGCCTGCCGGGCCTGGGCGAGCCGCCGCCGGAGAGCGAAGACGCCAACGACCTGCGCATCGACGCGGCCTTCACCTACTCGGAGCGCGAGGTGCTGCAGAAGATGGACTTCGAGGCCATGTCGGCGGCCGAGATGGCGGAGGCCAAGCTGGCCATGGCGCGGCTGCGCCTGCCCGTCCTCCAGGTGCTGACCCGTCGGCTCTGTCCGCACCCCCGGGGGGCAAGGGTGGATATGCGCGCCAGCTTGCGCGCCGCACTGCGCAGCGGTGACGCCATCGCGCTGAAGCGCCGCCAGCCGCGCCGCCGGCATCCGCCGCTGGTTGTGCTGTGCGACATCTCCGGCTCGATGAGCCGCTATGGCCGGATGTTCCTGCACTTCCTGCACGCCATCACCAACGACCGCGACCGGGTCCACGTGTTCACTTTTGGCACGCGGCTGACCAACATCACCCGCCACCTGCGCCAGCGCGACGTGGATGTGGCGCTGGCGCGGGTCGCGCAAGCCGTGGAGGACTTTTCCGGCGGCACGCGGATCGGCGCGACGCTGGCCCAGTTCAACCGCGACTGGTCGCGCCGCGTCCTGGGCCAAGGGGCGGTGGTGCTGCTGATCTCCGACGGGCTCGACCGCGATGCCGGGGCCGGGCTCGAACGCGAGATGGAGCGCCTGCACAAGTCCTGCCGCAGGCTGATCTGGCTCAACCCCCTGTTGCGCTACGAAGGCTTCGAACCCAAATCGAGGGGGGTGAGGGCCATGCTACCCCATGTCGACGAGTTCCGTGCGGCGCACAATCTCGCTAGTCTCTTGGAACTGGCGACGATCCTGAGCCGACCGGGGGCCGCGCGGCCGGAGCGCCGCGCCTGGCAAGAGGAGAGCGCGTGATGGACGATGCCAACCTCGGCGGCCGCGCCGATGACGACAAGGTGCTGGAGCAGGCCGCCGAATGGCGGGCCGCGGGCCGCGGCGTGGCACTGGCGACGGTGTTCGAGACCTGGGGCTCCTCGCCGCGGCCGGTGGGCAGCCAATTGGTGGTGGACGCCTCTGGCGCCTTCCTGGGTTCGGTGTCCGGCGGCTGCATCGAGGGCGCGGTGATATTGGAAGCGCAGCGGGCGATCGCCGAGCGCAAGCCGCGCCTGCTGTCCTTCGGGGTCACCAACGAAATGGCCTGGGAAGTGGGCTTGGCCTGCGGCGGCAAGGTGCAGGTCTATGTGGAGCCGGTCGAATGAGGACAGCGACGCTTGGGCAGTTGCAGGCCGACCGTCAGGCCAAGCGCCGGGTGGTGCTGGCGACTTGGCTGGACGGCGGTGACGAGCGCCTGATCTATCCCGATGAACCGGCGACGGACGCGGTCTCTGCCGCGGCGTTGCAGGCGGCCAGCGACGACCGCTCGGGCATTGTGGAACTGCCGCAAGGCAAGGTCTTCCTGCACGTCTTCAACCCGCCCCTGCGCCTGGTCGTTGTCGGCGCGGTGCACATCGCCCAGCCGCTGTCGCGCATGGCGGCGCTGGCCGGCTACGACGTCACGGTGATCGATCCGCGCGGCAAGTTCGGCACATCGGACCGTTTTCCCGGCGTCATGCTGTCGAACGATTGGCCGGACGAAGGCCTCACCGCCTTCAAGCCGGACGCCCGGACGGCCATCGTCACGCTGACCCACGACCCCAAGCTGGACGATCCGGCGCTGGCCGCCGCGGTGCGCTCGGCCGCCTTCTATGTCGGCGCGCTGGGCAGCCGGGGCACGCATGGCAAGCGGCTGCAGCGTCTGGAACGCGACGGACTGGGCGCGGCGGAACTGGCGCGCATCCGGGGACCGGTCGGTCTCGACATCGGCGCCAAGTCGCCGGCCGAGATCGCCGTCTCGATCCTGGCCGAGATCACCCTGGCGCTGCGCGGCGGCCCGAAGACGGCCAAACAGGCGGCATGATCTTCCGCCGCATGCCGATCAACGAGGCCCTGGGCGCCCTGTTGGCGCACGGCATACGGGCGGGCAAGGCCAGTTTCAAGAAGGGCCGGGTGCTGAGCGAGGCCGATCTCGCCGCCCTGCGCGCGGCCGGCATCGCGCAAGTGGTGGCGGCCCGACTGGACGCCGGGGACGTGCCGGAAGACGCCGCGGCCACCCGGCTGGCCACCGCCGCCGCAGGTGCCGGTGTCAGCAGGAAGGCCGCCTTCACCGGCCGCTGCAACCTGTTCGCCGAGGCGCGCGGCCTGCTGCTTTACGCGCGCGAGCGGCTCGACCGCATCAATCTGCTGGACGAGGCGATCACCATCGCCGCCCTGCCGCCCTTCGAACTGGTCGAGAGCGGCCAGATGCTGGCCACCGTCAAGATCATCCCGTTCGCCGCGCCCGGCGCCAGCCTCGAACGCGCGGCTGCGGCGGCGGGCGAAGATGGCCCGCTGTTTCGCCTCGCCCCGTTGCGGCCGCATGCGGCCGGGCTGGTGATGACCGAGCTGCCGGGCACCAAGGCAAGCGTGCTGGGCAGGACGGCCGAGGTGTTGCGCCAACGGCTGGCCGGGCTGGGCAGCGTCGTTGCCGCCGAGGCGCGCTGCGCGCACGATGCCGCCGCCGTGGCGGCGGCGGTCGGCGCGCAGTTGGCGGCGGGGGCTTCGCCCATCCTGGTGTTCGGCGCGTCCGCCACCACCGACCGGCGCGACGAGGTGCCGGCCGGCATCGTTGCCGCCGGCGGCCGGATCGAGCATTTCGGCATGCCGGTGGATCCCGGCAACCTGCTGCTGTTGACCTATGCCGGATCGGTGCCGGTGGTGGGCCTGCCGGGCTGCGCCCGCTCGCCCAAGCTGAACGGCTTCGACTGGGTCCTGCAGCGGCTTCTGGCCGGCCTGCCGGTCGGCCGGCAGGACATCATGCGCATGGGGGCCGGCGGCCTGCTGATGGAAATCGCCAGCCGGCCGCAGCCGCGGGCCGGTGGCGGCGACGGCGCGCGGGCGCGCCCGGCCCGGATCGGCGCCATCGTGCTGGCGGCCGGGCTATCGCGGCGCATGGGCAAGCTGAACAAGCTGGTGGCGGAGATCGACGGCCAGGCCATGGTGACGCGCGCCGTGGATGCGGCCCTCGCCTCGCAGGCCAGACCTGTCGTGGTGGTGACCGGGCACGAGCCGGAGCGGGTCAAGACGGCGCTCGACGGGCGCGCGGTGACCTTCGCCCACAATGCCGACTATGCGGAGGGGCTGTCCGCTTCGCTGCGGGCCGGCCTTGCCGCGCTGCCGGCCGACTGCGACGGCACGGTCGTGCTGCTGGGCGACATGCCGCAAGTCACCGCGCAGCATATCGACCGGCTGATCGCCGTCTTCAACCCCTTGGAGGGGCGCGCCATCTGCGTGCCGACCTGCCGTGGCAAGCGAGGCAACCCGGTGCTGTTCGCCCGCCAGATCTTCGCCGCCATGGGGCGCCTCAAGGGCGATGTCGGGGCCAAGCACCTGATCGGCGAGAATGCCGAACTGGTGGCCGAGGTGCCCATGCCGGACGATGCCATTTTCGTCGACATCGACACACCGCAGGCGCTGACCCGCTTCCGTTCCGGAGCCCAGCTAGCTTGAAGTCCGTTCGTCACGACGGCTGCGCAGCGGGCCCGGAACATTGCCGACCAACAGCCGTGTGATCTCGCCCCGCCCGTCGGCCAGCGGCAGTACCAGTCGATGCCAGCGGGCGACCGAGACTTCTGGGGGCGGCTCGTGCTCGCCATAGAGCGGCTGCAGGCCCAGGCAGACGGCGCGCTGAATGGCATTGAAATAGGTGCCGATATGCGCCGGCAGTTCCGATCACCACCGTCCGGTAAGGTCGCGGCCGAAGCGCTGCACGATGCGGCTGCCGCACAGGCGATAGCGGAAATCCCGCCCGTCCGCGGAAGCGTCCAACAGGTTGACGAAGCCGAGCGCGGGCTTCAGCCGTTCGGGCGTGACCGACGCCTGGTCCGGCGGCGCGCCGCCGCCAAGGTTCCGCCAGATGGAGAACAGCGCCCGCAAGGCGGGCTCGTTCAGGCGCTCTGCGTCCGGCGCGAAGTCGATGGTCGGGGGCGACAGGCCGGCATCCTCGAACAGCGCCTCCAGCGGACCCGGGTCACCCGCCAGCAGCCGCTCGGCCAGGAACGCCACCCGGTCCCCCGCGGCCGGCTCACGTGCTAGCGTCGAACCCGACATGGTGCCGTCCCTTGGACCTTTGGCGGTGAGTGTAGGGAAGTATTGCTTTGCCATTCCTGAACGGCGCCGATGAGCCGACGTCGCCTGTTCGGACTGCTGTCGGCGGCGCTATTGCTGTTCGCCCTGGCCAACTGGCGCTGGCTGGAGGCGGGCCTGCTGCTGGCCGATATCGCCGGCCGGGGCGGCGCCCTGCCCGGCTGGCTGCGCACGCCGGCGCTGCGCCAGGAGGCGGCGTTCCCCGAGCTGCCGGCCGACCTGTACCGGCCGACGCGGCCTAGGGCAGCCCTGGTGCTGGTGCCCGGCGTATCGCCGCAGGGCAAGGATGATCCGCTGCTGGTCGCCTTCGCGCACGCCCTGGCCCTGGCCGGCTTCGCCGTGGCTGTGCCCGACCTCCCCGACTTGCGCCAGACCCGCATTTCCGTTGCCGACAGACTGCCCATCGCCGCGACGGCAATCGCCTTGCTGAACCGTCCGGATCTGGCGCCGGAGGCCCGCGTCGGCATCGTCGCCTTCAGCTACGCGGTCGGTCCGGCGGTGCTGGCGGCGCTGCAGCCGGAACTGGCCGGTCGCCTTCCGCTGCTGCTGCTGATCGGCGGCTATTACAGCCTCGACCGGCTGGTCGGCTGGTACACGACGGGCGTCGATGGCGACGCCACCGTAACCCCCGCCGCCTGGAGCAAGTGGTTCTTCCTGCTGACGAATGCGCACCGCATCGAGAACCCGTTCGATGCCCAGTCGTTGCGCGTCATGGCGCACCGCCGCCTGCGGGACGAGACCGCGTCGATCGACGATCTGCTGATCCATTTGACGTCTTCCGGCCGGGCGGTCGCCGAACTGTTGTTGAACCGCAGCCCCGAGCGCGTCCCGGCCCTGCTTGCGGCGCTGCCGGGGCCAATGCTGGCGGAGCTGCACGCGCTCGATCTCGCGCGCGCCGATCTTGCCGGCCTGCACGCCCGGCTGCTGCTGGTGCACGGTCGCAAGGACGCCATCGTGCCCGTGACGCATGCCTTAGCGCTCGCCGAGGCCGCGCCGCATGCCGAACTGTTCCTGATCGACAGCTTGCGGCATGTCGACCCGGCGTTCGACCCGGCCGACCTGCTCAGCCTGTGGCGTGTGGCCTATCGTTTGCTGGCCTGGCGCGATGGCGCCTTGCCAAGTCCCGCCGCCTCAGACCAGGCTCGGCCGCCATGACCGAACCGCCCCTCCAGCGCTCGTTGTGGGCCGCCACGGCGTCGCCTTCGCCGCCTTGTCCACCGCTTGCCGGCGAGGTCGAGGCCGATGTCGCCATCGTCGGCGCCGGCTATACCGGGCTGTCGGCCGCCTTGCGGCTGGCGGAAGCGGGCGCCCGCGCGGCGGTCCTGGAAGCGCACGAGCCGGGCTGGGGCGCCTCGGGCCGCAATGGCGGGCAGGTGATCGCCGGCCTGAAGCACGACCCCGACGAACTGCTGGCGCTCTATGGCGCGGAGGCCGGCCGGCAGGCACTCGATTGTTCTGCCGCGGCGGCCGACCTGGTGTTCGAGCTGATCGAACGGCACGCCATCGCCTGTGACGCCCAGCGCCAGGGCTGGATCCAGGCCGCGCACCGGACAGGATCGCTTGCCCCGTTGCGCCGGCGCTACCAGCAACTGGCCGCGCTCGGGCATCCGGTCGAGTGGCTGGAAGCCGACCAGGCGCGAGCGCTGATCGGACTGCCCGGCTATGTCGGCGGCTGGCTCGACCGGCGCGGCGGCGTGGTGCAGCCGCTCAGCTATGCGCGCGGGCTGGCGCGGGCGGCGCTGACCAAGAGCGCGACCGTGCACGCCGGCAGCCCGGCCACCCGGCTCGCCCGGCAAGATGGTCGCTGGCGAGTGGAGACGCCGGCGGGGGCGGTGCGCGCGGCGACCGTGCTGCTCACCAGCAACGGCTATACCGACGACTTGTGGCCAGGGTTGCGGCAAAGCGTCATACCGGTCTACAGCGTGCAAGTCGCCACCCAGCCGCTTGGCCACAACCTCGCGCGCGGGCTGCTGCCCTCGGGGCAGGCGGTGTCGGATACGCATCGGCTGCTGTGGTACTTCCGCAAGGATGCCGCCGGGCGCCTGGTGATGGGCGGCGGCGGTTCAGCCTATGCCCGCGACCTGCCGCGACTGGCGGCCGGCTTGCGTCGGCGGGTCCAGGGCTTGTCGCCGGAACTGGCCGAAGTGCCGTTCGCGTTCGCCTGGGGCGGGCGGGTGGCACTGACCCGCGATCACCTGCCGCATCTCAGCGAACTGGCGCCGGGCCTGTGGGCCGGGCTCGGCTACAATGGCCGCGGCGTGGCGATGGCGACGATGCTGGGCCATGTGCTGGCCGATCGGGCGCTGGGCAGCGTCCGTCCGCGCTTCGTGTTTCCGGCCACGCCGCTCCGCCGCATACCGCTGCACGGCCTGCGCGGACTGGCGGTCAGCGGCATGCGGGCCTATTACCGATTGCGCGATCGGCTCGAGCGTTGAGTGGGGCCGCGCGCCGCCATTGGAAAACCTGCGCGACATGTCCGACGAACCGATCATCCGCCTGGTCGCCTTCCTTTGTGTCCTGGCCGCGCTCAGTGCCTGGGAACTCCGCGCACCCCGCCGCCGGCTCCAGTTCGGCCGGATGCGGCGCTGGCCCAGCAATCTTGGGCTCGTGCTCCTCAATGGCGCATTGGTGCGGCTGCTTGCGCCGATCTCCGCCGTCGGCCTGGCAGCCCTGCTCGAAGAACGCCAATGGGGCCTGTTGGCCCTGCTCGAGCTGCAGCCCTGGCTGCGCCTCGTCTTGGCGCTGGTCCTGCTGGACCTCGCCATCTACCTGCAGCACGTTCTGTTCCATGCGATCCCCGCGTTGTGGCGACTGCATCGCATGCATCACGCCGATCTGGATTTCGATCTAACGACCGGCCTGCGCTTTCATCCCATCGAAATCCTGCTGTCGTTCGCCTTGAAACTGTTCGTCGTGGCGGCACTGGGCCCGCCGGTCCTGGCCGTGCTGTTATTCGAGGTGATCCTCAACGCCACCTCGATGTTCAATCACGCCAACGGGCGGCTGCCGGATCGGCTCGACGCGGCGTTCCGCTGGCTGGTCGTGACGCCGGACATGCACCGGCTGCACCACTCGGTCCAGCCGGCGGAAACCAACAGCAATTTCGGCTTCAACCTGCCCTGGTGGGATCGCCTGCTTGGCACCTATCGGGCAGAGCCGGTCGGCGGGCACGCCGGCATGACGGTCGGCCTCAGCCAGTTCCGCGAACCGAGCGAACTCGGCCTGTGGCGGCTGCTGACGCAGCCGTTCCGCGCGCCGCCAACCGGCTATCCGCTTGGCCAGCGCTAGACCCGCCTCACTCGTTCTTGGCGCTGCGAATGTCGTAGTCGCCGCGATTGAGCCCGGTCATCCGCGCCAATGCCTCGTCCGAGACCAGGGTGTCGAGGAACAGGGTGCGCTCGACCGCCAGACCGTCGGCCAACGGACGGCCGCTCTCTTGACGCACCAGCCGCTTGATATGCGCGAAGGCGGGCTGCGGCTTCTCCGCCAGTTGCCGCGCCAGCGCCAGCGCCCGCTCGATGACCGGCGCCGGCACCGCTTCATGCACCAGGCCGAACCCGGCAGCCTCGACCGGCGACAGCGTGCGGCCCAGCAGCGTCAATTCCAGGGCACGCGCCTGCCCGACCAGCCGCGCCAGCTTCTGCGTGCCGCCGGCGCCCGGCAGCAGGCCGATATTGATCTCCGGCAGGCCGAGCCAATAGGGGCCCATTTCGGCGATGCGCAGGTCGCAAGCCAGCGCCAGTTCGAAGCCGCCGCCCATCGCATGGCCATTGATCGCGGCGATCACCGCCTTGGGCATCGTCTCCAGGCAGGACAGCAGACGGTCGATCTCGCGCTGCGGCGCGATCCGCTCGGCCGAGAAGCGCAGGTTCTTGGCGCGCAACTGGTGCGACAGGGCCTCCAACTCCCTGACCGAATAATGCCGGACGAACACCCCCGGCTGGCCGCCGGTCAACACCACCGCCGCCACGCCCGCATCGCCGGCCAGCGCCTCGGCCAGGGCACCCAGTTCGCGCACCGTGTCGATGGTCATGAAACCATCGGGCGGCGCCAGGCGAACGATGGCGACCCGCCCCTCGCGCCGCAGGTCGAGTTGGCTCATGGGGCGCGTCGCGAACCCGGCGGCTGCCGCATGCGCCGCAGCAGCAGCCGGATGGCATAGATCGGCAGCACGACGATGGCGCCGACCAGGACATATTCGCCCGCCCAGCGGGCCGCCGTCAGCACGATATCGACCGCATGGTGCAGCGTGCTGGACAGGAAGCGCAGAAAACCCAGCACGTCGATACTGACGGCCGAAAGCACGATGCCGGCGATCAGGCACAGCACCAGGAGATTGACGATCTCGTTGCCGATGCGGTTGCGCATGCCGACCGCCTATTGCATGGACCGACTAGACATCTAACCCCGCGCCCTTCTCCATCGGCAGCGACGGATCGTTCGCCCATTCCGACATCGACGCATCATAGACACTGACATGCTCATGGCCCAGCAGGGTGAGCACGAAGGCATCGTTGGTGGCGGCGATGCCGCCGCCGCAATAGGCCAGGATGCGCGGCCGGTGGAAGGCGCCGGCCGCCTCGAACAGCGCCCGCAGTTCTGCCGCCGGCTTGTACGCCTTGGTTGTCGGATCGGTCAGATGGATGCCCGGCACGTTGACGCTGCCCGGTATGCGTCCCGGCCGGCCGTAATGCACGGGCGCGGAGCCGTTATGCAATTCCGGCCTGAGAGCGTTCAGGATGCAGGTCGCGCCGTCGCCGATCGCCGCCCGCACCGTTTCCTTGTCGCAGAAGAGCTCCGGCCTCGGCCTGGGCGTCAGGCGGGCCGGCGGATAGCGCGGCACCTCGGTCGTCACCGGCCGGCCTTCCGCCAGCCACTTGTCGTAGCCGCCGTTCAGCACCATCGCCTGGTCAAAGCCGATGGCGCGCAGCATCCACCACACCCGCGTCGCCCACTGCAGGTTGGTCCGGGCATAGAGCACGACCCGCGTGCCCTCGCCGATGCCGCGCCGGGCGACGCGCTGGGCCAGGTCGGCCGCCGCCGGCATCATGAAGTTGAGCTGGCTGTCGGCCCGCGACAGCTCCTGCACCAGGTCGAGGAAGCCGGAATTGGGGATGTGCCCCTTGTCGTAGTCCGCCCGCCCGCTTTCGATGCGGTAGATGCGCGGCGGGTCGGGATGCAAGTAGACGGTGCAGTCGAACACCCGGAGATCCGGCGCTTGAAGATTGGCGGCCAGCCACTCGGTCTCGACCAGATAGCGGGAATTGCGGAAGCACTCGGCCATGGCGGTTCTCCCTCGGCGCGGCGGCCAGCGTGGCGCCGCAACCCGGGCTTTGCAACCGGCCCCTGTTCGCGCCACTGTTGGCGCCCGAACAAGCGGCCAGGGAGTCTTCCGATGCAAACCGTTTCCGCCTACAGCCCCTATGGCTGGAAGGCGAAGATCGGCCTGATCATCCCCTCGACCAACACGGTCAACGAGCCGGAATTCTGGCGCATGGCGCCGGAGGGCGTGACCATCCACACCGCGCGGCTGCATTTCCGCCCCAAGGAGGTGGAGGACCCGCTGCTCGACATGGAAGCGCATCTGCCCCGCGCCTATGCCGAACTGGCCGGCGCCGAGGTCGACCTTATCGCCTTCAGCTGCACGGCCTCCACCATGCACCGCCCGCCGGAGGTGTGGGAGCAGGAAATCCGTGCTGCCACCGGCCTGCCCTCGGTCACGGTGGCGGGCGCGGTGCTGGAGGCGATCCACAAGCTGGGCGCCCGCACCATCGCCTTCGGCACGCCCTATCCAGAAAAGGTCAACGAACACGAGAAGGCGTTCTTCGAGGGCCGCGGCATCCGCGTGGCCAAGCATGCCAACATCATCCTCTCGCCCGAGCAGCAGCGCTTGCGCCACATGAGCCGGGTGCCGCCCGAGGCGGTCTTTCGCCTGGCGCAGGCGATCGACACGCCCGAGGCCGACCTCGTTTTCCTGTCCTGCACCGACATGGCCTCGCTGCCGATGATCGACAGGATCGAGCAGGCGCTGGGCAAGCCCTGCATCACCTCCAGCCAGGTGACCTTCTGGCAGGCCCTCAGGCGCGCCGGCCTGAAGGACCGTCTCGAAGGCTGCGGCCGGCTGTTCCGCGACCACTAGGTCCTGTGGACTCTTGGGAGTCTCGAATCGCGCGATCCGTGATTGAAGGCTGCTTTTCGGGAGGCATCCTTGGGCGTCATGGATCGGCTCGCGCTGAGCGACGAGCAATGGAGCAAGATATCGGGTCTGATCATCGGCCGGCCCGAGCAACGCGGCTCGACCGGGCGGGACAACCGCATGTTCGTCGAAGGGGTGCTTTGGATCGTTCGCACGGGCGCG
>VGEV01000043.1 GCA_016869175.1 Alphaproteobacteria bacterium
GCCTGGCGGCACCGGGCCCGGCGCATCTGGTCGGTGCCGGCGCGAGGCTCGGCGTCTGCGCCGCCGCCCTGTGCAACGGCGCCGCCATGCACGTGCTCGACTACGAGGCGATGTGGAGCCCGCCCAACCACGCCACCTCCACCTGCCTGCCGGCGGTGCTGGCGCTGGCCGAGGAACGGGGCGCCAGCGGCGCCGAAGCGCTGGCCGCCTTCGTCGCCGGGGTCGAAATGCAGGGCCGCCTCAGGGTTGCTTCCGGTGTCTTTGAACCGCGCGCCTTCCGGTTCCATCCGCCAGGCGTGGTCGGGCCGCTGGGCGCCGCGGTGGCGGCCGGTCACCTGCTGGTCCTCGACGCCACGCGGCTGACGCATGCCATCGGCATCGCGGCAAGCCGCGCCGGCAGCCTGCTGGCCAATGCTGGCACGATGACCAAGTGCCTGCATTGCGGCCAGGCGGCGGCCTTCGGCCTCGAGGCGGCCCTGCTTGCGGCCGATGGTTTCACCGCCAATTTGGATGCGCTGGGCCATGGCCAAGGCTTTTTCGCCGCCTTCTTCAACGCCTGCGAGGATGGGCTGCTGCTGAACTACGGCGAGCCCTGGCGGCTGGTCGAGCCGGGCTATGCCATCAAGCGCTTTCCCTGCCAGTACGGCACGCATTTCGTGATCAACGCCGCCCTGCAAGCGGCCCAACGGGTGCCACGGCCCGCGGCGATCCGGGCGGTGCGCATCGTCTCGCCGGTGATGCCCTATGTCGACCGGCCGGCGCCGGCCGATGGGCTGACCGGCAAGTTCAGTTTCCAGTACACCGCCGCGGCCGCCCTGCTCGACCGCCAGGTCGGCATCGACAGCTTTCGCGACGAACGCCGCTTCGCCGCCGACATGGTCGCCCTGCTGCCGCTGGTGCAGGTGGAGCAGCGCGAGGAAATCCCGGCCAGTTTCGAAGCCATGCACGTGGAGCTGGAAGTAACCCTGGCCGACGGCCACCGCATTGTCGCGCGCTGCGACAAGCCCAAGGGCTATATCGGCGCGGCGCCGCTCAGCGAGGCCGAGCATCTCACCAAGGTAGAGGATTGTCTGTCGCGCGCCCTGGCGCCAGCGCGGGCGGCGGAGGCGATCGAGCATTGCCAGCGGTTCGACCGCCTGCCGTCCGAAGGCATCGGCCGCCTGATGACGCTATTGGCCGGCGAATAGGGCAATTTCCGTCCAGATCGAACCGGCAGGTTCGGTTTGAACGCCAGCCATCGCCCTGCAACCATGATTGCAGCTCAGTTGAGTTCGGCGCGCAGCCGCTGCCGCAGCACGTCGATCGGCACCAACCGGCCCTGCTGCTCATAGCACCAGAAGGTCCAGCCGTTGCACGCCGGTAGACCCTGCACATGCGCCGCCACCTGGTGGATCGAGCCGGTGATGTCGCGCGCCACCAGCGTGCCGTCGGCCCGCACCTTGGCGGCGTGGCGGCGGGCGGGGTCGTAGAGCGTGCGGCCCGGCGGCAGGAGGCCGCGCTCGACCAGCCAGCCGAACGGCACCCGCGGCTCGGCCCGCCGCGAGGGCAGGGCCGCGATCTCGTCGGCCGCGGCGGCGCGAACTTGGGCGATGCGCCGTTCCGCCAGGCGCACATAGTCCGGCTCGCGCTCGATCCCCAGATAGTGCCGACCCAGCCGGCGGGCCACGGCGCCCGTGGTGCCGCTGCCGAAGAACGGGTCCAGGACCACATCGCCCGGCTGGCTGCTGGCCAGCAGCACCCGATGCAGCAGGGCCTCCGGCTTCTGCGTCGGGTGCGCCTTGCGGCCGTCAAGCTTCAGCCGTTCAGCGCCGGTGCATAGCGGGATCAGCCAGTCCGAACGCATCTGCACGTCGTCGTTGAGTGCCTTCAGCGCCTCGTAGTTGAAGCGGTAGCCCCTGGCCTCGCGTTCGGGCGCCGCCCAGATCAGGGTTTCGTGCGCATTGGTCAGCCGGCGGCCGCGGAAATTCGGCATCGGGTTGCTCTTGCGCCAGATCACGTCGTTGAGAATCCAGAAGCCCAGATCCTGCAACGCGGCGCCGATGCGGAAGATGTTGTGATAGCTGCCGATCACCCACAGCGAGCCCGAGGGCTTCAACAGCCGGCGGGCCTGGGTCAGCCAGGCGCGGCTGAAGGCATCGTAGGCGGGAAAGTCGGCGAAACGATCCCATTCCGCTTCCACGCCGTCGACCCGGCTGTGGTCGGGCCTGAGCAGTTCGCCGCCAAGCTGCAAGTTGTAGGGCGGATCGGCGAAGATCAGGTCGACCGAGGCGGCCGGCAGCGCCTGCATCAGCGCGACGCAGTCGCCCTGCAACACCCGGTCCAGCGGCAGCGCGGCCCCGACCATGCCCCTCTCCGTTCCCCGGGCGGAGCATGAGTCAGCCGAATCGTTTCGTCAATCTACTTTATGAGTCAGCTATTTACAGATTGTTCACGGCTTCGCCTGACAGGACCGAAACTGGTGCGGTGGAGGGCGCAGGGACCGAGGCGGCCAAGCGCCGCGGCATGCTCCGGCGTGCCATAGCCAAGATGCCGTTCGAAGCCGTAGCCCGGATAGCGCCCGGCCAGTTGGCGCAGCAGGCCGTCGCGGCTCACCTTGGCGACGATGGAGGCGGCGGAAATGGCCGGTTCCTTGGCGTCGCCGCTGACGATCGTGCGGACGGCGCAGGCAAGCGGCGGGGCGCGGTTGCCATCGACCAGCGCCAGGGTCGGTGCCCGCGGCAGCCTGGCCACCGCCCGGACCATCGCCAACAGGCTGGCCTGCAGGATGTTCAGGCGGTCGATCTCCTCGACCGATGCCTCGCCGATGCCGACCAGCGCCCGCCGCAGGATCTCGCCGCAAAGCTGCTGGCGCCGCCGGGGCGAGAGCTGTTTGGAGTCGGCCAGACCGGCGATTGGCCGCGCTGCCGACAACACCACCGCGGCCGCCACCACCGGTCCTGCCCAGGGGCCGCGTCCGGCCTCGTCGATGCCGCAGACGATCTCCTCAGTCATGCATCACCAGCACCGCGGCGCCACTCAGCCGGCCCTCACGCAGCCGCGCCAGCGCTTCGTTCGCCGCCGCCAGCGGGAACCGCGTGACCTCGGTCCTGCCCGGCACGCCGGGCGCCAGGCGCAGGAACTCGATGCCGTCCGCCCGCGTCAGATTGGCGACCGACAGCAGGCTCCGCTCGCGCCACAGCAAATCGTAGGGAAATGCCGGGATGTCGCTCATGTGAATACCGCCGCAGACCACCTTGCCGCCGGGCTTCACCTGGCGCAAGGCAGCCGGCACCAGCGCGCCGACCGGCTCGAAGATGAGGGCGGCGTCGAGGGGCTCGGGCGGGGTCTCGCCGGCCTCGCCCGCCCAGGCCGCTCCCTGCGCCCGGGCGAATTCCTGCGCCGCCCGGTCGCCCGGCCGGGTGAAGGCATAGACGCGGCGGCCCTGATAGCGGCAAAGCTGGGCCACAATATGCGCCGCCGCGCCAAAGCCATAAATGCCGACGGCACGCGCCTCGCCCGCCTTGCGCAGGGTCCGATAGCCAATCAGGCCGGCGCAGAGCAGCGGCGCCGCCTCGGCGTCATCGCCCCCGCCCGGCAGCGGCAGCACAAAGCGGGCATCCGCCACGGTATGCTCGGCATAGCGGCCGTCGATTTGATAGCCGGTGAAACGGGCGCGCGGGCACAGGTTCTCCATGCCGGCGCGGCAATATTCGCAAGCCCCGCAGGCCCAGCCGAGCCACGGGATGCCAACCCGGTCGCCAAGCGCGAAGCCCTTGACCCCGCTGCCCAGTGCCGCCACCCGGCCCACCACCTCGTGGCCCGGAACCAGCGGCAGCTTCGGCTCCGGCAGGTCGCCATCGACCACGTGCAGGTCGGTGCGGCAGACGGCGCAAGCCGTCACCTCGACCAGCACCTGCCCTTCGCCCGGTTCCGGTCGTTCCACCTCACGCGGGCGCAGCGCCTCGCCCACCCGTTCCAGCCGCATCGCCCGCATGCCCGCCTCGGCCGCCGCACTCGTCTATATATATGCGTAAGCGCCGGCGGCGGGCGGCCGTCAGAACAGCGCCAATTGCCGCCGCTCGCCTGCGGGCACGGAGAACAACGCGGTCGCCAGAACCGTCCGGTCGGCGTTGAGCGCGAGCCGTGTCGCCGCCAGCCGGAAACGGCGGGCCAGCAGGCTGGCATAGGGACCCTGGCCCGTCATGCGCTTGCCCCATTCGGCGTCGTAGTCCTTGCCACCCCGGCATTGCTTGAGAATGCTGATTACACGCTCGGCCCGGTCGGGGTAGCGCTCGGCCAGCCATTCGCGGAATAGCTGCTTGATCTCCAGCGGCAGGCGCAACAGCACATAGGCCGCCTCGCGCGCACCGGCCGCCGCCGCCGCCTCCAGCACCCGCTCGATCTCCCAGTCGTTGAGCGCCGGAATGAGCGGCGCCAGCATGACAGCCGTCGGCACGCCGGCCTGGGCAAGGCCGGCGATCGCCGCCAACCGCCGCTCGGGCGTCGGCGCACGCGGCTCCATGGCACGTGCCAGCGCACGTTCGAGCGTGGTGACGGAGATGGCCACCTTGGCGAGACCGGCCGCGGCCATCGGCGCCAGGATGTCGAGATCGCGCAGCACCCGGTTCGATTTGGTGACGATGCTGACCGGATGGCGGAACGCCCAGAGTGTTTGCAGGATCGAACGGGTCAGGCCGAGCCGGCCCTCGACCGGCTGGTAGGGGTCGGTATTGGTGCCGAGCGCGATGACCTTGCATCGATAGCCGGGCCGGCTGAGCTCGGCCGCCAGCAGCCGCGCGGCCTCCGGTTTGAACAGCAGGCGGGTCTCGAAGTCGAGCCCGGGCGAGAGGCCCAGATAAGCATGCGTCGGCCGCGCGAAGCAGTAGATGCAGCCGTGTTCGCAGCCCCGATACGGGTTGATCGACTGTTCGAACGGCACATCGGGCGACTGATTGCGGGCGATCACACTGCGGCTGGCATCGCGCGTCAGTCTGGTGGGCAGTGGCGGCGGCACCTCGTCCAGCGTGCCCCAACCATCGTCCACCGCCTCGCGCGCCAATGGCTCGAAGCGGCCGCTGGCATTGCTGACCGCGCCGCGACCGCGTCGTGCTTGCGGATGGGGCTGAGTGGCGGCCGGGTTCGACATGCGACAAAGGCTATCCGCACAATAAGAACAATACAAGAACAATCGGCGCGCTGGCCCGCTCTGCTAGAGTGCCGGCATGCTGAGCATCGTCATCCCGACCCTCAACGCCGCGGCGACGCTGCCCGGCTGCCTCGCGGCGCTGGCTGGCCATGCCGGCGAAGTCGTGGTGGTCGATGGCGGTTCGCGGGACGGGACAGGGACACTCGCCCAGGCGGCCGGCCAGCGGCTGATCGAAGCGCCGCGCGGGCGGGGGCCACAGCTTGCCGCCGGTGCGGCGGCGGCAACGGGCGACTGGTTGCTTTTCCTGCACGCCGACACGCGACTGGCGCCCGATTGGCCGGCCGCTGTCGCGGATTTCATGGCCGCTTCCGGCGCCAGCGGTCGCGCCGGCTACTTCCGCTTCGCGCTTGACGATGCCAGCCCGGCCGCCCGGCGGCTCGAACGACTGGTGGCTTGGCGCTGCCGCCATCTTGGCCTGCCTTACGGCGACCAAGGGCTGCTGCTGTCGCGCGCCTTGTATGCCGAATTGGGTGGCTACCGGCCGCTGCCGCTGATGGAGGATGTCGACTTGGTGCGCCGCATCGGCCGGCGACGGCTGTTCGCCCTGCCGGTGGCCGCGCTGACCTCGGCCAGCCGTTACCGTCGCGACGGCTTCCGGCGGCGCAGCCTGCGCAACGCCGCCTGCCTTGCCCTCTATCTCCTGGGCGTTCCGGCCCATCGCGTGGCCCGGCTCTACGGCTGATGCGCCAGCATCTCATCCTGTTCGCCAAGGCGCCGCGTCTGGGCAGCGCGAAGCGCCGGCTGGCCGCCGAACTCGGGGCGCTGGCCGCCTGGCGCTTTCATCGCGGCACGCTTGCGGCGGTGGCCCGGCGGCTGGGCGGCGACCGGCGCTGGCGGACGTGGCTGGCGCTGACGCCGGATCATTGGCCAGGTGGCCGGCGGCTGGTTCCGCATGCTTTGCCGGGTCTGGCGCAAGGCCGCGGCGACCTCGGCCAACGCATGGCCCGCGCGCTGCGGGCACCGCCCAGAGGGCCAGCCGTGCTGATCGGCGCCGACATACCGGCGGTGCGGCCAGCACACATAGCGGCGGCCTTTCGCGCGCTTGGCCATGCCGATGCGGTGTTCGGACCGGCGACAGACGGCGGCTACTGGCTGGTCGGCCTTGCCCGCCGGCGAACCATGCCCGGGCTTTTCCACAACGTGCGCTGGTCCAGCCCCTGGGCGCTTGCCGACACGCTGCGCAATCTTCCTGCCCATCGGCGGGCGGCCCAGGTCGCGCGTCTGCACGACGTCGACACCGCGGCCGACCTCGTGCTCAGCCGGCTCGCGGCAGGTGCTCGGTAAGCCGCGGCAGCAGTTCGGCGAAGTTGCAGGGCTTTTGGCGGATATCGAGCTGATCCTTCAGGATCAGATCCCAGGCGTCGCGGCAGGCCCCCGGCGAACCTGGCAGGGCGAACAGATAGGTGCCGCCGGCCACGCCGGCGCTCGCCCGCGATTGGATGGTCGAGGTGCCGATGGTCTTGAAGCTGAGCCAGCGGAACAATTCGCCGAAGCCAGGTATGCTCTTTTCGTAGACCGCCTCGAAGGCTTCGGGCGTCACGTCACGACCGGTCACGCCTGTGCCGCCGGTCGACAGCACCACCTCGATCCGCGGATCGGCGATCCAGACGCGAAGCTGCGCCACGATCGCCTCGCGCTCGTCGCGCACGATCCGTCGCTCGAGCAGCCGGTGTCCGGCGCTCTGCACCCGCTCGGCCAAGGTATCGCCGGAACGGTCGGTCGCGGCGGTGCGCGTGTCGGAAACCGTCAGAATGGCGATGTTGACGGGCAGAAACGGCTTGTCTTGGTCAATTCCCGGCACTTGGCGCGTTCCACGTCACGGTCTCCGTGCCAGCATAGCGCGGCCACTCGCCGCTGGCCACCTGATCGAGCGACGGCGTGGCGATGCCCAAGCGATGGCAGTAGATCCAGTAATTCGCCATCACCCGTTCGACGAAGTCGCGGGTCTGTTGCGACGGCATGGATTCGATGAACAGCAGCGGATCGTTGTGCCGCGGCATCGCCTTCCGCCACTTATCCAGTTTGCCGGGGCCGGTATTATAGGCGGCCGCCAGCAAGAACAAGTTGCCCTTGATCTCATCCTGGCCCAGCAGATGTTCGATATATTTCTGCCCCAGCCGCAGATTGAGCTCAGGCTGGAACAGCCGGGACTTGGCGTGCTCGCGCAGGCTTGGGTCGTTGGCGACGAAACTGGCGGTATCCGGCATGAGCTGCATCAGGCCGCGCGCCCCGGCCGCGCTCTCCGCCTCTTCGTTAAAGCCGGATTCCTGACGCATGAAGGCATAGACCAATGCCGGCTCGAGCGTGAAGCCGCCTTGCGGCCGCCAGGGCGGCAGCGGGTAATAGGCGATGTCGAACACCTTGCCATGCGACTTCTGCAGGCCCTTGGCGAGCTGCACTTGGCTGACCGGCACATTGAGCCGCATGGCCAGCGCCAGCACCGATGGTGCCCAATCTGGGTCGATCCGCTCCAACAGCTGCTGCATCTCGGCATCGGCCAGCCCATATTGGCCGAGTTCCGCCAGCGCCAGCGCGCGGCGAACGGCAGGCAACCGCATGAGCTGATCGGCCGCCCCACGTTCCAAAGGTGGCCCGGCCCAGGAAAAGCGGGCTTCCCGGCCCAGCATGCGTTGGGCGATCAGGCCATAGAAGGTGCGCTCGTACTGTGCAGCTTGGCCCAGCATGCGATTGACCAGCACTGGCTGGCGATCGACCAGGTAGGCACGCGCCGCCCAAACCCCGCCCGCCGCCCGGTCCCAGGGCGAGGCCACCTCGGAGTGCGCGAGCGCATGGAAATGGGCCGCCGCGACCTTGATCTTGCCCAGCCGCCACGCCGCCAGTCCGGCGATCCAGTCGGCCTGCGGCAGCGCCTCCCTCGCCCGGTCCGACAGCGGCGAGGCGATCGCCAACGCCCGCTCGTCGTCGCCGCCGTAATAGGCCGTCGCGGCGAGGCGCAGACGGCGCTCATCCTGTTTCGCGACCGCCGCGCGCGGCAGGGTGACGGGCTCGCGCCCGGCGCCCGGATCGCCCAGATAGGTGAAGCTGCCACGCGCGAACGTATAGGCCGGCAACTGGTAGCGTTCGACCGCCGCCGAGGGCCGCGCCGGCAGCGGGTCCTTCTTCGACTTGCGGGCGAGCGCCAATGCGTGGATCGCCTCGCTCCCAGGCAACGCGCGATTGCCGGCGAGCCAGTCCCGCAGCTCGCCATAACTCGTCTTGTAGCGCGGGCTACGATAGCGCTGCGCCAGCACATGGCCGACCAGCAGGCGGTCGGACAGCCGCGCCAGCTCGGCATCGGCGGCGGCCCAGTCCGCCTGATCCTGCAAGGCGAAGGCCCGCTGGTAGCGCCGGGCGTCCTGCGCCGAGAGAACGTTGCTGGCGTAAGGCCGTTCCGCCAGAGCCGGCGCCGACTGAAAAGCCAGCGGATAGGCTTCCAGGGCCCGGGCCGCAACAGTCCCGCTCAAACCCGCCACCAGCGCCGCGACGACAGCGCCCGCCCGACGCACCCAGCCGGTGCCGGCGATGCTGTGGCTGCAGCCTGGCAAGCCCCCTGATCCAGGTCGTCGTCGCATCACGCCGGATTCCTTAGCCCATAGCGGGGGGCTCAGCAAGTCTCTGGCTGAATCATTAAATCAATAATATTGAAGTATATTCCGACGCTGTTAACCAAGCTCCAGCCCGCCAAGGCGCGCCTTCAGCGCCAGCAGGTCGCTCCACGCCTGTCTTTTGGCCGCCGGCGTGCGCAAGAGAAACGCCGGATGGAAGGTGGCAAGTGCCGGGATCGTGCGCCCGGCCGCCGGACAGTCGAGCCAACGGCCGCGGAGTCGCGTGATGCCCTCGCTGACGCCGAGCAGTGCCTGCGCCGCGGTGCCGCCCAGGAACACCAGCACGGCAGGGGCGGCCAGTTCGATATGCCGTCGCAGGAAGGGTATGCACATCGTGGTCTCGGCCGCGGTCGGCTTGCGATTGCCGGGCGGCCGCCACGGCAGGATGTTGGTGATATAGACGTCGCGCTGCCGGCTGAGACCGATGCTGGCCAGCATGCGGTCGAGCAGCTGCCCGCTGGCGCCGACAAATGGCAATCCCTGTCGGTCCTCTTCCGCCCCCGGTGCCTCGCCGATCAGCATGACCGGCGCGCCGGGCACGCCATCGGCGAACACCAGATTGGTCGCGGTCCGCCGCAAGGGGCAGGCTTCGAAGTCGGCAAGCATCCGGCGCAGGGCGGCCAGATCGCGCGCGTCGGCGACGATGGGCTCGACCATGCCGCCGGCGGCGGGCTCAGCCATGGCGCCGGCGGTGGGCAGGGCCGCGGCCGGGGTCGCGGGCGCCATGGCCGGCGGCCCCGGCGCCTGGGCGCCGGCAGCCGTCTCGCCGCGATAACGGTCGACCGGCCGGGCGCCGATCGCCGCGTCGATGCCCTGTTCCAGGTACCAGCGCAGCAGCGCCAGAGCGGCAGCTTCAGCCATGGGGCGCAGATTAAGGCGAAACCGCCGGCGGGCGCAGCCCAGTCGGCGTTGACCCCACCCAAGCCCGCACGGCATAAGTCGCCATCGGTCGCCTTACAGCCACCGGATGGGAGTCGGGCGATGTCGCGCGAAGCCATGGAATTCGACGTGGTGATTGTCGGCGCCGGTCCGGCCGGCCTGGCCGCGGCGATCCGGCTGAAGCAGCTCGCCAGCGCGGCGGAACGCGAGCTCAGCGTCTGTGTGCTGGAGAAAGGCTCGGAAGTGGGCGCCCACATCCTGTCGGGCGCGGTGCTGGATCCGCGAGCGCTGAACGAATTGCTGCCGGACTGGGCGGCGAACGGGGCGCCGGTGACCTGTGCGGTGCGCGAGGAACAGTTCATGTTTCTCACCGGCGCCAACGCCATACGCTTTCCGACGTGGCTGCTGCCGCCGCCGATGCGCAATCACGGCAACTACATCATCAGCCTGGGCAACCTGTGCCGTTGGCTGGCCGGCCAGGCAGAGGCGCTGGGGGTCGAGATCTATCCCGGTTTTGCCGCCGCCGAGGTGCTGTACGACGGCGACGGCGGCGTGCGGGGCGTCGCTACCGGCGACATGGGCATCGGCCGCGACGGCCAACGCAAGGCCAGCTATCAGCCCGGCATGGAGCTGCTGGGTCGCTATACGTTCTTTGCCGAGGGCTGCCGCGGCTCGCTCAGCAAGAGCCTGATGGAACGCTATGGCCTGCGTCAGGGCGCCGATCCGCAGACCTATGGCATCGGCTTGAAGGAACTCTGGGAGGTCGACCCCGAAAACCACCGCCAGGGCTTGGTGCTGCACACCGCCGGCTGGCCGGCCGACAACGGCACCTATGCCGGCTCGTTCCTCTATCACCTGGAAAACAACCAGGTGGTGGTCGGCTACGTGGTCGGGCTCGACTACGAGAACCCTTACCTTTCGCCGTTCGAGGAATTCCAGCGCTTCAAGACCCATCCTGTCATTCGCCCGACCTTCGAGGGCGGCAAACGCATCGCCTACGGGGCGCGGGCGCTGAACGAGGGCGGCCTGCAGGCGCTGCCGAAGCTGATCTTCCCCGGCGGCTGCCTTATCGGTTGCGCGGCTGGCTTCCTCAACGTGCCGAAGATCAAGGGCAGTCACAACGCCATGAAGTCCGGCATGCTGGCGGCCGAGGCCGCCTTCGCGGCGTTCGCCGCGGCGGGCGAGGCAGCACCCGGTGCCTTGCTGGCGGCTTTCCCGGAAGCCCTCGCGCAATCCTGGGTGCACCAGGAGCTGCACGCCGCCCGCAACTTCCGTCCGGCCTTCGCCAAGTGGGGACTGCTGGGGGCGACCCTTTACAACGGCGCCGAACAGCTGCTGTTGCGGGGCCGCGTGCCGTGGACCTTCCGCCACCATCGCCCCGACCATGCAAGCCTGAAATGCAAATCGGACTGCACGCCCATCGCCTATCCGAAGCCGGACGGCAAGGTCAGCTTCGACCGGCTGTCCTCGGTGTTCATCTCCAACACCAACCACGAGGAAGACCAGCCGGCGCATCTGCGGCTGACCGACCCGGCCATTCCGGTCGCGGTCAATCTGGCGGAGTATGACGCGCCCGAGCAGCGCTACTGCCCCGCCGGGGTCTACGAGATCGTGTGCGAGGGTGACGGACAACCCAGGCTGCAGATCAACGCGCAGAACTGCGTGCACTGCAAGACGTGCGACATCAAGGACCCGCGGCAGAACATCACCTGGGTGGTGCCGGAAGGCGGCGGCGGTCCCAACTATCCAAACATGTAAGGCAGGATGAGCGGAAATCGCACAGGGCGCCGGCTGGCTTGCGCCACGATACTGGCGGTGCTGGGCGCGGCCGCGGCAGGCTGCGTTCCGGTCGCCGGACGCGGCGGCGGCGAAAACGGCCAGTCGTTCGGCGAATCGGGGCTCGGCAACTATCTGGCGGGCCGCTTCGCCCGCTCCGAGCGGGATGCCGCGGCGGCCGCCGCGTTCTATGAGCAGGCGCTGGCGGACGACCTGGACAACGAGACGCTGTTGCAGCGCAGCCTGCTGCTGCACCTGGCGCAAGGCCAAATGGACCGGGCCCGGCCGTTGGCCACGCGGCGCGTGCGCGAGCACCCGAAAGACGCCATGGCGCAGATCTACCTGGCGGTTGAGGACTTCCGGGATGGCCGTTACGAGCAGGCACGCCAGCGCCTGGCCGGCATCGAGCGAAGCGGACTTGCCTTCGTCCTGCAGCCGGTCCTGCTGGCCTGGCTCGAGCAGGCCGAGGGCCGCCCCGAGGCCGCCTTGTCGGCCTTGGCGGAGCTGGAGGACCAGGAGGGCTTGGCCTCGTTCCGCGAATTCCATGCCGCGCTGCTGAACCAGGTGGCGGGCCGGACTGCGGCGGCGGCGGAGGCCTTCGCCGCGCTCGGCCGGCTGACCGCGAATAGCGACTTGCGGGTGGCGCAGGCCCAGGCCGGCCTGTTCGCTTCGGAGCAGCGCTGGCAAGAGGCCGAGCGGTTGTTGGCCGAACAACTGGCCCGCGTGCCCGACAACGCCGGCATCATCCAGGCGCTGGCCCAGGCGCGCGCCCGTTCGGGGCCCGAGGCGATCGTGCGCAACGCCCGCGAAGGCGCGGCCGAAGCCCTGTACGGTTCCGCCGCCAGCCTGTCGCAGGAGCGGGCCGGCGAACTGGCCCGGATCTATGTGCATCTGGCACTGCACCTGCGGCCCGATTTCGATGGAGCACGGCTGTTGCTGGCGGAGCTGTTGGAACGCGATCAACGCTGGGACGAGGCACGCGCGGTCTATGAGCGGATCCCGCGCCAATCGCCGCATTCGTGGGACGCCCGGCTGCGCGCGGCGCTGACCTTCGGTCGCAGCGAACGTCACGAGGAAGCGATCGAGCGATTGCGCCAGTTGACCGGCGAACGGCCCGACGACCTATTGGCGGCCACCTCGCTGGGCGATCTGCTGCGCGGGCGCGAACGCTACGCGGAGGCAGCGGCGGCCTATGGCCGGGCGATCGCGCGCCTGGATACGATGGAGGAGCGGCATTGGTCGTTGCTCTACGCCCGCGGCATCGCGCATGAACGCGCCAAGCAATGGCCGCTGGCGGAGGCGGACTTCCAGCAGGCACTGAAGCTGAAGCCGGAACAGCCGTTGGTCCTCAACTACCTTGGCTATTCATGGATTGAGCAGGGCATCCATCTGGACCGGGCGTTGAAGATGGTCGAACGCGCGGTCGAGCAGCGGCCGAACGACGGATACATTGTCGACAGCCTGGGCTGGGCCCACTACCGACTGGGAAGCTGGGACCGCGCCCTGCGTTATCTCGAGCGGGCGGTCGAACTCAGGCCGGAAGATCCGGTTATCAACGATCATCTGGGCGATGCCTTCTGGCGCAGCGGTCGACGCCTGGAGGCGCGCTTCCAGTGGCAACGCGCCTTGCAACTGAAGCCGGACGGCGAGTTGGCGGAGAAGATCAGGCGCAAGCTGGAGGACGGGCTGGCGCCGGCGGAACCGTCGCCGGCTGCGCGCTGAGCAGCCCCGATGGCAGGCTCGGCCCTGAGCGCACTCGCACCCGCCAAGTTGAACCTCTACCTGCATGTGCTGGCCCGCCGGCCGGACGGCTATCACGAGCTGGACAGCCTGGTGGCGTTCGCGGCGGAGGGCGACCGGCTGACCGTCGAGCCAGCCGACCGCTTGGATCTGCGCGTGACAGGGCCATTCGCTGCGGCCCTGGAGGCCGAAACCGACAATCTGGTGCTGCGCGCGGCACGGCGCTTGGCCGACGCGGGCGGGGTCAAGCCCGCTGCCCGGCTTACCCTGCACAAGGCGCTGCCAGTCGCCGCCGGCCTGGGCGGCGGCTCCAGCGACGCGGCGGCCGCCCTGAAGCTGCTGGCCCGGCTGTGGAACCTGCCGGCCGGGCAGGCCGATCTCGCGGCCATCGCCGCCGGCCTTGGGGCCGACGTTCCCGTTTGCCTCGCCGCGCGCCCGGCGTTCTTGCGCGGCGTCGGCGAACGCCTGAGCCCGGTGGAACGCCTGCCCGCCTTGGGCATCTTGCTGGCCCACCCGGGACGGGCCCTGCCGACCGCCCAGGTGTTTGCCGCCTTTCGCGGTCCCTATCGAGCAGCCGACCGGTTTGCTTGCGATCGCCTTAGCGCGCCGGCCCTGGCCACGGTACTCAGCCAGAGGGGCAACGATCTGGAGGCGACAGCGCGCGCGCTTTGTCCGCCGATCGCTCGACTGCTGGCCGATCTCGCGGCGCTTCCCGGCGCCCTGCTCGCGCGCATGAGCGGCAGCGGGGCCTGCTGCTTTGCCTTGTTCGAGGCGCCCGGGGCCGCGGTTGGCGGGGCAGAGTTGCTTGCGCGGGCACGCCCCGAACTGTGGCTGGCGGCGACGCATCTGCTCGACGACCAGAGGGAGTTCGCCGATTGAGCGGTCGATACTGGCTGATCGCCGCGCTGTTTCTGGCGGCCGCCTGCGACAGACTGCCGCCCGCCCTGATCGAGGGCCGCGGGCCAAGCCCGGCCGAGGAGCGCGAGAGCGACATCGCCCGGACCTTCGATCAGGCCGTGGTGCTGTTGCCGCAGGGCCATGGCCTTGCACCGCTGCAATTCGGCATGAGTTCGGAAAGCCTGCGTCGGGCGCTTGCCGGCCAGCCGCTGCGCTTTCCGACGATCCTTTTTCTGCATGGCTGCGCCGGCATGGGCGATCTGGCTCCCTTGCGCGAACTGGCGAAGCGCGGCTTCGCCGTCGTCGCTCCGGACAGCTTCGCCCGGCGCTTCCGCCCGATGCAGTGCCGGCCGGGCCACGAACAGGGCGGCGAGAACGTCTTCGTCTACGATTTCCGCCTGACCGAGATCAGCTATGCCCTGCACCGGTTCCAGGCGATTCCCTGGGTCGATCCGCAGCGACTCTACTTGATGGGCACCAGCGAAGGCGGCCTCGCGGCCGCGCTCTATCGAGGCGACGAATTCGCCGCTCGCGTGATCGCGCAATGGACCTGCCAGGGCGCGCCTTTTGTGCGCGGTCTGGCCGCGCCGCGCGACGAACCGGTATTGGCCATCGTTCGTGCCAACGATCCCTGGTACGACCCCACCCGTACCGAGGGACAGCAAGGCCATTGCGGCGCCTTAATGCGCGACCGGCCGCAGGCCGATTCGCTCGTGCTGCCAGGCAGCCGGCACAATGTCTTCGATGAAGTCTTCGTGATTCCGCAAATCGCCGAGTTTCTGACCGCCGCGGGGAATCGGCGAACGGTTGGGTCTCGATAGAAAGATTTTGCTAATTTGTTGCCGCCGCGCAACAGCGAACGACTCTAGTGGCCGGAAATCGCTTGCGGCCATTGCGCCCGAGGGAGCCCGTTATTATGAATTTGCCGAAGGCAACCGCATTTCCGGCGAGCGCTTCTGTTAACTGTTAGGCTTTAGATAGAAGCGCGGCAATGGTTGACTGGGCGTGCGTCGGGTCAGCAGGAGTGTGCTTGTGGAATTAGGGTTGACAAGCTAACGTGCGTGCTGTGTGTGTCGGAGGTCGAGGATCATGGGTGTACTGAAGACGTTTTCCGCACTGGGGTTGGCGCTCTCGTTGGCATTGGCCCCGGCGGCGGTCAATGCGCAGTCACAGGCCAGCAAGACCGGCTCAGGGGGCGTGACCGCTGGCCAGGCCGAAGCCGGCTTGCTGGGTTTGACGGGCTTGACGGCTGGTGCTGTCGCGGCGGGCATCGCCGTTACGGTTGCCATCGGCGTCGCAGTGGCCGCGGCCGCGGCCGACGACGACGACACGGTTACGGCCGTGGCCACGACGGTCACCACGAACTGATCCCGATTTCCGAACCGTTGATTTGGACAAGCGGCCGTAAGGCCGTTTGCCTTTTTCGTCGCTACGCCTCTGGACGGGCGGTGCCTGGGGCATGAGCCGCCGGTGGCCGCCTCTCGCCGTGACGGCGGCGCTGCTGCTGTCGCCGGCGTTCAGCCCTTCGGCGTTGGCGCAAGGTCAGGCCGCGCAGACCGGGCGTGGCAGCGAAGCCGGCGCGGCCGCGGTTCGCCGGTCAGGCCGCCGCGAAGCCACCCTGACCACCGGGCTGGTCACCGCCGGCCTGTTGGCGGCCGCCGTGGCCGGCGTGGCGGTCGCGCTGGGTGGTGGCGGCAGCGATGACGACGACTCCGCCGGCAGCGCCGCCGTCGCGGCCAGCGCAACCAACACGCGCTAGCCTGGCGGCTTCAGCACCTTGGTCGTCACCGGCGGAAACGAACGCGCGATATGCTGGTGCGACTGCCAGACAAAGCCGTCGCCGATGTCGAGCCAATAGAGATTCTCGAACGACCAATTGACATGGCGCGCGACATTGCGTTCGCGCAGCAACAACGTCTCGAACTGCAATTCGACGATGTCGATGGTCTGCGGCTCGACCACTTCCAGCGTGCAGTCCAGCAGCAGGCCGAAATGCCGCTCGCGGTCGAGATCGAGGCTGCGCAGGTAACTGACCGGCGCGACCAGCCGATGCGCGCCGTCGGCCAGCGGGTCCACACCGGCAACCAGCGAATCCTTCAAATTCTCAGGGAACCCCGTGGTCTTCACCACGCGTCCGCCGCGCGTCACCAACACCGAGCGATCGGTCGAGATCCAGTGTTGCACGCGACCGTCCACGCGGCCCAGCAGCAGCATCACCTCCGGTCCGCGCCCCACCCTTGCGGCCATGCTGGCGTATGGTAGTTTCGCGATCGCCTCGCGCCTGACATCCAGGTCGGGATAACCGAACACAAGGTTCTTGGCGGCCTTGCCAGCGTTCGACAGCATCACGTTTTGCGCGCAGCCCGCGAGTGAAGACATCGCGCCCGCCAACAGCAAGGCTCGCCGCCGCATGCCGTCGCGGCGGCGGCCCTTCGCATCCTTGGGCAGGGTTTTGCCGTCAGCCAGGGGAACCCTCATGCCTGCCGAGCGCCGTCAAGTGTGGGCCGCCGTCCGGGCCTTGTTATGCGCTTCCGTCCTCGGCCTGTCGAGCTGGGCCGCGACGCCGGCCGGCGCGCAGGTGCGCGGCGATTCGGTTGGCACGTTGGGCTCGCTGCTGGAGCAGCTCAATAGCTTGCAGCGTCTGGGCGCGCTCGACCGGGTGGGCGGCACGGTGCGCTCGCCGGTCGACCTGGCACGCCAGCAATCGGACCCGCAAGGCGATCAGTCCCAGACGCTGCAGGCCGAACGCCTGCGAGCGGGCGAGGCGCTGGAACGGGAGATCAGCGAGGTCACGCATACCGAGCGGATCGTGCTGCGCCGGTTCTGCGCCGGCGAACTCGGGCCGGAACTGGTGCGGCAGATCGAATTGATCCGCGGGTTCAGTCCGCTGGAACGCGACTATTGCCTGCGTTCGGGCGATCTCATGCTGCAATTCGGCTACGATTCGTTCTGGCGGCAAGGCGTGCAAAACCAGCTCAGCGTCGGCGCGGTGCCGCCGGACTACGTGCTGGGAGTGGGCGACGAACTGATCGTCAACTTTCATGGCCAGACCAGCATCACCTATACCCTGCGGGTCGACCGCGAGGGGCGCGCCGTGGTGCCCGATTTCCCGCCCATCGCCGCCGCCGGCCGCAGCTTCACCGAGTTCCGCCGCGAGCTGGAGGCGCGCACCCAGGCCAGCAAGATCGCCACCTCGGTGTTTGTCTCGCTAGGCGCCGTGCGCGCGACCCAGATCGTCGTCGCTGGCGAGGTGCGGCGGCCGGGCGTTCACTTGCTGACCGGCCTGTCCAGCATCATCGATGCGCTGGCGCTGGCGGGCGGACCGAAGAAGACCGGCAGCTTGCGCCGCATTGCCGTCCAGCGCGACGATCAGACCTTCTGGTTCGACGGCTACGACATTCTCTATTCGGGGCCCCTGCCCGTCGATCTCACGCTGCGCGACCGCGACCGCATCATCGTGCCGCCGCTGGGGCCGACCGCCGGCATCGCGGGCGACGTCCGTCGCGCCGGCATCTATGAGATGGCGGAGGGCAAACGGACGCTGACGATCGCCGAGCTGCTGCGTCTGGCCGGCGGGCCGCTCAGGCCGCGCGGCAACAAGTTCATGCACATCACCTTCGACACGACAGGACGCGAACGGCTGGTCGAACGCACCGACGAGAACGCGCCCGTGCAGGACGGCGAAGTGATCCTGGTGCAGCGACGCGACGACTTGCAGGTGGGCGCGGTCGAGCTGGTCGGCCATGTGCGCGTGCCCGGCCGCCGCTCGCTGGCCGCGGCCGGCACGCTGGCCGCGTTGATCGGCGATGTCAGTCAGCTCAAGGCCAATCCCTATCTGCTGTTCGCCGCGCTGGAAACCACCGACCCGCCGACCCGCGCGCGGCGGCTGTTTCCGGTCAACCTGCAGAGCGTGATCGACGGCCGGCAAAACTATCAGCTGGCGGACGGCGATCGGCTGATCGTGCTGGGCGCCGACGATGTGCGCTTTTTGTCGTCGACCGAGGTGCAGCGGTTGATCGGCCGACGGCTGGAATTCGACACGCGCCGCGACGTCGACGAACCGCAACGCGGCCCGCAGGCGCTGACACGCGGCGAGCGCGCGGCCGGCGAGCACCCCGAACGCGCCCGCCGCGACGACACCCAGGCTACGCTGTCGCAGGAGCTTCCGCGTTCCGGCCTTCTGGGCCCGTTGGAGGAGGCCGAGGGCGCGCGCCAGCTGACCCAGCCGGCCGAAGCGGGCGAGGAAACGCGCCGCACCGCCGCGCCAAGGCAGCCGTCCGTTTGCCAGGGCCTGCTGCGCCTGGCCGCGATCATGTCCACCACGACCGCCGGCCGGTTCGCCAATGCCGTGCGCAATCTGGAGACCGGCAGCCCGCTGGCCGAGGCCAACCGGCAGTCCTGCCCACCGATCTACGACCAGTTTGGCGACCTGCTGCCGCTCGCGGTCGAGCATGTGGTGGCGGTCAATGGCGAGGTCCGGCGCCCAGGCGCCTATCCCGTGGTCGGCGACACGGCGATTGCCGCGGTCGTCGCGGTGGCAGGCGGGCTTACCCGCGAAGTCGACCTGACCAGGGTCGAACTGTCGCGTTTCGTACCCGATCCCAATGCCGGCCAGTCGCAAGCGACCCGGGGCCTGGTCAATCTCGCCAAGCTAGCGCCGGAACAGGCCGCGGTAAGTCCCGGCGACGTGCTGCGCTTCAACCCGGTCTTCACCGACCGCGACAGCGGCCCGGTCTTGCTGGCCGGCGAATTCGTCCGCCCAGGGCTGTACGAAATCCGGCGCGGCGAGCGGCTGTCGGAAGTGATGGCCCGGGCCGGCGGCCTGACCGAGCAGGCCTATCCCTATGGCGCGGTCTTCACCCGCGAGCGGGTGAAGCGGGCCCAGCAGATCGGCTTCCGGCGCGCCACTCGCGAACTCACCGCCTCGCTGGTGGGGCTGGCGGCGCAACGCAACGTCGATCACGGCTCGGTCATCACCCTGCAACGCCTGGTGCGCGATTTCGAGGGGGTGGAGGCGCTCGGCCGCATCGTCATCGAGGCCGATCCGACCGTGCTGCAGGTCCGCCCCGACCTGGACAGCGTGTTGGAACCGGGCGACCGGGTGTTCATGCCCAAGCGACCGAACTTCGTCGCCATTATCGGAGACGTGCTCAACCCCGGCGCGCTGCAGTTCCAGCCCGGCGTGACCGCGGATGCCTATATCCGTCAAGCCGGCGGCTACCAGGCAACGGCGGACGAGGACCGCGTGTTCGTCGTGCTGCCGAACGGGGCGGCGGACCCGCTGTCGATCAACCCCTGGAACTTCACGCCGACACGAATTCCCCCAGGCAGCACCATCGTGGTGCCAAAGGATCCGACGCCGTTTACCCTGCTGACGTTGGTGCGCGAGGGTTCCACCCTGATCAGCCAACTGGCGGTCACCGCCGCATCCCTGGCGGTGATCAGTCGCGATTGAGCCGGCGCACCCGACCTGCCATGAAGCCGTCGCGGCGGCGCGGTTGGCGGCTTGGGCTGGCCGGCCTGCTGGCAATGCCAGGCGTGGCAGCGGCCGAACAGCTTGCGCCGAGCGGCTCGGATTTCGGGGGTATCGGCCTGCTGCAGACCCGCACCGCGCGGTTCCAGGACGATGGCGGCATCAGCCTGGGCGCTTCGATCGTCGATCAGTATCTGCGCTACTATCTCAACGTCCAGCCGTTGCCGTTCCTCGAGGCGACCTTCCGCTACACCGAGGTCGACAACCGCGATTTCGGCGGCAGTTTCCGTGAGGCCGACGAGGAATCCTTCAAGGACCGCGGCGCCGACCTGAAGCTGCTGCTGCTGAAGGAAGGCAAGTACCGCCCGCAAGTGGCGCTCGGCCTGCAGGACGGACTGGGCACCGGCCTGTTCTCCAGCGAGTACCTGGTGGCGAGCAAGCGCTACTACGACCTCGATTTCAGCCTGGGCCTGGCCTGGGGCTATCTCGGCAACGGCGCCAGCCTGAAGAACCCGTTCGTGCATTTTTCCGAAGCCTTCCGGGCCCGCGATGCCGAAGTCGGCCGCGGCGGCCTGGCGCTGTTCAGCAATTATTTCACCGGCGACACCGTCGGCCTGTTTGGCGGGGTCAGCTGGCACACCCCGCTGGATGGCCTGGTGCTGAAGCTGGAATATGACGGCAACGATTACCGCAGCGAGCCGCTCAGCAACATCTTCAGGCAGAAGACCCCGCTCAATGTCGGCCTGGTGTACTCGCCGGCCGGTTTCGTCGAGCTATCAGCCGGCCTGGAGCGCGGCAACGTCGGCATGGTTCGCCTGGCGTTGCGCGGCAACTTCAAGGACAAGGGCCCGACCAAGTTCGACGCCCCGCCCCCGGCGCTGAAGATCCGGCCCAAGCGGCCGCCGCCAACCGGCGCGACCGCGCTGCCCGAACTGGTCGCCAAGCCCGGCCCGCGTCTGCTTGCCGACCCGCCGCCGGTCGCGCCGCGCGCGCGGCAGGGACGGGACGTTGGCGGCGACGACCTGGCCGCGACACTGCAAGGGCTGTTCGACCGGTTGGAGGAATCCGGCGTTCGCGTCGAGGAGGTCGATCTGGGCGGCGCCGAGGCCCTGGTGCATGTCGCGATCGCCAACCAGGCGATGGCGGCGGAACAGGCCGATGCCATCCTGGCAGCGGTTCTGCCCGATCTGCCGGCGTCCATCGCGCGGTTGACGCTGGTGCAGCGGGACAACAAGGGCCTGTTGGCGACCGTCACGGTCGACCGCGACGCGGCGGCCGATGCGGCGATCGTCGACCACCTCTACGACGACCTGGAGGCGCGCGGCTATCGCGTCGCGCAACTCGACATGCGCGAGGACGAGGTCGAACTGGTGGTGGAGGCCGCGGCCGGCGCCGACGGCGACCTTCAGCAAGCCGCCGCGAGCGTGCTGGCGGCGCTGCCGGTGCCGGCGCAACGACTGATCTTCGTGCGCATCGCGGGCGACGCGGTCAGCGAGCGTCTGGTGCTGAGCCGCGACGACATTCAGCGCGCGCAGCGCATCGCCAGCCTGTTCGACGGGCTGGAGGCCAGCGGCTTCGACGTCGGTCGGTTCGAGATCGAGCGGGACCGGGCGCAGCTCACGCTGACCGCCGCCGAGCACATGCCGGACAGCAGCTTTCAAGTGGCGGCACGGCTGATCGACGAGCATGCGCCCGAGCCGCTCGACGAACTGACGGTGATCGGTGTGCGCGCAGGCTTGGAGACGACGCGTTTCACGTGGCGCCGCCGGGAGGACGAGACGCAGCAGGATGCGGCTGCGGCGGGCGCCAGTGCCGGGGCCGACAGGGCGCCGTCGCCGCCGGTCCGGCAGCTCTCGCCGGAAGCGCGTCAGGCGATCGTCGCGGCGATCGTCCGCGATCTGAACCACGAGGGCTTTGCCGTCGACGCGGTGCGGCTGGATCGACTGCGGGCCACCGCCTTCGTCACGCCGACGCGATTCCGCCAGACCGCGCGCAATATCGGCCGGGCGGCCCGCGTGCTGGCCAACAACGCGCCTGGCACGGTCGAGGAATTGACGGTCGTGACCCTGTCGTCGGGACTGGAAACGGCCCGCGTCACGCTCATGCGCAAGGACCTGGAAGCCGCCGAGCAGGCCCTGGGCAGCAGCGACGAGATCTGGGCACATGCCCGGTTCGAGCCGCCCGAGGGGGCTTGGCCGCCGGCCACCACGACGCCAGAGGACGCCGACCGCAACCCGGAACGCTATCCCGATTTCTCCTGGAGTTTCCGTCCGGGCGTTGCCCAGTTCGTCGGCGGCCGTGAGGGCTTGCTGCTCTATCAGGTGTTCATCTCGGCGGACGCCTCGCTGGAACTGGCCCGCGGCCTCAGCATCGGCGGCGCCGTCAGCTACGACCTGTTCGGCAACTTCGACGAACTCAATACCCCCTCCGACAGCCAACTGCCCAGGGTTCGCAGCGACATCCAGGAGTATCTGCGGGCCGCGCGCCTGTCGCTCGGTCGGCTGCAGGCCGACTATCTCTTCCAGCCGGCGCCCGATTGGTTCGCGCGGCTATCGGGCGGCATTTTCGAGCAGATGTATGGCGGCTTCAGCGGCGAGGTGCTGTGGCGACCCTATGGCTCGCGTTTGGCATTCGGTGTCGACATCAACCGGGTGCGCCAGCGCGACTTCGACCAGCGCCTGGCCTTCCGCGACTACCAGGTCACCACCGGCCACTTCAACCTCTATTACAAGCTGCCGGTCTACGACCTGTTGTTCGAAGTGCATGCCGGACAGTTCCTGGCCGGCGACCGCGGCGCGCAGTTCGTGCTGTCGCGTCGCTTCGAATCCGGCGTGCGGGCCGGCGTCTGGGCCACGTTCACCGACGTGCCATTCGCCGTCTTCGGCGAGGGCAGTTTCGACAAGGGCTTCTTCGTCAGCGTGCCGTTCGACGTGTTCCTGCCGGAATCGAGCCGGCGCAGCAGCAGCTTCGGCTTCCGTCCGCTGACCCGCGATGGCGGCCAGTTGGTCACCGTTGGCAAGCGGCTCTTCCCGCTGGTCGATGTCGGCAACGTCGACCGCATCATGGACGACTGGTCGAGGCTGTTGGAGTAGGCGTGGCGAGTGCCGGATAGCCGGCATAGAGCCGGGCATAGGCGCGCAGCATGGCATCGATGGCGAAGCGGTCCTCTGCCCGTCGGCGCGCGGCCGCGCCCCGTCGCGCCCGTTCCGCGGTCGGCACGGCGAGCGCCGACAGCAATGCCGCCGCCAGCGCCGGCGGATCCTGCGCCGGGGCCAGCCAGCCCGTGTCGCCCAGCACCCGCGCGCAGTCGCCCACGTCGGTCGCCACGCAAGGCGTGCCGGCCGCCATTGCTTCGATCAGCGCGTTGGGCGAGCCTTCGCTGAAGGAGGCCGACACCGCCAGATCGAAGGCCGCCAGCAGGCCCGGCATGTCGGTGCGCGACCCCAGCAGGCGCACCCGCCGGGCCAGATCGTGGCGGGCGATCAGCGCGGCCAGCGCGGCGTTGCCTTCGTCCACGTCCTCGCCGCACAGCACGAAGACGGCATCCGCGCGCGCGCGCGCCACCGCCGCGGCCGCCGCTAGGAATCCGGCATGGTCCTTGTGCGGATGGTAACGGGCGGCCAAGCCGATCAGGCGACTGCCGGCCGGAAGCGCGAGCGATTGGCGAAGCCGGGCGCCGGCATCCGGATCGGGCCGGAAGCGCTCAAGATCGACGCCGTTGTCGATCAGGCACAGGCGGCCCGAGGCATAGCCGAAGGCGGCATGCACCCCCAACGCCGCCTGGGAATTGCAGACGATGGCGTCGGGCAGGCTGGCCGAGAGCCAGGCACAGGCCCGGGCGACCGCCCGCGTGCCCCAGCGACAGGCGGCACTCGACAGATCGGTCTGCCGGATATTCCAGTAGACCCGGGGCACGCCCGCCGCCCGGGCGGCGAGGCCGCCGACCAGATCGGCATGGTAGAGCCAGGTCTGCACCGCGTCCGGCCGGCGCCGGCGAATGAGCCGCGCCAGCCGCCAACAACTGCCGGGTTCCAGGCGGGCGGGCCGCATGCCCAACCCTTCGACGGCGACCCCCAGCGCCGCCAGCCGTTCGCCCATCGGCCCGCGTTCGGCCAGCGAGACGACCGACATGTCCACGCCCAATGCCGTCCGATGGCGGGCAAGCTCGTAGAGCTGGCTCTGCGCGCCGCCAACCGGCAGCGCGGTGATGACGTGCAGGACGTGCGGCAACGCGCTCAGGAAGCGGCGGGCGGGATGGCGGCGGTGCGCTCGACGATCAGCCGATAGGCCTCCGGCCGACGATGCGCGGCAAAATTGAAAATGGTGTCCTTGTAGGATGCGCAGCGGTCGAGATCGCAGGCGGCCACCACCAGTTCGTCACCCAGCGTGGTCGACTGCGCCATGATCTCGCCGGAGGGTGCGATGATGCTGGATTGGCCGAGCTGGTCGATCCCTTCTTCGCGCCCGGCCTTGGCGACGCCCACCACATAGGTGCCGTTCTGATAGGCGCCGGCCTGCATGACGAGCTGGTTGTGGAAATTGCCGAGACTGTCGTGCTCGGGCGCACCGGGGTTGTGCACCGGCGTGTTGTAACCGAGCACGATGAGCTCCACGCTTTGCAGACCCATGACGCGATAGCATTCGGGCCAGCGCCGGTCGTTGCAGATCATCATTCCCACATTTCCGCCAAAGGCGCGGACCACGGGAAAGCCCAGGTCGCCGACCTGGAAGTAGTATTTCTCCAGGTTCTGGAAGGGGTGCTCGGGGCGGTAGCCGCTGCGGCCGGGCAGATGCACCTTGCGGTACTTGCTGACGATCCGCCCCGCCTTGTCGACCAGGATCGCGGTGTTGAAGCGGCGCTTGCCGCCTTGCGCACCCGGCGCCAGCTCGGCGTAGCCCAAATGGAAGCCGATGCCCAGCCGGCGGGCCTCGGCGAACAGCGGCTCGGTCTCGTTGGATGGCATGCTAGTTTCGAAATAGCTGTCGATCTCGACGTCGTCGGCCATGTACCAGTGCGGGAAGAACGCGGTCAGCGCGGCCTCCGGAAACACCACCAGGTCGCATTGCCGCCGATGCGCCTCGCGCAACAGCCGCAACATGCGTTCGACCGCCTGTCCGCGGGTTTCGCTGCGCTGGATGGGACCCATCTGCGCCGCGCCGATCGTCACCACCCGTGCCATGCCCTGCTCCGCTCGCTGTCCGCCCGATGCCTCACGGCGCCGGCGGCCGCCCCACCAGCCGGCGGTAGCTGGCGGCATCGACCGCCCCTTCGCTGCCGATCAACAACACCTTGGTGGCCGCGGTCAACCCGAAGGCTTCCGCCGTCGCCGGCCGGGCCATCGCCGCGGCAAGACAGGCGAGCCCGGCAACCGCCGATTCGCCGGCGATGACCGGCGGTTGCAACGTCGCCAGCCGGCGCATCGCGGCGATCGCCGCCGCGTCGTCGACGCGGGCAAAAGCGAACGCCCCCAGTCGCAATTCGTCCCAGGCAACCAGCGAGACCTCGCCGCAGCTCAGGCCGGCCTGCACGGTGTCGAGGTCGCCCTTGGCCGGCGCCGGCCGCCCGGCCCGGGCCGATTGGTATACGCAATCGGCGCGCGACGGCTCGACCACGATCAGGCGGGGCGCGTTGACCGCCCAGCGCTGCCGGAAGCGCGCCGACAAGGCCGCGGCCAGGCCGCCGCAACCGGCCTGCACGAACAGATGACTGGGCGGCGCCTCCTCGGCCATGCCGTCGGCCGCCTCGTCGGCCAGCAGGCCATACCCGGCCATGATCGCCCGCGGCACTTCCAGATAACCGGGATACGCCGTATCGGAGACCACGAACCAGCCTTCGGCGGCGGAGCGGCGGGCAGCCTCGCGCACGCTGTCGTCGTAGTTGCCGGGCACCCGAACGACCGTGGCGCCCAGCGCCCTCACCGCATCGGCCCGCTCCTGGCTCACCTCCTGGTGCATGAAGATGCGCGCCTGGCAGCCGAACAACCGCGCCCCCCAGGCCACCGAACGGCCATGGTTGCCGTCGGTCGCCGTGGCCACGACGAGATCGGCGGTGGCCCGGGCAAGGCCACCCGAACGCAGCTCCACCGCCGAGACAGCGCGGCCGAGCCGGTCCGCCAGCACCGCTTGCAGGATGCCCAGCACGGCGTAGGCGCCGCCCAGCGCCTTGAAGCTGCCAAGGCCGAACCGCCCCGCCTCGTCCTTGTACCAAACCCGGGCGAGGCCGAATTCACGCTCCAGCTCGAAGAGCCGGCGCAATGGCGTTACCTGGTAGTCGGGCCAGCGCTCGATCTCGCTCCGGGCGGCGGCGAACGCCGCGCCGTCGACCGCGACGTCCCGATCGCGGTCAAGCGCTCGCTGCGGGTTCAACAGATAGTCCAAGCGCCACCCCCGATCGGTTGGGGGCACTATACGCCTATCGGGCGCCCGCTCCCGCCAGATGCGCCTGGCTTCCACCCTGGCGCATCGCCCGCTGCAGCTTTTCGAAGGCGCGCACCTCGATCTGCCGCACCCGTTCGCGGCTGATGTTGTAGTGCTGGCTCAATTCCTCCAGCGTCGCCGGTTCGTCCTTCAGCCGGCGCTCGCTCAGGATGTGCCGCTCGCGCTCGTTCAGCTTTTGCAGGCCGGCCCTCAGCAGCGAATGCCGGCCTTCCCGCTCCTGGCGCTCCATGAGCTGGGTTTCCTGGTCAACCTGCTCGTCGACCAGCCAGTCCTGCCATTCGCCCTCGCTGTCGCTGCGCACCGGCGCGTTGAGCGAGTTGTCCAGCGCGGCCAGGCGACGATTCATCGTCACCACGTCCTGCTCCGGCACGTTCAGCTTGCGCGCGATCAGCGCCACCTGATCGGGCAACAGGTCACCTTCCTCGATCGCCCTGATCTGGCCCTTCACCCGGCGCAGGTTGAAGAACAGCTTCTTCTGCGCCGCCGTGGTTCCGATCTTCACCAGCGACCAGGAACGCAAGATGTATTCCTGGATATTGGCCCGAATCCACCACATGGCGTAGGTGGCCAAGCGGAAGCCGCGTTCGGCGTCGAACCGCTTGACCGCCTGCATCAGGCCGATATTGCCTTCGGCGATCAACTCGCCAACCGGCAGTCCATAGCCGCGGTAGCCCATGGCGATCTTGGCCACGAGCCGCAGATGGCTGGTGACCAGGCGATGCGCGGCCTCGGTGTCGCCGTGCTCGCGTTGGGCCTTGGCGAGCATGTACTCCTCGTCCTGGTCCAGCATGGGAAAGCGCCGGATTTCCTGCAGATAGCGGGACAGCCCGCCATCCGGCGAGATCGCCGGCAGGGAAATCGAAACGCTCCGACCGTTGTTCATGGGTGTGTTGTCCCCTACCCTCGAATTGAGACTAATTTAGTCTCATAATCGCCTTTTGTCAAGAATACCTGACTGGCTCAGTCGGATTTATAGCACGCCTTTCGCCGGGCGCCGTTCAAGCCTGCGTGTACTAGCCGGCAAGCCGCCCCAGGGCTTCCTTCAGGCTCAGCAGGTCGGCCGGCAACGGGCTCTCGAAACGTAACCGCTGACCGGTTACCGGATGACGAAAGCCCAGCAGCCAGGCATGCAGAGCCTGACGCCGGGGCATGGCTTGCCCCAACTTTGTGGCGAGAGCATGGCCACGTCCCCCGGCATACAGCGCATCGCCCAGC
>VGEV01000044.1 GCA_016869175.1 Alphaproteobacteria bacterium
ATCCCAAACCAATAACCCGACACCCGACAAACCAACCCGCGATGAAAAAGACGCAACGACCACGCATGCCGCGTGATCGCCTTGCCTCCCTGCCCATCACATCATGGCCTCTCGTGAATAAACCGGGCTAATAGCCGTGCTGCGCCAGCCGCTCCTCGATGAAGTTGCGGGCCGACGGCCAATCGTCGTGGCGGGCATGGCAGTCGGCCGCCGGCAGCAACAGCCGGGCCAGCCGGCTGTCGGCGACGAAATGCACGCGGATCACCGCCTCCGCCGACAAGGCGACGGCGGCGATGTTGTGCGGGATGTCGTCGAGAAAAACGATCGGAGCGGCTACCCGGCCGGCCAGATAGGCCAGCGCACCACCCTTGGTGCCGGCGTTGGCGACCAACGGATACGGCATGCCATGGCGAGCCAGCAAGCGCGCCCGCGCCTCGCGCCGCTCCAACGGCACGTTCGACAGCACCATGACCTGCGCCCGTTCTGAGAGCGCCGCCAGCGCGGCGGCCGCGCCCTCGACCGGCTGCATCTCCTCCATGCGCTCGGCGAAGAAGCGTTCGATCAGCGTCTTGACCGCGGTGCCCGCCAACGCTTCGCCGCTGCCCCGGTGGCGGACATTGCCGGTCAGCGCGAACGAGGCGAGCTCCAGATACAGCCCCTCGTCGGCCAGAAACGCCTCCAGCCCACGCACGAACTGCAGCAGCACTTCATCCGCGTCGGCCACGATCAGTGGCCGCCCGGGATCGAGCGACAGGGCCTCGAGCTGCGCCAGAACCGCCGGGAGCAGGCGCCGCGCCAGGGCCGCGTCCATCTCTAGCTCACTCCGGCCAATGGCCGCCAAGCGCCAGAATGGCCTGGCGCGGCGAGGCGGCCGACAGGCCGGCCGCCTCGGCGAAGCGGTTGAGATCGGCCTCGTGCCCGACCAGGAACGCCAGCAGGCCCGCCAACAGCTCCGGGTCGGTCGTGCGCGCCCGCAGATCCGCCGGTGTGCAGCCGCTGACGCTCAGGAACCGCGCCCGCAATGCCTCGTCGCCCACGACGAAGGCAACGGCTTGCAAGGCTATGGTTTCCGCCTGCCGACGATCCATGGCACTAACACTTCGTTAGGCACTGACGACCGAAATTGGCCGCCAAGGCATGCCGCGTGGCGGCCGCGCCATCATAGGACGTAAGATGCAGGCGAACCAAGCCGACCTGGCTGCCAGCGAGCGGTCGTCGCAGGCCATGCCCAAGACCGTCCTGATCGTCGAAGACAACGATCTCAACATGAAGCTGTTCCACGACCTGCTCGATGCTCATGGCTATCGCATCCTGCAGACCAAGGACGGCATGGAAGCGTTGAGCATCGCGCGCCAGCACATGCCCGGCCTGATCCTGATGGATATCCAACTGCCGGAGGTGTCCGGCCTGGAAGTCACCAAGTGGATCAAGGAGGACGAGACGCTGCGCCACATCCCGGTCATAGCGGTCACGGCCTTCGCCATGAAGGGCGACGAGGAGCGGATCCGCGAGGGCGGCTGCGAGGCCTATATCGCCAAGCCGATCTCGGTGAAGAACTTCCTCGAAACCGTCAAGCAGTTCCTGGACGCCAAGCGGCCCTAGCCCATGACCGCCCGCGTCCTGGTCGTCGACGACATCGCGGCGAACGTCAAGCTGCTCGAAGCGAAGCTGTCGCGCGAGTACTTCGAGGTGCTGACGGCCACTAACGGTCCGGCGGCCCTGGCGCTCATGGCCAGCCGCGAGCCTGACATCGTGCTGCTGGACGTGATGATGCCGGGCATGGATGGTTTCGAAGTCTGCCGGCGCATCAAGGACGATCCGACGCTGATGCACATACCGGTGGTCATGGTCACCGCGCTTTCGGATGCCAGCGACCGGGTGAGCGGCCTGCAGGCCGGCGCCGACGACTTCCTGACCAAGCCGGTCGACGACGTGGCGCTGTTCGCGCGGGTGCGCTCGTTGGTGCGCCTGAAGATGATGATGGACGAGCTGCGGCTGCGCGAGCGCACCGGCAGCCGATTCGGCGTCGCCGAGCCGACATCCAGCGACCTGGAGACCCAAGGCGCCAGCATCCTGGTGGTGGAGGACCGCGAGGCCTATGCCAGCAACGTGTTGGCGGCGCTGCAAGGCAAGTATCGGGTTGAGTTGGCGCGCGACGACGAAGCCGCCTTGCACGCCGTGCGTACCACCGCCTTCGACCTGGTGATCGTCAGCCTGACGCTGAACTCGACCGATGGCCTCAGGCTCTGCTCACAACTGCGCAGCCTGGACGAAACCCGCAATGTGCCGTTGCTGATGATCACCGATGAGAGCCCCAGCCAGACCCAGCGGCTGGTCAAGGGTCTGGAACTCGGCGTCAACGACTACATCATGCGGCCGATCGATCGTTCGGAGTTGCAGGCGCGCACCACCAGCCAGGTCCGCCGCAAGCGCTACGAGGACCGGCTGCGCAGCAACTACCAGAGAAGCCTGACCATGGCGCTGACCGACGGCCTGACCGGCCTCTATAATCGGCGCTACCTGCTGCCGCACCTGGCCGCGCTGCTGGAATCGAACAACAGTTCCTCGCGGCAGATGTCGCTGCTGCTGCTCGACATCGACCACTTCAAGCAGGTCAACGACCGCCATGGCCACGCCGCCGGCGACGAGGTGCTGATCGAGTTCGCCCAACGGCTGTCGCGCGGGCTGCGCGGCATCGACCTAGCGGCGCGGTTGGGCGGCGAGGAGTTCGCCGTCGCGCTCATCGACACCCGGGTGGACGAGGCGGTCGCGGTGGCCGATCGCCTGCGCGCGGCGATTGCCGACGAGCCCTTCATCTTGCCCGACGGTCAAACGCAGCTTCGCGTGACGGTCAGCCTGGGGGTCGCCGAGGCCAGGTCGGACGACAGCCCCGCGCATCTGTTGCGGCGCGCCGACATCGCGCTCTATCGGGCCAAACGCCAGGACCGCAACCGCGTGGAGGCGGCGGCGGAGGCGGACGAAAGCATGCCGTCGACCGGGCAGCCCGTGGCCGCCTTGGGCCCGAGCCCGCGAAACTAGCGAGCGAGATTGATCCACGTGGTCTTCAGCTGGGTGTATTTGTCGATCGCGTGCAGCGAGCGGTCGCGCCCGAAGCCCGACTGCTTGTAGCCGCCGAACGGCGTCGTGATCTCGCCAGCATCGTAGGTGTTGACCCAGACGACGCCGGCGCGGAGAGCGCGCGCCATGCGATGGGCGGTCGATATGTCGCGCGTCCACACCGCGGCCGCCAGGCCGTAGATCGTGTCGTTGGCGATCCTGAGCGCTTCTTCCGGCGCCTTGAAGGCGATCGTCGACAAGACCGGCCCGAAGATCTCCTCTTGCGCGATGCGCATGCGGTTGTCGACCTTGTCGAACACCGTGGGCTCGATATAGCAGCCGCCGCTGTCGGCCAGCGCCTGCTTGCCGCCCATGCGCAGCTCCGCGCCGTCCGCCCGGCCCTGGTCGATATAGTCGAGCACGCGGGCGGTCTGCGCGCGGTCCACCATCGCGCCCATATGGGTCTTGGGGTCGAGCGGATTGCCCGGCTGCAAGCGGGCACCGACCGCCATCACTTTTTCCAGGAAAGCGTCCTTGATGCTGGCATCGACCAGCAGGCGCGAAGCCGCGTTACACACCTCGCCCTGGTTGAAGAAGATGCCGAACGCGGCGGCCTTGGCGGCGGCATCGAGGTCGGGTGCGTCGGCCAGCACGATGTTGGGCGACTTGCCGCCACATTCCAGGCTGACCGTCTTCATGTTGCTTTCGGCGGCGTATTTCAGGAAGTACTTGCCGACCTCGGTCGAGCCGGTGAAGGCAACGCAATCGACGCCCATGTGGCGGCCGAGGGCCTGGCCCGCGGTTTCGCCAAAGCCGGGCAGCACGTTGAAAACGCCCTCCGGCAAGCCCGCCTCAAGTCCCAGTTCGGCAACCCGCAGCGCCGTCAGCGGCGATTGTTCGGCCGGCTTCAGGATCACGCTGTTGCCGGCCGCCAGCGCCGGCCCCAGTTTCCAGGAGGCCATCAGCAGCGGGAAGTTCCATGGCACCACGGCGGCCACCACGCCCACCGGCTCGCGCGTGATCAGCGCCAGCGCCGAAGGATCGGTCGGCGCGATCTCGTCGTAGAGCTTGTCGATCGCCTCGGCGTACCAGGCGATCGCGTTGGCGGCGCCCGGGATGTCGACGCTGGCCGAGTAGCGGATCGGCTTGCCCATGTCGAGGGTTTCCAGCAGCGCCAGTTCGTCCTTGTGCTTGAGGATGAGCTCGGCGAACCGGCGCAGCACCTGCTTGCGGCGGGCCGGCGCGGCATTCGCCCAGGCACCCTTCTCGAAAGCAGCACGCGCCGCCGCCACCGCGCGGTCGACATCCTCGGCCTCGCACGCCGCCACCGCGGTCAGCACCTTGCCGTCGATCGGGCTGACGCAGTCGAAGGTCTTGCCGGACGCCGCCGGCACGTACCTGCCGGCGATGAAGGCCTGGTTGCGGTAGCTGAGCCCGCCGGCCTGCTTGCGATAGTCGTCCAGCGTCGGGGCCGTCGCCATCTCGTCCTCCCATGCGCCAACGGCCCAGCGGCCCTGCGGCCGCCGGCCGGTTCAAGCCCGGCGTCGACCGCTTGCTGTTACTTGATCTTGCCTTCCTTGAACTCGACGTGCTTCTTGGCGACGGGATCGTATTTCTTGAGCGCCATCTTTTCCGTCTGCTTGCGTGGGTTCTTTTTCGTCACATAATAGAACCCGGTGCCGGCGCTGCTCACCAGCTTGATCTTGACGGTGTTCGGCTTGGCCATCGGCTCGGCTCCGCTTGCCCGAAACTGCCGTCAACATAGGTGGCGGTCCTGCCCTGTCAAGCGCGGCGCAGGACGACGAACAGCGCGAACACCAGGCAGCCTGCGGCCATCGCCACGGCCAGCCCGTGCGGGTCCCACAGGTCCATGGCCAGTCCGCCGGCGGCCGGACCCAGCAGGCCGCCCGCACCCCAGGCCACGCCCATGGCAGCGGTACCGGTCATCAGCGCGGCGCCGCGCAGCCGCTGGCCGAGCATGGCCAGCACGATGGTATAGACCGACATGAAGAGACCGCTCCACAGAAACAGCACCGGCCACAGCGCCCAAGCATGCCCGACGACGTAAGGCAGGGCCGCCGCGCCGGCCGCGCCAACCAGGGTCAACGCCAACAGCAGGCGGCGGCGATCCAGCTTGTCCGCCAGCCAGCCGACCGGAAGCTGCAGCACGACGTTGCCAAGCCCTAGCGCCACCAGCATGAACGCGGCTGCCGCCTCGTCAAGGCCGCTGCGCACGCCATAGACCGGGAGCAGCGACAAGGCGGCGCCGTTGACGTAGCCGACCAGCAGGGCGCCGCAGAACAGCACCGGCATGGCGGCGATGAAGGCAACGAGGCCCGGCGGCCCGCCGCCGCCCAGGTCCGCGGCTCCGACCCGGGCCAGCAGCAGCGGCGAGCCGGCCGCGAGCAGCACGCCCGCCGCCGCCAGGAACGGCAGCCAGCCGGCGGTGCCGGTAACCGCGATGGCCGCCGGCCCCAGCGCGAAGCCGCCGGCGGCGATGGTGTTGTAAAGCCCCAGCACGCGGCCGCGGCGGGCTTCCGGCGTGATCTGGTTGATCCAGGCCTCGCCCACCACCCACAGCGAGACGGCGGTGGCGCCCAGAACGGTGCGGATGACGAACCACGCCGCGAGGTCCTGAAACAGCTTCAGCAACAGGAAACAGGCCGCCTCGATCGCCAGGGCGCCCAGCAGATAGCGCCGGGCACCGATCCGGCGCACCAGAAACGGCACGAACGGGGAGACCAGCAGGATCGCCAGCGCCGGCATGGCCGCGTTGAGACCGTTCAGCGTGCGGCTGACGCCTCGCTGTTCCAGCAGCAGGGACAGCAGCGGCGTCGACAGGCCATAGGCCAGCGCGTAGACCGCGATGCAGCCAATAATGCCGGCCAGCGCCCGGTTGGCGCCCTGCCTACTCGTAGCGGATGCTGGGCCGGCCATTGCGATAGCCGAAGAACGGCAGGCCGGGCGGCACCTGCCCGGCCAAGCGGCGCTGCAAGTCGCGCAAGACGAACTCGGTCACGTCGACGATGGGCCAGGTGAGCGCCTCGGCGATGGCGACGAACCGCAAGTCCTGCAGTTCGCCGGAACCGGCGAGGCGGCCCTCTGCCCGTTCCGCATCGGCCAGGAAGAACCGGGCGTGGAAGCGGATGGGGCTGTCGCTAGGGGTGATGGCGCGGGCAAGGTAGCCGAGCGCCGACAGGTCAGCCTGCATGCCGCGCTCGTCAACTCGGCCAAAGGCAAGGCCGGTTTCCTCGAAGGTCTCGCGCAGGGCGGCGGCCGCGAGCGCGCGGGTCTTGGCCGCCGGCCAGAGCGGCAGCAAGCGCTCGACCATGGCCGGATCGGGCTCGCGCAGCGCCGGCTGGGCCCGGTCGGCGGGATCCAGTCGACCGCCCGGAAAGACATAGCGGTTGGGGATGAACTTGTGCCCGGCGCCGCGCAGCCCCATCAGCACCTCGGCCTTGTCGCCGCGGCCGCGCAACACCACCAAGCTGGCGGCATCGCGGGGGTGGACCGGGCGGGCCGTGGCCGTCGCCCGGCTCACTCCAGCTCCAGCACGCGCTTGCCATACCGGGTGCGATGGCAGGGCACGTCGCGCGCCGCTGCCCAGGCACCGATATCGCCCTCGATCGCCTGCACCATTTCCAGCACGATCTTGGTGATGTTGGGCAGGTTGAGTTCGAGCGCCTCGGGGATCGGCAGCCAATCGAGATAAAGCAGTTCGCCCGAGCCGTTCAGCTCGCCCTCCAGCCGGTCGGCATCGGCCAGGAAAAACCGGGCGTTGAAGCGGATCGGCCGGAACGGCGGCGTGATCGCCCGCGCGATGTACCAGAGACCGTCCAAGGCCGGCTGGTGGCCCGTGGCGAAATAGTCGAGCCAAGCCTGCGGCACCGCACCCTCGGCCCGTCCCGGCCGGCCGATCACCAGGCCGGTCTCCTCGAAGGTTTCCCGCACCGCCGCCAGCGCCAACGCGCGCGCGCGATGCGGGCTCAAGGACTTGCCGAGCTTGACCGCGCTTGCCGCCGGCAACGGCGTCACCGGCTTGACATGGCCGTCCGCGCGGTCGACCCGACCGCCCGGGAACACATAGGCATCGGGAAAGAACTTGTGACCCTTGTGCCGCTGGCCCATCAGCACGCGCGGGATGCCACCCTGGCGCTTCAGCAACACCAGTGTCGCGGCATCGCGCGGCCGCACCGCGCCGGGCTTGGCGTCCGCCTCGCTCATCTCGTTCAAGATCGGCTGTGGCTGTCGGGAGGCGGCACCATGCACCGCCTAGGATCGGCTGTCCAGGCGCGGCCGCTTGCCGACGGCGCCGAAGCCGTGCATGCCTTGCGCCCACTGCAAGCCAATCAGCGCGCCCTTGACCCGCGGCAGCAGCCAGCCGATGCCGGCCAGGCTGAGCGGCAGCCAAATCGCCAAATGCACCCATTCCGCCGGCCGCTGCGTCTGCTCCAACAGCAGCATGCCCGGCAGCACCACGTGGCCGAGGATCAGGATGGTGAAATAGGGCGGCGCGTCATCCGCTCGATGATGGTGCATGGCTTCGCCGCAACGCGCGCAGTGCTCGACCACCTTCAGCACGCGATGCAGCAACCGGCCCTGGCCACAGGCCGGGCAACGCCGGGCGAAGCCGCGCCGCAGCGCGGTCCACAGCGGCCGCGGTCGGCTCATCGCCGTCGCTGGCGCCGGGCCGCACCCGGCCGGGCTGGCTGGCGCGCCGGCGGCCGCCCGCCGTCCTGCAACTGGAACAGCAGACCCCCCGTCACCGGCACGGCTTCCAGCAACCGCACTTCCACCTCATCGCCCAGCCGATAGCGCCGGCCGCTGCGGCTACCGACCAGGCTCTGCTCGGCCTCGACATGGCTGAAATATTCGCTGCCCAGGCTGGAAATCGGCACGAAGCCGTCGGCGCCGGTCGCCTGCAGGCGCACGAACAGGCCGGCACGATTGACGCCGGCGATGCGGCCCACGAAATCCTGACCGATGCGTTCGGCCATGTAGGCGGCAACGAAGCGATCCACGGCATCGCGTTCGGCCGCCATGGCGCGACGTTCGGCGGCGGAGATGCGCTCGGCGACGCGCGCCAGGGCCAGGGCTTCGGCATCCTCCAGCCCGCCCTCGCCCAGGCCCAGCCCGCGGATCAGCGCGCGGTGCACCAGCAGGTCGGCATAACGGCGGATGGGCGAAGTGAAATGCGCATAGCGGCGCAGCGCCAAGCCGAAATGGCCAATATTGTCGGGGCTGTATTCCGCCTGCGCCTGGGTGCGCAACACCGCCTGGTTGACGGCGTCGCGATGCTGGCCGCCATCCACCTGCTCCAGCACCCGATTGAACAATCGCGGACGCAGGCTCTCGCCCAACGAGAACTTCAGGTCAAGGCTGGCCAGGAAGCGCGCCAGGCCGCGCACCCGCTCGGCATCCGGCGCGGCATGGATGCGGTACATGCAGGGCAGCGCCAGGTCCTCCAGCGCCTCGGCCGCCGCCACGTTGGCCGCGATCATGCAATCCTCGATCAGCCGATGGCTCAGATAGCGCGGCCGCGGACGGATGGCGCTGACCTCGCCCTCCTTGTCAAAATGCACCTGCATTTCGCTCAGCTCGAGTTCCAAAGGCCCGCGCCGGCGCCGCGCCCGGTACAGGCTGGCATGCGCGTCCAGCAGCGGCGCCAGCACGCGTTCGCGCAGCCGCTCCAGCTTGGCCGACGGCCGACCGTCGGCGGCGGCCTGCACTTCGGCATAGGTCAACCGGGCGCTCGAGCGGATGACCGCGCGCAGGAAACGGTGTTCGCGCTTGTGACCCGCCGCATCGAAGCGCAGGCGCGCCACCAGCACCGGCCGGTCCTCCGCCTCGCGCAGGCTGCAAAGGTCGTTGGACAGCCGCTCCGGCAACATCGGCACGACGCGATCGGGGAAGTAGACGGAATTGCCGCGCTTCAGCGCCTCGCGATCGAGCGCCGAACCCGCCCGCACGTAATGCGCCACATCGGCGATGGCAACCCACAGCCAGAAGCCGCCCGGGTTGGCGGCATCGCTATCCACCTCGGCAAGGACCGCGTCATCGAAATCGCGCGCGTCCTCGCCGTCGATGGTGACGAAGGGAAGGTCGCGCAGGTCCTCGCGGCCGGCCAATCCGGCGGGCGGCAGATGGCGCGCTTGACGCAGCGCGTCGGCGGCGAATTCGCGCGGGATTTCGTGCTGGTGGAGCGCGATCAGGCTGAGCGCGCGCGGATTGTCGAGACTGCCCACACGCTCGCGCACGCGGGCCGCGCGCGGTCCCAGGCGACGGCCGGGCAACACTTCGGCCTCAACCAGCTCGCCGGCAAGCGCGCCGCCCAGATCCGCCGCCGCCAGCCGATAGTCGCCCCGGTCCTTGCGGCTGGCCGGCGTCAGGCGCCAGCCCTCGGGTGATTGGCTGAGCACGCCCAACAGCCGTTCCGGCGCCCGCTCGATGCGGCGGATCGGTCGGGCGCGATAGCCAGCACCGTCCGGCGCCAGACGGGCCAACAGGCGGTCGCCGACCGCCAGCGCGGGGCGGATCTCGCGACTGGGCTGCACCGCGATGGCCGGAGGCGGGACCGCTTCCTCCCAGACCAGCGGGCGGGCAACAAGGCCGCCCTCCTGATCGAGGCCGGTGATCTCGATGGTCGCAACGCTCGGCAGTCGGCCGGGCATGCCGAGCCCGCGCCGCCCGCTGCGCGCGATCAGGCCATCGCCGGCCATTTGCTTCAATAACGTCTTCAAGCCAATCCGTTCCGCGCCGGTCAGGCCGAAGGCACGCACGATCTCGCGCTTGCCGACCTTGCCGGGGCTATTTTCGATGAACTGCCGGACCGCCTCCTTGTCCGGCAGCGTGGCACGACGGGGCGCGCGAACCATGCCGCCGGCTTCCTTCAATCGCCCGCCGCGGTCTTGGCGCGTGTCGCTGGCCGCCCGTTGCCAACCCGCTTGCGAGGGCGCTTGGCAGCCTTGTCGGCGGCTGGCTTGGCCCGGCTTTCCGCGGTGGGCGTCGCGCGCCGGCCCGCCCGGCGCGGCTTCTTGCCACCGGCCGCCTGGCGCTCGGCCAGCAAGGCGACCGCCTGCTCGAGCGTCAGGCTTTCCGGCGGGGTCGTCTTGGGCAGCGTCGCGTTCACGGCACCGTGCTTTACATAAGGACCGTAGCGACCGGAAAAAAGCCGCACCGGCGCGCCGTCTTCCGGATGCGCGCCCAGCTCGCGCAGCGGCGTGGCCGCCGGCCGCTCGCCCCGGCCCGGCCGGCGCGGCTGCGCCAACAGGTCGACCGCCCGGTTCAGGCCGATGCTCAGCACCTCCTCGGTGCCGGACAGACGGGCGTATTTCTTCTCGTGCTGCAGATAGGGGCCGAAGCGACCGATGCCGGCCAGGATCGGCTTGCCGTCCTCCGGATGCGCGCCCAGTTGGCGGGGCAGTCGCAGCAGCGCCAGCGCCAGGTCCAGGGCGATCTCCTCCGCCCGCACGTCGCGCGGCAGGGTGACCCGGCGAGGCTTCTCGCCGCCGCGCGCCTCGCCCAGCTGCAGGTAAAGGCCGAACGGTCCCTTGCGCAGGCTCACCGCAAGCCCGCTCGGCGGGTCGATCCCCAGGTCGCGCGGGCCTTCCTCGGCCGCCTCCTCACCCTCGCCGCCGATCAGCGGCCGGGTATAGCGGCAGTCGGGGTAGCGCGAGCAGCCGATGAAGCCGCCGTTGCGGCCGAAGCGGATGGCCAGGCGACCGTCGCTGCAGGCCGGACATTGCCGTGCGTCGCGCCCATCGGCGCGCGGCGGGAAATAATGCGGCCCCAAGGCCTGGTCGATCGCCGACAGCACCTCGCCGCGCTTGCCGATGGCGCGATCGAGATGGGCAATGGCATCGGCCACCGAAGCCAGCACGACGCCCGCCTCGCCCGGCTCCGCGCGCCGGCTGAAGGCCAGCCAGAATTCGCGCAGCACCGCCTTCCAGTCCGCCCGCCGTTCGGCGATCTCGTCCAGCTGTTCTTCCAGCTTGGCGGTGAAGTCGTAGGCGAAATAGCGCTCGAAGAAACCGACCAGAAAGGCGGTGACGAGCCGGCCCTTGGCGTCCGGCACGAAACGGTTCTTCTCCAGGCGTACATAACTGCGATCCTGCAACACCGACAGAATGCTGGCGTAGGTCGAGGGCCGGCCGATGCCGAGCTCCTCCAGCTTCTTGACCAGCGTCGCCTCGGCGTAGCGCGGCGGCGGCTCGGTGAAATGCTGCTCCGGCCGGATCGCCGCCCGCGCCAGCGCCTCGCCGGCCTGCACCCGTGGCAGGCGGCGCTCGTCGTCGTCCTCCTCCTCGCGGCCGGTCCGGTCGTCGCGACCTTCCTGGTAAAGCGCGAGGAAACCGGGGAATTCCAGCACCGCGCCGGTTGCGCGCAAGCCCACCCGGCCATCGGGCGAGGCGATCTCCACCGCCGTGCGCGACAGCCGGGCGCTTTCCATCTGGCTTGCCATGGTGCGCTTCCAGATGAGTTCGTAGAGCCGGCGCTGGTCGGCATCGAGGAAGCGTTCGACCGTGTCCGGTTCGCGGGCCGGGTCGGTCGGCCGGATCGCTTCGTGCGCTTCCTGGGCATTCAGGGTACGCGCCTGATAGCGGCGCGGCTCCGCCGGCAGATAGGGCCGGCCGAACCGCTGCTGGATCACCCGCCGGCAGTCGGCCACCGCCTCCTCGGCGATCTGCACGCCGTCGGTGCGCATGTAGGTGATGAGGCCGACCGTCTCGCCGCCGAGTTCGATCCCCTCGTAGAGACGCTGTGCGATCTGCATGGTGCGCTTGGCGGCGAAGCCGAGCTTGCGGGAGGCTTCCTGCTGCATGGTCGAGGTGGTGAAGGGCGGCGGCGGATTGCGGCGCTGCGGCCGGGTCTCCACGTCCTTGACCTGGAAGGCGCGGGCGGCGACGGCGGCAAAGGCGCGCTGGGCGGTGGCCTCGTCCGGCAGGCTGAACTTCTCCAGCTTGCGCCCGTCCAGGCTGACCAGGCGTGCGGCCAACGGTTCGCCACGGGGCGTCGTCAGATCGACATCGACCGACCAGTATTCCTCCGGCCGAAAGGCCTCGATCTCCATCTCCCGCTCGCAGACCAGGCGCAGCGCCACCGACTGCACCCGGCCGGCCGAGCGTGCCCCCGGCAGCTTGCGCCACAGCACCGGCGACAATGTGAAGCCGACCAGATAGTCGAGCGCGCGGCGGGCCTGCTGCGCGTTCACCAGGTCCAGGTCGAGCTCGCGCGGATGGGCGATCGCGTCCAGCACCGCCTTCTTGGTGATCGCGTTGAACGCCACCCGCTTGACCTCGAGATCCGTGAGGCGGTGTTCGGCCCGTAGCGCCTGCAGCACATGCCAGGAAATCGCCTCGCCCTCGCGGTCGGGGTCCGTGGCCAAATACAGCCGTCTCGCTTCCTTGGCCGCCTTGGCGATCAGCCGCAGATGCTTCTGCGAGTCGGGTTCGACCGCGTAGAGCATGTCGAAGTCCTGCTCGGGCCGCACCGAGCCGTCTTTCTCCGGCAGGTCGCGCACATGCCCATAGCTCGCCAGCACGACATAGCCCGAGCCCAAATACTTGTTGATTGTCTTGGCCTTGGCGGGCGATTCCACAACCACGACGTCAGGCGAGGGCAACGAGACCTCCACGGACCGACTGGGCGGCTGGGGCAATTGCCGTTCCCGGCGAACCGGCCGGTTCGGTTTCGCCGGAAGCCATTGCCCTGCAACCACGACCGCAGCGCGGAGGGCTCCGATCCGATGGACCGCGGATCGCGATTCCAGCGGATCGGACACCGCGCTAGTTGGGGCGTAGCGATACGCGATTCCCAGGATGCCGGTCCAGTCGGCCGGCCAGTTCCAGGTCGAGCAAGATGGCGACGACCATCCCGGCTGTCAATTTGCTGCGACGCACAATCTCGTCTTGCGACACTGGGGTCGGGCTCAGCAGTTCCAGGACCAGGGCATGCGCGTCGGCCGGCGGATCGACGAACGGTGGCGGCGTGGCGTCGCCCGCCGGGTCACCCAGTGGGCGCGACAGCAGCGGCCGCAAGACCGCCAGCACGTCCTCCGCCTCCTCAGTCAGCACCGCGCCTTGGCGCAACAAGTCATTGCTCCCCCGTGCCCGTGGATCGAGCGGCGACCCCGGCACGGCGAACACTTCCCGACCCTGTTCCAGCGCCAAGCGCGCGGTGATCAGCGAGCCCGACCGCAAGGCCGCTTCCACCACCACCACCCCCAAGCTGAGCCCCGAGATCACCCGGTTGCGTCGCGGGAAATGCTGTCCGAGCGGTCGAGTGCCGGGCGGCATCTCCGACAAGACAAGGCCTTGCTCTACTATCTTCTGATAGAGCTTCTGATTTTCAGGGGGGAACACCACGTCGACGCCGCCGGCGAGCACGGCGATGGTGCCGCCGGCCAGCGCGCCGCCATGGGCCGCCGCGTCGATGCCGCGCGCGAGACCGGAGACGACCGCAAGTCCGGCGGCGCCCAATTCGCGCGCCAGGTTCTCGGCGAAGCGCTGACCGCTGGCCGAGGCATTGCGGGCGCCAACCACGGCCACCGCCGGCCGGGTCAGCAGCGCCGCCTCGCCGCGCGCATAGAGCAACGGCGGCGCATCGCTCACCGCTGCCAGCGCCGCCGAAAATCCGGGATCGGCCAGGGTCAGCAGGCGCGCGCCCATGCGCTGGGCGGCGGCCAGTTCAGCCTCCGCCTCGGCTCGACCGGGTATCCGCGGCGGCGTCAGCCGGCCGCCCCGCCGCGCCAGATCCGGTACCGCCGCCAGAGCCGCCGAGGCACTGCCGAGCCTGGCCAGCAATTGGCGGAACGCAACCGGCCCGACATGTTCGGTGCGGTACAGCCTGAGCCACGCCAAGCGCTCCTCCGCCGGCAATCCCCCGCCGTCGCTCATCGCCCTGCCTTGGAACCGCGGCCCAAGGAGATTTTCGTTTCATCGCCGGAAATTAGCCGGCGTATGTTCAACCGATGCCTGATGAAAACCAGGACCGCCATGGCAATGGTGAGTTCCATCCGCTGCCAGTCGCCCAGCCACCAGACATAGACCGGCGCGGCCACCGCGGCGGCGAGCGCCGCCAGCGAGGAATAGCGCGCAAACACCGCCGCCAGCAGCCAGGTCGAACAGGCAAGCAGGCCGGCCAGCGGCACCAACGCCAACAGCACGCCCAGGAACGTCGCCACCCCCTTGCCGCCACGAAACCGCAGCCAAGGCGGGAACAGATGTCCCAGGAAGGCGCCACCGCCCGCCAATACCGCTATGTCCTGGCCGAACTGACCGGCCAGCAGCACCGCCGCCGCGCCCTTGCCGCCATCCAGCAGCAAGGTGGCGAGGGCCAATCCCTTGCGGCCGGTGCGCAGCACATTGGTCGCGCCGATGTTGCCGCTGCCGACCCGACGGATATCGCCCAAGCCGGCGGCGCGGGTCAGCAGGACGCCGAACGGAACCGAGCCCAGCAGGTAGCCGAGGACGACGGCCGCCAGGAAGGGCCACGTATAGCCGAGATCGCCCAACGGCGAGACCATGGGCGATCACGTTTCGCGAGGCGGCGGAAAGACCTGGCGGCCCGCCACCACGGTTCGCCAGACCCTGCCTTGCACAGGGCGCTCGTGATAGGGCGTGTTCTTCGACTTGCTGATCAACCTGGCCTCGTCGATGCGCCAGGGCTGCTCGGGATCGAACAGCACCAGGTCGGCAGGCGCGCCCGGCGCCAGGCGGCCCTGCGGCAGTCCCAACAACCGCGCCGGGCCGACCGTCATCTTGCCCAGCAACGCCAACAACGACAGCTCTTGGTTGTGATGCAGTTCCAAGGCCAGCGGCAGCATGGTCTCCAGGCCGATGGCACCGAATGCGGCCTGCTCGAACGGCTGACGCTTGCTTTCCACATCCTGCGGATCGTGCCCGGAACAGATCACCTCGATGGTGCCGTCGGCCAGGCCATCGACCAGCGCCCGCCGGTCCTCCTCGGCCCTGAGCGGTGGCTGCGTCTTGGCGAAGGTGCGGTACTCGCCCACCGCGCTCTCGTTCAGCGCAAAATTGTGCGGCAGCGCCGCGCCGCTGGCCGGCAATCCCTGCTGCTTTGCCCGGCGTAGCGCCTCGACCGAGGCGGCGGTGGACAGCGCGGCGGCGTGATAGCGGCCGCCGGTCAAACCGACTAGCCGCAAGTCGCGCTCCAGCATGATGGTCTCGGCGGCGCCCGGAATGCCCGGCAGGCCCAGCCGCATCGCCACCTCGCCCTCGTTCATCGCGCCGTCGCGCGCCAGCGTCGGCTCTTCCGGATATTGGCAAAGCAGGGCGCCGAACGCCCGGCCATAGCTCAGCGCCCGCCGCATCACCTGCCCGTCGGCCACCGAACGGTCGCCGTCGGTAAAGGCGATGGCGCCGGCCTGGGTCAGCAATCCGATCTCGGTCATGCGCTGGCCGGCCAGGCCGACCGTCACCGCGGCCATCGGGTAGACCCGCACGGCGGAACTCTCGCGCCCGCGCTTGCTGATGTATTCGACCAGCGCGATGTCGTCGATGGGCGGCGTGGTGTTGGGCATGGTGACGATGGTGGTGATGCCGCCCGCCACCGCGGCCTGCCCGGCGCTGGCCAGGGTCTCCTTGTGCTCGGCCCCCGGCTCGCCCACGAACACCCGCATGTCGATCAGGCCGGGCGCCAGCACCCGGCCACCGCAATGCACCACCTCGGCGTCCCCGGGGACACCGTCGGCGAACAGTCGGGGACCCAGTGCCGCCACCACGCCATCGATGCTCAACAGGTTGCCCGGGGCGTCGAGGCCGCTATCGGGATCCAGCAGGCGCGCGTTGAGGTAGGCGACGCGCCGGCCGCTCATTTGCCACCGTCCGCGGCATAGTTGGGCAAATGGCGCGACAGCAGGTCCAGCACCGCCATGCGCACCGCCACGCCCATTTCGACCTGTTCGCGGATGACGCTGCGGTGGATGTCGTCGGCCACCTCGGTATCGATCTCCACGCCGCGATTCATCGGACCGGGATGCATGATGAGCGCGTCCGGCTTGGCCACCGCCAGCTTCTCGCGGTCGAGGCCATAGAAGCGGAAATATTCGCGGATCGAGGGGACATAGGAGCCGCGCATGCGTTCGGTCTGCAGCCTGAGCATCATCACGATGTCGGCGCCGCGCAGGCCGTCGCGCATATGGTGGTGCACTTCCACACCCAGCCGGTCGGCCAGGCCCGGCACCAGCGTAGGCGGCGCGATCACCTTGACCCGCGCGCCCATGGTGTTGAGCAGCAGGATGTTGGAGCGGGCGACGCGGCTGTGCAGGATGTCGCCGCAGATCGCCACGACCAGGCCGTTCAAGCGGCCCAGCCGGCGGCGAATCGTCAGCGCGTCGACCAGGGCCTGCGTCGGATGTTCGTGCTTGCCGTCGCCGGCATTGATGACCGAACCGTCGACCTTCTGCGACAGCAGGTTGGCGGCGCCCGAATCGGGATGGCGCACCACCAGCACATCGGGGCGCATGGCATTCAGCGTCATCGCCGTGTCGATCAGCGTTTCGCCTTTCTTCACCGCCGAACTGCCGACCGACATGTTGATGACGTCGACGCCCAGCCGCTTGCCGGCCAGTTCGAACGAGGTGCGGGTACGTGTCGAGTCCTCGAAGAACAGGTTGATCAGCGTGCGGCCGCGCAGCTTGGTGCCCTTCTTGTCGATCTGCCGGTTTTGTCCGACGTAGGAATCGGCCAGATCCAGGACCGCGGCGATTTCCGCCGCCGACAGCCCCTCGATGCCGAGCAAGTGTCGGCGGGCGAACGCGAAGGCCGGTGCATTCATGGCGGAAAGCCATTGTATAGAGAGCCGCGCGCGAGCCGGCAAGCCGCGCCTGACGCGGACCTGGCGCGGCGTCCGATCAGCGGCAATCGCGCTCTGCGCGCCATCGGCTCGGAGCCGAGCGCGCCGCCGTCCGGGTTGCAGGGCGATAGCTTCCGCTCAAACCGAACCTGCCGGTTCGATCGGAACCGAAATCGCCCTAGCCGAGCCAGAACGGCATGGTCAGCATCGCCAGCAGCGTGCTGAGCGCGATCATGCCGGCCGTCGCCGGCGCGTCGCCGCCCAATTGCCGCGCCAGCGTGTAGCCGGCCGGCGAGGTCGGCAGGCAGGCATAAAGCAGCAGGATCTGCCGCGCCTGTCCTTCCAGACCGAACCACCAGGCCATGGCCAGCACCAACAGCGGCATGCCGACCAGACGCAAGGCGACGCCGACGACGACCCAGACGCCCGACCCGCGCACGGCGCCGAGGTCCAGGCCAGCGCCGGCCGACAGCAGGGCAAGCGGCAGGGCGGCCGGCGCCGCCAGGTCGAAGATCGTCGAAAGCGGCCAGGGCAGGCCGGCGCCGGACGCGTTGAGCAGCAGGCCGACGGCGATGCCCAGGATCAGCGGGTTGCGCGCCAGTTCGCGCCAGACGCGCGGCCGCCGGCCGTCCGTCGCCTCGGCCAGCCGCAAGAAGGCCGTCACCGAGATCACGTTGGCCAGCGGTGTGACCAGCGCGATGGCGAGCGAAAACAGCGCCAGGCCGGTTTCGCCATAGGCCGCCTGCGACACGGCAAGGCCGGTATAGGCGTTGAAACGCACGGCGGTCTGCAACAGGCTGGCGAATGTGGGACCGGCCACGTTCAGCAGCGGCCGCGCCAACAGCAACCCGACCACCATCGCCGCCATCGTCAGCCAGATCGTCGCCGCCATGGCGACGATCTCCAGCCCGCCCAGCTTGGCGTTGGCGAACGTGCGGATCAGCAGCGCCGGGAACAATGCGAAATACACCACCCGGTCGAGCGCCGGCCAGAACGCCTCGCCCGGAAAGCGCGATCGCCGCGCCAGCCAGCCGGCGCCGATCATCAAGAAGATCGGCAGCAGCGTGCCGACAACGCCCGGCATCGGCTAGCCCGCCGGCCGACGCAGCAGGTCGAGCGCGCCCTGCAGGATGTAGGCCGCCGCAAGCTTGTCCACCACCTGCCTGCGTCGCCGCCGCGACATGTCGACCTCGTCCACCAGCATGCGCTCGACCGCCGCCGTGGACAGCCGCTCGTCGAAAAAGGCGACCGGCAGGTCGCGCAGCTTCAGCAGGTCGCGCACGAACTGCCGGACCGACTGGCAGCGCGGGCCTTCGCGGCCGTCCAGGCCGATCGGCAGGCCCACCACCAGGCCACCTGCTTGCTGCCGATCGACTTCCGCCAGCAGGTCGGCCAGGTCCTCGGCCAAGCGCCGACGGGCGATGGTGCCGAGTGGACTGGCCACCGTCCAGGTCACGTCCGATAGACCGAGGCCGATGGTCTTGCGGCCCAGATCAAGCCCCAGCAGCCGCCGCCCGGGCGCGACCCCAGCCCGCAGGTCGGCAATCTTGTCCATCAGCATGCGCGATGCTAGAGGTCGCCCATGCCCGCAAACAAGCCGAGCGAGATCGACACCGCGACCGTCCGGCGCATCGCCCGCTTGGCACGCATCGCGGTGAAGGATGCGGAACTGCCGGCCCTGGCCAAGGAACTGGGCGGGATTCTCGCCTGGGTGGCGGTGCTGGACGAGGTGGATACCGCGGCGGTGGCGCCGATGGCCTCGGTGCACGACGAAGTGCTGCGCTGGCGCGAGGATCGGGTGACCGACGGCGGCTATTCGGCCGACATCGTCGCCAACGCGCCGGCCCAGGAAGCCGGCTTCTTCGCCGTGCCAAAGGTCGTGGAATGAACCTTCCCGCCTCGATCTCCGAAGCCCGGGCGCGACTGGCCGATCGCACGTTGTCGGCCAACGAACTGGTGCGCGCCGAACTCAAGGCCATGGCGGCGGCCCGGCCGCTCAACGCCTTCATTACCGAAACGCCGGAAATCGCCCTCGCCATGGCCGGCGAGAGCGACCGCCGACTGGCGCGCGGCGAGGCCCGCGCGCTGGAAGGCATCCCGCTGGCGATCAAGGATCTGTTCTGCACCAAGGGCGTGCTGACCACCGCCGCCAGCCACATCCTGGACGGCTTCCAGCCGACCTACGAATCGACCGTCACGCGCAAGCTCTGGGAGGCCGGCGCCATCCTGCTCGGCAAGACCAATCTCGACGAGTTCGCCATGGGCTCGTCGAACGAGAGCAGCCATTACGGGCCGGTCAAAAGCCCGTGGCGACGCGCCGGCGACAATCGGCCGCTGACGCCCGGCGGCTCGTCCGGCGGCTCGGCCGCGGCGGTGGCGGCCGGCCTGGCGCTGGGCGCCACCGGCACGGATACCGGCGGCTCGATCCGCCAGCCGGCGGCGGTCAGCGGCGTGGTCGGCCTGAAGCCGACCTACGGGCGCTGTTCGCGCTGGGGCATCGTCGCCTTCGCCTCCTCGCTCGACCAGGCCGGCCCGTTCGCCCGCAATGTCCGCGATGCTGCGGTTTTGCTGCGCAGCATGGCCGGCTTCGACCCGCAGGATTCGACCAGCGCCGACCGGCCGGTGCCGGACTACGAACTGGCCTGCGAGCGTCCCGCGCGGGGCATCAAGGTGGGGGTTCCCGGCGAATACCGGGTGGCTGGCATGCCGCCCGAGATCGAGGCCTTGTGGCAGCGGGGCTGCGACTGGCTCAAGGCGGCCGGCGCCGAGGTGGTCGAGGTCAGCTTGCCGCACACCAAGTATGCACTGCCCGCCTATTACATCGTGGCGCCGGCCGAGGCTTCGTCCAACCTCGCCCGCTACGATGGCGTGCGCTACGGCCTCAGGGTGCCAGGCGAGGACATTCAGCAGATGTACGAGAAGACGCGCGCCGCCGGCTTCGGCTGCGAGGTGCGCCGACGCGTGCTGATCGGCACCTACGTTCTCTCCGCCGGCTACTACGATGCCTATTACGTCAAGGCGCAGAAGTTGCGCCGCCTGATCAAGCAGGACTTTCAGGCCGCCTTCGGGCGCGTCGACGCCATCCTGACGCCGACCACTCCGGGGCCTGCTTTCGCGCTCGGCGAAAAGGCCGACGATCCGATCGCCATGTATCTCAACGACGTGTTCACCGTCACCGCCAACCTGGCCGGCCTGCCCGGCATCAGCGTGCCGGCCGGCCTGTCCGCCGACGGCCTGCCGCTGGGCCTGCAACTCCTGGGACCCGCCTTCGCCGAGGAGACCATCCTGACCCTGGCGGCGGAACTGGAACGGGCCGCCAGCTTCACTGCCCGGCCGGAACCCTGGTGGCGGCTGCCATGAGCCGGGACGCGAGCAAGCTCGTGGCGGCCGCGAGCGGCCCGTGGGAAGTGGTGATCGGCCTGGAAGTGCACGCCCAAGTCACTTCCGCCGCGAAGCTGTTTTCCGGCGCCGCCACCGCCTTCGGCGCGGCGCCCAACGCGCAAGTCAGCCTGGTCGACGCGGCGATGCCGGGAATGCTGCCGGTGATCAACCGCGTCTGCGTCGAGCAGGCGGTCAAGACCGGACTTGGCCTAGCCGCCGAGATCAACCGGGTCTCGGTGTTCGATCGCAAGAACTACTTCTATCCCGACCTGCCGGCCGGCTATCAGATCTCGCAGTATAAGCAGCCGATCGTGGGCAAAGGCCGCCTGCTGATCGATCTGGCCGACGGCACGACGCGCGAAGTGGGCATCACCCGGCTGCATTTGGAGCAGGACGCCGGCAAGAGCCTGCACGACCAGCACCCGCGCCACTCCTATGTCGATCTCAATCGCGCCGGCGTGGCGCTGATGGAGATCGTCTCGGAGCCGGACATGCGGTCGGCCGAGGAGGCCGGCGCCTATTTGCGCAAGCTGCGCGCCATCCTGCGCTATCTCGGCACCTGCGACGGCAACATGGAGGAAGGCAGCCTGCGGGCGGACGTCAACGTCTCGGTGCGTCGGCCCGGCGAGGGCTACGGCACGCGCTGCGAGATCAAGAACGTCAACTCGATCCGCTTCGTGCAGCAGGCGATCGACTACGAAGCCAAGCGGCAGATCGCGCTGATCGAGGACGGTGGCAGCGTCAAACAGCAGACCCGGCTGTTCGATTCGCGCACCGGCAGCACGCGCGAGATGCGCAGCAAGGAGGAAGCGCACGACTACCGCTACTTCCCCGACCCCGACCTGCTGCCCCTGGAGCTAAGCGAGGCGTTCATCTCGGGCCTCAGCGCCAGCCTGCCGGAATTGCCCGACGCCAAGAAGGCGCGCTTCATGCGCGAGCTGGCACTGAACGCCTATGACGCTTCGGTGCTGGTGGCGGAGAAGGAGACGGCCGACTATTTCGAGGCGCTGGCCCAGGGCCGCGATGCCAAGGTCGCGGCAAACTGGCTGACCGGCGATCTGTTCGGCCACCTGAACCGGCTGGGCAAGGGCATCGCCGACAGTCCGGTCAGCGCCGCCCGGCTGGGCGAACTGCTCGACCTGTTGACGGCCGGTTCGATTTCCGGCCGCGCCGCCAAGGACGTGCTGGCCGAGATGGTGGACAGCGGCCAGTCGGCCAAGGCCATCGTCGAGACCAAGGGCTTGACGCAAGTCTCGGACTCGGACGCGATCGAAGGCCTGATCGACGAGGTGATCGCGGGCAACGCCGACAAGGTGGGACAATACCGCGCCGGCAAGGAACCCCTGCTTGGCTGGTTCGTCGGTCAGGTGATGAAGGCAAGCCGCGGCAAGGCCAATCCGGCGCTGGCGAACGAACTGCTGAGGAAGAAGCTGGCGAGCTGAACGATCGGTTCAGTGCCGGCTGATCCATTCGCGCGCCTGGCGCTGGGCCTCGGCGATTTCCTCGCGCGTCATGTCGGCGGCGAGTTCCCGGCGCAGGCGCTTGGCGTCGTCGGAGCCGCGCACGGCCGCGATATTGAGCCACTTGTGCGCGGTGACATAGTCCAGCGGCACGCCATTGCCGCTGGAATAGAACAGGCCCAAGCGGTAGAGCGCATCCGGCCGGCCGGCTTCGGCGGCCGCGCGACAGGCCGTCAGATCGTCGGTCTTCGTCTGGGTTTGCCCCCGCGCCATGCCGCGCTCCCTTGCCTTGGCTTGGCGCGGACTCTGGGGATCGCTGGGTTAACCCAGCGTGTATCCAAGGTAATCTCGGCGTTTACCCTGCCATGCGGGCCTCGGCACGGTTGGCGTCGATGAAGAACTTGGCCGCCCAATTGAGATATTCGAAACGCCCGTAATCGCCGTCCACGGGGAACGAGCCCTTAATACCGCCCACCTGATCGGGGCTGCCGGCCAAGCGAACGCGACGCCGCACATAGGCGTTGGCCCGCCGCGCCGCGTCGCGATAGGCGGGATCGCCGGTGGCTTCGTGCAACAACAGCCAGCTATGCGCGATCTGCACGCTGCCCGTCAGGCACACCCAGGGCACCGCGGCCCGCCAGCCGGCGTCGAGCCGGCCCGGCAACCGGCCATCGTCCGCTAGCGCGGTCAGCAGGCCGCGCGCGGTCTTCTCCGCGGCTACCAGCAGGGATGCTTCGCCCGTCAGTCGGTAGGCCTCCACCACGCCGCGCAAGGCGTAGCCCAGCGTGTGGGTCAGCGGATGCGCCCGATCCTCCAGGCAGCAGTCGGCGAACCAGCCGTTCTCGGCCTGCTTGCCGAGCGCCCAGCGCACCTGGCGCAACCCGGCTTCGCCGTAGCCGTTGCCGGGGGCCGCCCGCTCGGCCTCGAACAGGCCCCAGGCGACGTGGGTTTCGTAGGTCTTCTCGCCCGGCTTGGCGAATGGCGTCGGATGCTTGCGCCAGGCGCCGTCGGCATCCAGGCTGTCGCGCAGCCAGATCGCGGCGTGGTGCATGGCATCGCGATAGGCCGGCTTCGGCCAGCGCGCCGCATCGGCGGCGAGGCCCAGCAGGATCTGGCCGGTGTTGAAGGTGACGGCGACCTTGGACCTGGCGTTGACCGTGCCGCCCTGGAACCCGCCATCCGGCATCTGGATTTCGAGACACCAATCCAGCATGCGCCGCGCCCGCTCCACCAACTCGTCCTGCCCCGCCTCGGCGCCGCATTCCAGCAAGGTCGGGATGATGTAGCCGGTCGTCTCGGGATAGGAGTCCGCCCAGCCCGTCAGCAGGCTGAAATGCCGGGCAACGCCGCCGTCGGCGCTGGCCGAACGGTCTTGCGCACGGTCCAGCCAGGCCAGCGCCGCCGCCACCGTGGGCGCGATGCCGGGATCCTGGGCGAACGCGCCGGTCGCATCCGCCGCGCGTTCGACCTTGGCCACGGCCGGCAGGTCGCGTTCGCGCTGCCAGTCCGCCGCCTTCCGCCAAAGCCAGTTCGGCAGCAGCGATTTCGCCAAGTCCCGCAGCGCGCCCGTCGTCATGCGCTCGCTCCCTTCGGCCGACCGCCGGCGGCGTGCTGGGCCAGCGCGGCGAGTTCCCGCAGCGGGTGCTCGCGCGACACGGGCGGCAGGTCGCGCGCCAAGTGCCGGCGGCGCCGCAGCCGGCCGAGCGCCGCCAGCGGTGGTCCCAGGATCGCCTTCGCCCGTCGCCTGAATGTCGCCTTCAGCACACCCTGTCCCTGCCGACCGCAACCCGGACAGTCTAACGTCGGACGCTTAGCAATTCCTGTTCGGGCTCAGGCTTGCCGCGCCAGTTCCGCGTCCAGTCGCCCGCCTGTCAGGCGGGCCAGCTCCTCGGTCGTGGTGGCAAACACGCAATGCGGATGCCCGGCGGCGGCATAGACCGTCGTGAAGCGGGCAAGACTGGCATCGATGGCGGTTGGCAACGGCCGGGGATGGCCCACCGGCGGCACGCCGCCGATGGCGAAGCCGGTCGCCTGGCGCACGAAATCGGCGTCGGCGCGGTCGGCCTTGCCGGCCAGCCCCAGTATCACCGGCAGCTTGCCGGTATCGCACTGCCGGTCGCCGGCGACCAACGCCATCACCGCCCGATCGCCGATCCGGAACACCAATGACTTGACGATGGCGCCGAGCGGACAGCCGACGCTTCTGGCCGCGTCCTCGGCACTGCGCGCGGTCGCCGCCAGCGCCACCACTTGTGCCGTCGAGCCGGCATCAGCCAGCGCCCGGCTGACCCGCGCGACCGATGGCGTGTCCAGCAGCGACATTGGCTAGAGCAGCACCTTCATGCCGCGGCCGACGCCGGGTCGTGCCAGCATCCGCTCGAACCAGGTTTTCACGTTGGGATAGGCGGCTAGATCGACCTGCTGCCAATCGTGCCGGAACACCCAGGGCAGGATCGCGAAATCGGCCACCGAGACCTCGCCGCAGAAGAAGTCGCGGCCCGCCAGCCGCTCGTTCATCACGCCATAGAGCCGGCGGCATTCGTCGCCGTAGCGCTTGATGCCATAGGGCACCTGCTCCTTGGCGGCGCGCAGGAAATGATGCACCTGACCGAAGATCGGCCCTACTCCGCCCATCTGGAACATCAGCCACTGGATGACATCGTAGCGCGCCGCCGTTTCCTTCGGCAGGAACTTGCCCGTCTTGTCGCCAAGATAGAGCAAGATGGCACCCGACTCGAACACCGTGTAGGGCTTGCCGCCGGGTCCCTGGCTGTCGACGATCGCCGGGATCTTGCTGTTTGGATTGATCGCCTTGAAGGCGGCGGCGAACTGTTCGTCCTTGGTGATGTCGATCGGATGCACGTTATAGGGAGTGCCGCATTCCTCCAGCATGATGGAGATCTTGCGGCCGTTCGACGTACCCCAGGTGTAGAGCTCGATCATCGGCGGCGCTCCCGTCGGGCAAGCAGTGGCTTATGGAAGAACGTCCCAACCTACAGGGCAGCAAGCGCCTGTTCCAGGTCGGCCTGCAAATCCTCGGGCGCTTCCAGGCCGACCGAGAGGCGGAGCAGGTCCGTCGGGCAGGGCGTGCCCGGCCCCTCGATCGAGGCGCGGTGCTCCACCAGGCTTTCCACGCCGCCGAGCGAGGTGGCGCGCTTCCACACCGCCAATCGGGCAGCGAGGGCGATGGCGGCGCGCTCGCCGCCCGCCACGCGCAGCGACAGCATGCCGCCGAAGCCGCCCTGCATCTGCGCCCGAGCGACGGCATGTCGCGGATGGCTGGCCAGGCCCGGATAGAGCACCCGCACGACGCCGGGATGGCCGCTGAAACGCTCGGCCAGATGCTGCGCCGTGGCGCATTGCCGGTCCAGGCGGACCGCCAGCGTGCGCAGGCCGCGCAACAGCAGCCAAGCCTCGAAGCTTCCCAGGATCGCGCCGCCGTCATGCCGGGTGGCCGCAATGCGTTGCCAAGCGGCATCGTGGCGCGCCGTGACCAGCACCCCGGCGATCAGATCGCTGTGGCCGTTGAGGTATTTGGTCGCGGCGTGCATCACCAGATCGGCGCCGAGCTCGAGCGGCCGGGTGAGCAGTGGCGTCGGCACCGTGTTGTCGACCGCCAGCATTGCGCCCGCTTCGTGAGCCAGCCGTGCGCTGGCGGCGATGTCGGCAATGTCCCAGGTCGGATTGGCCGGGGTTTCCAGCCAGACCAGACGTGTCTTGCCCGGCAGCAGCGCCCCTTCCAGGGCGGCGAGATCGCCATTCGGCACGAAATCGACCGCAAGCCCCCAGCGGCGCGCCTCGTCCGCCAGCCATTTACGCAGGCCCCAATACATCGTGACGGGCGCCAGCACGTGATCGCCCGGCCGCAGCGACTGGAACACCGCCGTTGCCGCGGCCATGCCGGAAGCAAACAGCAAGGCGCCGGCGCCGCCCTCGAGCGCCGCCAGCACGGCTTCCGCCTGCAAGTAGGTCGGGTTGCTGTCGCGGCCATAGCTGAAGCCGCGGCGATATTGGTTGTCGGCATCGCGCAAGAACGTGCTGGAGGGCTGGATGCCGGGCGCCAGGCCGCCCGTCGCCTCGTCGATCCAGCCCAAGGCCTGCGCCAGGATGGTCGCCGGCCGCCGGTCGTTCGCCGCCGTCATGCGTCGCCCGTCTCAGCTGGCGCGCGCGCGCTGCCCGAACAGCACCTTCTTGGCTTCCTCGCTCATGGTCGGCTGGCGCAGTTCCCTGCCCACCGCGAAGCCGCGCTCCACCGCCGGCCGCACCTTGATCGTCTCGAACCAGCGCTTCAGGTTGGGAAACTCGTTCAGGTTCTGGCCTTGACGCTCGTATGGCACGACCCACGGCCAGGACGCCATGTCAGCGATCGAGTATTCGCCGGCCAGGAACTCGCGGTCCTTGAGGCGGACGTTCATCACGCCATAGAGCCGGTTGACCTCGTTGGTGTAGCGGTCGATGCCATAGGTGATGGGCTCGGGCGCGTATTGGCGGAAATGATGCGCCTGGCCCGCCATCGGCCCCAACCCGCCCATCTGCCAGAACAGCCACTCCGTGACCTCGTATTTGCGGCGCACGTCCTGTGGCCAGAAGCGGCCGTGCTTCTCGGCGAGATATTGCAGGATGGCGCCCGACTCGAACACGCCCAGCGGACCGCCGCCATCGGCCGGCTCGTGATCGACGATGGCCGGCATGCGGTTGTTCGGACTGATACGCAGGAAATCCGGCTGGAACTGCTCGCCCTTGCCGATGTTGACGGGAATCACCTTGTAGGGAACGCCCATCTCCTCAAGCAAGATAGTCACCTTCCAGCCGTTCGGCGTCGGCCAGTAGTAGAGATCGATCGGCTTCGCCATCGTCTTTCCCTGCTTGCCGGTTGCGGCGCGAGCCGCGCCGGTTTCCCGGTCGGCAGTCTAACCCGGTTTATTCACGAGAGGCCATGATGTGATGGGCAGGGAGGCAAGGCGATCACGCGGCATGCGTGGTCGTTGCGTCTTTTTCATCGCGGGTTGGTTTGTCGGGTGTCGGGTTATTGGTTTGGGATTGCGGGAACGGGTGTTTTCGGGGCATCGGCCCCGTCGGTCATGGAGCGGCGGGTCGAAGCGCGCCGGCGAGCAAGCGGATGAGAGCGGCATCCGGGCAAACGGCGGCGAAGGCGATGCGCACGCGATGGGCGGTCTCGACGATGCGGGCGCCGAGCTTCAACAAGCGCAGGCGGATGGTTGCGAACTCGGCCTTGGCCAACGGATGTGCGGGCGGGATGG
>VGEV01000045.1 GCA_016869175.1 Alphaproteobacteria bacterium
CGACCATTCGAAGTCCGTGATCTCGTAGCGGCGTGCAGGAATCCTCGACCCTCCTCGAGGACCCTTGAATCACCCTTCGCCAACTTTGGGAATCCCATTTATGAGTTCGTGACCTAAAGCGTCAGCACGGCCTTGCCGGCGAGCCGCCGTTCGGCCATGGCGCGCATCGCCGTGGCGACCTCCGCCATGGCGAACCGCCGGCCGAGATGCGGCCTGAGGCGCCCGGCCTGCCACCAAGCCAGCAGGCGGGACATGTTGGCGCGGGCTTGCGCGGGCGCCATCGCGTTGAAACGGTGGTAACCGCAGCCGATCACTTCCTGTCCCTTGATCAACAGGCGGTTCGACGGCAGCCGGGCAATCGCGCCGCCGGCGAAGCCCAGGATCAACAGCCGGCCGCCCCAGCCCAGCGCCGACAGGGCGGCCAGGCTGAGCGCGCCGCCCACCGGATCGAAGCAGACATCGGCACCCCTGCCGCCCGTCAGCTGCTTGACCCGCGACGGCAGATCCTCGACGGCGTAGTCGAGCGCGTGGTCGGCACCATAATCGCGCGCCAGCGACAACTTCTCCGCGCCGCGCGCGGCGGCGATGACGGTGGCGCCCAGCAGCTTGCCGATCTCGATCGCCGGCAAGCCGATCCCGCCCGCCGCCCCCAGCACCAGGAGCGTCTCGCCAGCCCGCACTTCCGCCCGGTCGATCAGAGCATGGTAGACCGTGCCATAGGCGATGCTGAAGGCGGCGGCCGTGGCGTCGTCCATCGCCCACGGCACCGGGAACACAAGGGCGGCCGGCGCCACCACCCGTTCGGCGAAACAATTGTCCCAGGGATGCGCCGCCACCCGGTCGCCCGGCCGCAGCCCGCTTACCGCCGGCCCCACTTCCAGCACCTCGCCGGCGCATTCCATGCCGGGCGCGAAAGGAAAAGCCGGGCGGTACTGGTATTGTCCGCGCAGCATCAACAGGTCGGGGAAGTTGAGCGCGGCCGCCCGCACCGCGATGCGCACGCCGTCTGCCGGCAGCGGCGGTTCCGCCGCCTCCGCCCATTCCAGGTCCTCCGGCTGGCAGAACCGCCAGCACAGCATCGCCTTCATCGTCTGTCCCGGCTCACAGCGGCAGCCTGACCACGGCGCGCAGGCCGCCCGCGGCGGCATCCTCCAGGGTCACATCGCCGCCATGGCTGCGGATGGCGTCGCGGGCGATGGCAAGACCCAAACCCACCCCGCCGGTATCCTTGTTGCGCGAGTTCTCCAGCCGATAGAATGGGCGGAACACGGCCTCGCGCTCGAGCCTGGGAATGCCCGGCCCGTCGTCCTCGACCGCGATCAGCAGCGCATGCGGCTCACGCGCGACGCTGACCGTGGTGTGCTTGGCGTAACGGCAGGCATTGTCGATCAAGTTGGCGAGGCATCGACGCAATGTCTGCGGCTTCAGCCAGACCTTCAATTCCGGCGGCGCGTTGACCTCGATCGCAGCGCCTTCGCGCCGCGCGGCAAGCGCCGCCTCGTTGACAAGCTGGGTGACGTCGACGAACTGCGCGGCCTCGCCGTCCGCGCCCCGGGCGAAGGCGAGATAGCCATCGACCATGCGCTCCATTTCCGCGACATCGGCCTTCAGGTCGGCGGTTTCCGCGCCGGCCGGCAGCATGGCGAGTTGCAGCTTCATGCGGGTCAGCGGCGTGCGCAGGTCGTGGCTGACGCCGGCCAGCATCTCCGTGCGCTGGCGGATTTGCCGGCGGATGCGTTCCGCCATTTCGACGAAGGCGCGGCCGGCCTGGCGGATCTCCGAGGCGCCGGCCGGGCGATAGTCGGTCACCTCCTGGCCCTTGCCGAAGCGCTCGGCGGCCTCCGCCAATCGGCGGATCGGCCGCATCTGGTTGCGCAGGAAAAGAATGGCAATGGCCAGCAGCAGCACCGAGGAACCGAGCATCCAATAGGCCACCAGGCTGGTGTTGCCGATGCGGAACCGGTTGTAGGGCACCACCGCCTCGATCACGCCGTCCTTGAGGCCCAGCAGGATGCGGTAGCTTTCGTCCTCGGGCCGGCTTTCGACGATGAAGGGCAGGCTCACGCTGTCGTCGATGGCCCGGGCCAACAGGCGGTGCAGCGGGTCGTGCGCCGCCGGCGCTGCCGGCAGGCGCTCGCCCGGCAACCAGGCGATGGCCATCCGCATGTGACGTCCGGCGCGGGCCAGCAGGATGTCGCGCTCGCGCGGCTCGGCCGCTCGGCCCATGGCTTCCGCCAAGTAGGACAGATCCCCCGCCACCGCCACCGCCATGCGCCGGTTGACGCGCTCCAGATGCGCCTCGAAATAGACCGTCGCCACCACCGCCTGCAGCAGCAGCATCGGCGCCACCACGATGATCAGCGTGCGCGCGAACAGACTGCGGGGGAGCAGGCGACGCAGCGTCGGCCTCAATCGGGCCAGAGCGCGTAGCCCTCGCCCCAGACGGTGACGAGGTGGCGGGGCTGCTTGGGGTCGGCTTCCAGCTTGCGTCTGAGGCGCACGACCTGCACATCGACCGCGCGCAGCGAGCCCTCGCCCGAGCCGCTGAGCAGCGCCTCGCGGGCCACCGCGCGGCCAGGCTGCGCCGCCAGGGTGCGCATGATGGCGGCCTCCGCCTGGGTCAGGCGCAACACTTCCTGGCCGCGGGCGAGTTCGCCGCGGGCCGCGTCGAACCGCCAGCCGGCGACGCTGAGCGGGGTCGCCGGGTCGCCGGCCTGCCGCCGCCGGCGCAGGATGGCGGCGATGCGCAAGTTCAGCTCCTCGGGCTCGAACGGCTTGGCAAGATAGTCGTCGGCGCCGGTTTTCAGGCCCTCGATGCGGTCTTCCGCCTGTCCCCGCGCGGTCAGCAGCAGGATCGGCACATCCTGGCGGCCGCGCAGCCAGCGGGCGAACTGGAAGCCGTCCTCGCCCGGCAACATTACATCCAGCACGACGAGATCGAAGGCCAGGGCGGCCAGCTGGCGACGCGCTTCGTCAGTGTCGGCGGCGCCCGTCACCCGGTAGCCGGCACCGCCCAGGTAGCGCCCCAGCAGCGCGCGCAGGCGGCGGTCGTCATCGACCACCAGGAGATGCGGCTCGGCCGCGGCGGACAGGGCGGTCATGGCTTGGCGATGCTGACCAGCACTTGCGCCCGCTCGCGTTCATCGATCAGCAGCGCCAGCACCCGGCAATAGCCGGACACCGCCTCCGGCCCCGCCTCGCGGAAGGCGCGGCCGACCCGGCGGCGCTGCGGTGCGATCAACTGACGGTGCAAATCGCGGCCCTTTTCCGTCAGATACAGCAGGCGGCGACGCTTGTCCCGCGCGCCCACCTCTTGGCGCACGAAACCCTCGGCGATCAGCTGGCTGAGCACGCGCGACAGGCTTTGCTTGGTGATCTTCAGGATCGTCAGCAATTCGCTCACCGCGATGCCCGGATTGCGGCCGATGAAGTGCAGGCAACGGTGATGCGCGCGGCCGAAGCCGGAGCGACGCAGGATTTCGTCGGGGTCGGCGGTGAAGTCGCGGTAGGCATAGAACAGCAGCTCGATCGCCTGACGGATCGAGTCTTCTTGCGATTGCAACGGGTTGCTTGATCCCGCCTGGTCGTCCATGCGCTACCATAGCGCGCCGGGGCAGGTCTGGCGCTCGAAATTTTAGTCAGCATTATTGACATATTGGCGCAAGGGCATTACGCTGGCACGAAAGATCGCGACATAATCTGACAATTCCCGGCACGGAGACCCCCATGGCAGGCTCGCAGTCCTACGACGAACTCGACGGCCAGATCTGGATGAACGGCAAGCTGGTGCCATGGGCCGAGGCCAAGGCGCACTACCTCACCCACGGCCTGCACTACGCCTCCTGCGTGTTCGAGGGCCAGCGGGTCTACAGCGGGCGCATTTTCAAGCTGGAGGAACATACCCAGCGGCTGTTCGCCTCCGCCCGCATGCTGGACATGAAAATCCCGTTCAGCGAGGCGGAGATCAACGAGGCCAATCGCCAGGTGGTGGCAGCCAACAACATGGTCGACGGCTATGTGCGCCCCGCGGCCTGGCGCGGCTCGGAGATGATGGGCGTTTCGGCGCAGAAAAACCGCATCAACGTGGCCATCGCGGTCTGGCAATGGCCGGCCTATTTCAGCCCGCAAGCGCGCATGAAGGGCATCCGCCTCGACCTCGCCACCTGGCGCCGGCCCGATCCGCGCACCGCCCCGGCGCTGGCCAAGGCGGCCGGGCTCTACATGATCTGCACGCTGTCCAAGCACACGGCCGAGAGCAAGGGCTTCGACGACGCGTTGATGCTGGACTGGCGCGGCCAGATCGCCGAGGCGACGGGCGCCAACATCTTCCTGGTGATCGGCGGCGAGTTGCACACGCCGACGCCCGACTGTTTCCTCGACGGCATCACCCGGCGCACGGTGATGGGCCTGGCCAAGAACCGGCAGATCAAGGTGGTGGAGCGCGCCATCATGCCCGACGAACTCGGCAAGGCCTCGGAAGTGTTCATCACCGGCACGGCGGCGGAAGTGACGCCGGTGGCTGCGATCGGCGACTACACGTTCACCCCCGGCCGGGTCTGCCAGGTGCTGATGCAGGATTACGAGGCGCTGGTGCGCGAGCAGAAGGCGGCGTGACGGCGCGGCGCCGCCTGGGGCAACCGCTCAGGCGGCGTCGAGCGGCACGCCCGGAAGCTGCTTGGAACGGCGCAGCACCGGCGCGGTCTTGACGCTGGCGACGTTGGGCGCCGGCAGCAATTCGCCGGTCAGGAAGCGCTGCCAGCTTTCCCAGTCGCGCGCCACGATCTTCAGCACGAAGTCGGCCTCGCCGGTCAGCATGTGGCACTCGCGCACCATTGGCCAGGCGCCGACGCGCGCCTCGAACGCCTCGAGGTCGTGCTCGGCCTGGCTGTGCAGGCCGACCAGGACGAACACGGTGATGCCATAGCCCAGCGCCTCGGCGTTGAGCTCGGCATGGTAGCCGCGGATATAGCCCGCCTCCTCCAGCGCGCGCACGCGGCGCAGACAGGGCGGCGCGGAAATGCCCACGCGTCGCGCCAGTTCGACATTGGTCATCCGGCCGTCGTCGCGCAGTTCCTGCAGAATGCGCCGATCGATCGCATCAAGCTTCACGCGCTGCATGCCACCCCCTGGCCGCGGCAACAATATTGCGCCATACACAGACCGGCAATCCTGGTGTTTCGCGTCGCCCCCTGCGTCGCCGCGCGTTGACAGGGGGGAGGGGCCTGCTTATGTCTTGCCGGCGAAGGCCGGGCGCGGGTTGGCGGGCGCGCCGCAATGGCGTTCGCATTCCGGCTCCGCCGAACCGCCCCGGGCGGATCGCCCGCCCGGTCTCAGGGGTTGCTGCATGGGTCTCATCGGCGCACTCGCCAAGCGCATCATCGGCACGCCCAACGACCGCGTCATCAAGCAGCTGGCCAAGCCGGTGCAGCAGATCAACGCCCTGGAAGACGGCTTGGGCAAGCTGTCGGACGGCGAGTTGAAGGCCAAGACGGCCGAGTTCCGCCAGCGCCTGGAGGCGGGCAGCGCGCTCGACAGCCTGCTGCCGGAAGCCTTCGCCACGGTGCGCGAGGCGGCCAAGCGCACGCTGGGCCAGCGCCATTTCGACGTGCAGCTGATGGGCGGCATGGTGCTGCATCAGGGCAAGATCGCGGAAATGAAGACGGGCGAGGGCAAGACCCTGGTCGCCACCCTGCCGGTCTATCTCAACGCGCTCAGCGCCAACGGCGTGCACGTCGTCACCGTCAACGACTACCTCGCCCGCCGCGACAGCGAATGGATGGGGGCGATCTACCGCTTTCTGGGGCTGAGCGTCGGCTGCATCGTGCATGGCCTGACCGACGAACAACGCCGGGCCGCCTATGCCTGCGACGTCACCTATGGGACCAACAACGAGTTCGGCTTCGATTACCTTCGCGACAACATGAAATACGAACGCGGCGCCATGGTGCAGCGGCCGTTCCAATACGCCATCGTCGACGAGGTGGATTCCATCCTGGTCGACGAGGCGCGCACGCCGCTCATCATTTCCGGCCCGACGGAGGACAGTTCCGAACTCTACCGCGCGGTCGACAAGCTGATCCCCCGGCTGGAACCCGCCGACTACGAGGTCGATCTCAAGGCCCGCACGGCGGCGTTCAGCGAGGCCGGTGTCGAACGGATCGAGAAACTGCTGGCGGAGGCCGGCCTGCTCAAGGGCAACAACCTCTACGAGCCCGAGAACGTTACCGCCGTGCACCACGCCAACCAGGCCTTGCGCGCGCACCGGCTGTTCCAGCGCGACACCGACTACATCGTCAAGGACGACCGCGTCATCATCATCGACGAGTTCACCGGCCGCATGATGGAGGGAAGGCGCTATTCCGACGGCCTGCACCAGGCGCTGGAGGCCAAGGAAGGCGTCACCGTGCAGGCGGAGAACCAGACGCTGGCCTCGATCACCTTCCAGAACTACTTCCGCATGTATCCCAAGCTGGCAGGCATGACCGGCACGGCGGCGACCGAGGCGGCGGAGTTCCAGGAAATCTACCGGCTGGCGGTGGTGGAAGTGCCGACCCACCTGCCGATGGTGCGCGAGGACCACGACGACGAGGTCTATCGCAGCGCCAAGGAAAAGAACAAGGCGATCGTGGCCGAGATCAAGGCCTGCAACGGCCGCGGCCAGCCGGTGCTGGTCGGCACCACCTCGATCGAGAAGTCCGAATTGCTGTCGGGCCTGTTGCGCCAGGAGACCATTCCGCATCAGGTGCTGAACGCCCGCCATCACGAGCGCGAGGCGCAGATCATCGCCCAGGCGGGCCGGCTGGGCGGCGTCACCATCGCCACCAACATGGCCGGCCGCGGCACCGACATCCAGTTGGGCGGCAACATCGACATGCGCATCGCGGGCGAAGCGCGCGCGGCCGACGGTGCGGTCGATCAGGTCAGGGCCGAAGCCACCCGCGCCGAGGCGCTGGCGGAACGCGAACGGGTGCGGGCGGCGGGCGGGCTCTATGTCATCGGCACCGAGCGGCACGAGAGCCGGCGCATCGACAACCAGCTGCGCGGCCGCTCCGGCCGCCAGGGCGACCCGGGCGCCTCCAAGTTCTATCTCAGCCTGGAAGACGACCTGATGCGCATCTTCGGCTCCGAGCGCATGGACGGCATGCTGCGCCGTCTGGGGCTCAAGGAGGACGAGGCGATCGTGCATCCCTGGGTCAACAAGGCGCTGGAAAAGGCCCAGGAAAAAGTCGAGGCGCGCAATTTCGACTTGCGCAAGAACCTGTTGCGCTATGACGACGTGATGAACGATCAGCGCAAGGTGATCTACGAGCAGCGTATCGAGTTGATGGACGCCAAGGACGTGGCGGAGACCGTCGCCGACATGCGCGAGGCGGTGGTGAACGAGGCGGTCGCCCGCTTCGTGCCGGAAAAGGCTTATGCCGAGCAATGGGACGTGGCAGGCCTGGGCGACACGATCACCGAGATCTTCGGCCTGGCGCTGCCGCTGGCCGATTGGGCCAGCCAAGAAGGCATGGACCAGGCGGGCATGCTCGCCCGCATCAATGCCGCCGCCACCGAGCGCATGGCCGAGAAGGCGGCGCGCATCGGCCCCGAGCTCATGCGCATGGTGGAGAAGAGCCTGCTGATGCAGTTGCTCGACCAGCATTGGAAGGAGCATCTGCACACCCTCGACCATCTGCGCTCGGGCATCGGCCTGCGCGCCTATGGCCAACGCGATCCGCTGAACGAGTACAAGCGCGAGGCCTTCGGCCTGTTCGAGGCGACGCTGGACCGTCTGCGTGACAGCGTGACGCGGGCGTTGGCCCGGGTCGAGATCCGCATGGAACCCCCGGCTCCGCCGCCGCCCAGACCGACGCACGAGGAGCATCTCAGCCCGTTCACCGGTGAGAACGAGGCCGAGGAGCTGGAACCGGTGACCGCTGGCGGCGGGCTGGCGCCGGCGCCGCAGCGTGCCCGCGCGCCCGCCGGACGCGCGCGCCCGCAAGTCGATCCGCGCGACCCCGACACCTGGGGCAAGGTTGCGCGCAACGCCCCCTGCCCCTGCGGCTCCGGCAAGAAGTTCAAACATTGCCACGGCCGCGGCTGAGCCCGACCACCCGCGCGCCAACTGGTGAGCGGCCGCAAATCGTGCGAGAATCGCGCTCGTGGCCAAACGGTTTGAGCCCCCGATCGCGGGGGCGGGCAGGGCTGAGGTGCGCCGGCATGGCGGCACCGGCCTGGGCCTGGCCATCAGCCAACGCCTGGTGCGCTACATGCAAGGCGAGATCGGCCTGGACAGCCGGACGGGCGTGGGCAGCACCTTCTGGTTCACCGCCGTGTTCGGCAAGCAGGAAACCCAGCCACCGCCGGTCGTGCTGCTCTATGACCTGAGCGAGGTGGCGGTGCTGGTGGTTGACGACAACCCGATGGGCCGCCGGCTGACCGAGGCGCAGTTGCTGGGCGCCGGGGTCATGGCGGCGGGCGTCGCCGACATGGCGGCCGCCGTGGTGGAATTGCGACAGGCCCAGCAGCGCGGCCGGCCCTACCGGGCGGTGTTCATCGACTGCCAGCTGCCGGGCGAGGAGGCGGAGGTCCTGATCGCCCGCCTGCGACAAGAACCGGGCCTCGGCGATCCGCTGCCGTTGGTCATGCTTTCGGGCCAGGAGCGCACGCGCATCCCGCGCCTCAAGGATGCGGGCGCCGCCGCCTATCTGGAGAAGCCGTTGCGGCAGGAGGCCCTGTTGCGCCGACTGGCGGTGGCGATCGAGCGCCATGCCGAACGGGCGGACGGCGACGGCCTGGCGCCGCGCGACCCGGCACTCAGGCCCGCCAGTCGGCATCAGCCCTACCGCGTGCTGCTGGCGGAGGACAACCCGGTCAACCGGTTGCTGGCCAAGGCGCTGCTGCAACGTGGCGGCTACGAAGTGGAAACGGTCGACAACGGGCAGCAGGCGGTGGAAGCGGTCGTCCACGGCCACTACGACGTGGTGCTGATGGACGTGCACATGCCAGAAATGGACGGCATCGAGGCGACCCGGCGGATCCGCGAGCTGGACAGCCAGCGGCGAGAGACGCCGATCGTGGCGATGACCGCCAACGCCCTGGAAGAGGACCGGCAACGCTGCATCGCCGCCGGAATGAACGATTACATGGCCAAGCCGATCGACGAGGCCGAGTTGCTGCGCATCCTGGCGCGCTGGCGCGAGAGCGACCTGACATTGCGCGCGGCCTCCTGAACGGACCGGCATGGCGCTCCCGGCGGCAGGCTCTAGCACGCGCGGCGGATGGCGCAGGGCCCTGGCCGTCTATGCCGACCGGCGCATGGCGACCATCCTGGCACTAGGCTTCGCCAGCGGGCTGCCGCTGGCGCTGACCGGTTCCACGCTGTCGGTCTGGCTGAGCGAGGCCGGCGTCTCCAAGACCACGATCGGCATCTTCGCCCTGCTGACCCTGCCCTATGCGAGCAAGTTCCTTTGGGCGCCGGCGATCGACCGTCTGCCGCTGCCCTGGTTCAGCCGGCGCTTCGGCCGGCGCCGCGGCTGGACACTGGCGATGCAGGCGTTGTTGGCCGCCGCCGTGCTGGGTCTGGGCGCCAGCGATCCGCGCGTCGCCCCGCTGACCACCGCCGTCTGGGCGCTGGCGCTCAGCTTCGCTTCCGCCAGCCAGGACGTGGTGATCGACGCCTACCGGGTGGAATTGCTGGAGGAACCGCAATTCGCCGCCGGCGCCGCCACCGTGGTGGCGGGCTATCGCCTGGGCATGCTGGTTTCTGGCGCCGGCGCCTTGTTCTTGGCCGAACTGGTGGCCTGGTTTTGGGTCTACGCCGCCATGGCGGCGGCGCTGGGGGTGGGTGCGCTGGCAGTGCTGCTGAGCCCCGAACCGGCAGCGCCGGCCCGAGCCGTTCAGGCGACCCGGCGGTCCCTACTGGGCTGGTTCGCCGAGGCGGTGTGGAGCCCGCTGGCCGACTTCCTTGGCCGACCGGGTTTTCTTGCCGTCCTGGCCTTCGTTGCCCTGTTCAAGCTGGGCGACGCGCTGGCTGGCGTGATGACCAACCCGTTCCTGCTGGAACTGGGTTTCAGCAAGGCCGAAATCGCCTCGGTGGTGAAGGGCTTCGGTCTGGCGGCGACGTTGGCGGGCGGCTTCATCGGCGGGCTGATGCTGGCCAGGGCCGGCCTGCTGCGCGGCCTGCTGCTGGCGGGCGTGCTGCAGATGCTCTCCAACCTGATGTTCCTGGCGCAGGCCAAGGTCGGCCATGACCTGGCCTTCCTGGCGCTCACCATCGCCGTCGAGAACGCCGCCGGCGGCATCGGCACCGCTGCCTTCGTCGCGTTCCTTTCGACGCTCTGCCGGGTGGAGTATACCGCGACGCAATATGCGCTGCTGTCCGCCCTGGCCGCGTTCGCCCGTACCGGGCTCGCTTCGGGCAGCGGTTGGTTGGCCGATTCACTCGGCTGGCCCCTGTTCTTCGCGTTGAGCGCCCTGGCCGCCCTGCCCGCCCTTCTGCTGTTGCCGCTGCTCAGCAGGAAGCAGCGTGAAGCAAGTCGAACGACGCCATGGCAACCGAACTGACTCTGGCTGGGCGACATCACCGCCTTCGCCGGCGATGCCATCGTCAACGCCGCCAACCCGTCCCTGCTGGGCGGCGGCGGCGTCGATGGTGCCATTCATCGCGCGGCCGGGCCGGAACTGCTGGCCGAGTGCCGCCTGCTCGGCGGTTGCCCCGTCGGCGAAGCGCGCCTTACGAAGGGCTACCGGCTGGCCGCCCGGTACGTCATCCACACCGTCGGCCCGATCTGGCAAGGCGGCGACCGCCGCGAGGCCGTTCTGTTGGCCGGCTGCTATCGCAACAGTCTGGCCCTGGCAGAGCAGCATGGCTGCAAGACCATCGCCTTTCCGGCCATCAGCACGGGCGCCTATGGCTATCCGGTTCAGCGCGCGAGCGAGATCGCGATCAACGCGTGCCGTCGGCATGTCGCGCCGGGCAGCCGCCTGACGGTCATCGGGTTCGTCTGCTTCTCCGCTGAAATGCTGCGGTTTTATCAGGATCTCCTGGCGCCGCCGTTGTCATGAACACGTCATTTGACCGCAACCTGCCATCGCACTAGTCTAGCGTTACGTGCCGTAAGGAGATCGGTCGATGCGGAAAGTTTCCATCCTCGTGATCCTTGGCCTGTTCATGTCCGGCAATGCATTGGCTTGTGGGTGGGGTGCCTCGAAAAGCGCCGCCAGCGAGTCGCAGCAGACCGTGATGACGGAACCGGCGCCGGTCGCCAGCGAGAAGCCGGCCCAGCCCAAGGGCTGAGTTGTTTGCGATGAAACGCCGACGGATTCGTTCGTTGGCGTTTGTTTTATCGCTGAAACGTGGTGCGGCGGACGCCCGCCGCCAACGCAAGGCCGGTGGTGCGAACAATTCGCGGAGACCGTTGGTCTGGGCCCTGGGACTGGCCTTGCAGCCGTTCGGTGGGCGCGTGGCGTCGGCGGTCCGCCAAGTGGCGGGCCGAATGATCCGTTCGCAACGTGGCGCCTCGCCGTGGTCCATGCAGACCCCGACCGTTCATGGCGCACCAGCGGGCGAAACGGCGGTTCGGCTGGTGCACGCCCCCGCCCGGCCGGAATTGCCGGAGGTTCTGGCGCGCTCTGGCAGCCTGCTGGTGCGGCTTGCCGCCAGCCGGGCCGACATCTTGGCGGCGCAGCGCCTGCGCTACCAAGTGTTCTATGAAGAGATGAGCGCGCAGCCGACGCCCGAGATGGCGGCGAGTCGGCGCGATTTTGATCGCTTCGACGAGATCTGCGACATCCTGCTGGTGGAAGACGAGAGCCGGCCGCCGCTGGAGCGGGTGGTGGGCACCTATCGCCTGTTGTTGCAGAACGTGGCGGAACGGACCGGCGGCTTCTATTCCGAGAGCGAGTACGACCTGACGACGATTCGCCGGCTGTTCAGCGCCGAGCGCCGCGGCCTGGAACTGGGTCGCTCTTGCGTGCATCGCGATTACCGCAACAACGCGTCCATCCAGTTGCTGTGGCGCGGCATCGCCTGCTACGTCGCCGCGCATCGCGTGGGTTGGATGTTCGGCTGTGCCAGCCTCCCCGGCACCGATCCCGACGCCTTGGCGCCGCAGCTTGCCTTCCTGCACCATGGCTTCCTCGCGCCGCCGGAGCTGCGCGCCACCGCCCGGCCCGAGCTGCATGTCGCCATGGACCGCCTGCCGAAAGAAGCGGTCGACGAGAAGCGGGTGCTGCATTGCCTGCCGCCGCTGATCAAGGGCTATCTTCGGCTGGGCGGCGTGGTGGGCGACGGTGCCGTGGTCGACCGGCAGTTCGGCACCACCGACATCTTCGTGCTGGTCTCCATCGACAAGGTGGCGCCCCGCTATTTCAGTCGCTTCGACAAGGACGAGCAGATCCAGACCGGCACGGCGCGCGCCTGAGCCCGTGCGGCCCCTTGTCGAGGCATCGCCGCAAGTGTCCGAGAACTGCTGCAAACCACCGCCGCGATGCTCTAACCTTGCGCCAGACGGTCGGGGGTGGCGAGCATGAACCAGGCGGCGATACTGCGGAAGACTGCCAAGAGCCATAGCGCCTTGACAGCGGTTTCGGCCGGCGAGCGTCCGTACCAGAGCTATGCCGAGCTGGCCGGGCGGGCGGCCCGCCTGGCCGACGGCCTGGCCCGGCGCTTTCGCCTGGCGGCGGGCGAGCGCGTCGCCATCGCCATGAAGAACTGCCCCAGCTATCTTGAAGTGCTCTACGGCATCTGGCACGGCGGCCAGGCTGCCGTGCCGATCAACGCCAAGCTGCATGCCAACGAGTTCGCCTACATTCTGGAGAATTCCGGCGCCCGGGTCTGCTTGGCGACGGCCGAACTGGCGGAGCAGCTTGCCGACCTGCCGGGCAAGCTGCCGGCCCTGCAGGCGGTGATCGATTGCGAGGGGGCGGACTATCGGCGGCTGCTGGCGGGCGACGCCGCGCCACTCGCCGATGCGGCGCCCACCGACCTCGCCTGGCTGTTCTATACCTCCGGCACCACCGGTCGGCCGAAAGGGGCGATGCTCACGCACCGCAACCTGATGGCGATGACGACGAACTACTACGCCGACGTCGACAGCATCGCGCCCGGCGACTGCATGATCCATTGCGCGCCGATGAGCCACGGCTCCGGTCTCTACGCCCTGCCGCATGTCGCCAAGGCGGCCAACAACGTGATTCCGGATTCGGGCGGCTACGAGCCGCCGGAGGCGTTGGCCCTGCTGGCGCGCTGGCCCAACACCACGTTTTTCTTCGCCCCCACCATGATCACCCGGCTGATCAACGCGCCGGCCTTGCGCGAGGCGGACACGCGCCATCTCAAGACCATCGTCTATGGCGGGGCGCCGATGTATGTGCAGGACATGCTTCGGGCGCTCGACCTGCTAGGCCCCAAGCTGGTGCAGATCTTCGGCCAGGGCGAATCGCCGATGCAGATCACCTACCTGCCGAAGGCGATGCACGCCGACCGCGCGCATCCGCGCTTCCTGGCGCGGCTGGCCAGCGCCGGGATCGCCCGCACCGACGTGGAGATCCGGGTCTGCGACGCGGAGGATCGCGACCTGCCGCTGGGCGAGCCGGGCGAGGTACTGGTCAGGGGCGACGTGGTGATGGCCGGCTATTGGCAGAACCCCAAGGCCACCGCCGAGACGCTGCGCGGCGGCTGGCTGCACACGGGCGATGTCGGCTCGCTCGACGCCGAGGGCTTCCTGACGCTGATGGACCGCTCCAAGGACATGATCATTTCCGGCGGCACCAACATCTATCCGCGCGAGATCGAGGAAGTGCTGCTGCGCCATCCGGCGGTGCTGGAATGTTCGGTGGTGGGCCGGCCGCACGCCGATTGGGGCGAGGAAGTGGTGGCCTTCATCGTGCCGCGGCCGGGCCAAGGGCTTGCTCCGGCCGACCTCGATGGGCTCTGCCTCGACCAGATCGCCCGCTTCAAGCGGCCGAAGGACTACAAGTTCGTCGATGCCCTGCCCAAGAACAATTACGGCAAGATCTTGAAGACCGAGTTGCGCCGGCGCCTGCAGGAGGAGGCCGGCCGGGCGGTGTTCAATGTTCAGTCGGCGGCGTCGAGCGGTGCCGAGGGGCGGTCGAGCGCGTAGCCGGCGGCGCGCACGGTGCGCACCAGATCGGCGGCGTTGGCGCCGTTCAGCGCCTTGCGCAGGCGGCGGATATGCACGTCCACGGTGCGCGGCTCGACGTAGGAATCGGGCCCCCAGACGGAATCCAGTATCTGTTCGCGGCTGAACACCCGGCCGGGGCTTTCCATGAAGTGCCGCAACAGGCGGAACTCGGTCGGTCCCAGATGCACCTCGCGGTCGTTGCGCGTCACCCGGTGCGCCGCCAGGTCCATGCGCACGTCGGCGAAAACCAGCGTGTCGGCCGAGGTCGACGGCCTGGCACGGCGCAGCACCGCGCGGATGCGGGCGATCAGTTCCTTGGGCGAGAACGGCTTTGTCACGTAATCGTCCGCGCCGGTTTCCAGTCCGCGCAGGCGGTCGTCCTCGTCGCCGCGCGCCGTCAGCATGACGATCGGCAAACCCGCCGTCGCCTTGCCGCGGCGGATCTGCCGGCAGACCTCCAGGCCCGACACCTTGGGCAGCATCCAATCCAGCACCACAAGGTCTGGCAGGCGCTCCGCCAGCATGGTGAGCGCCTCCTCGCCGTCCAGCGCGGCACGCACCTCGAAGCCCGCCTTTTCCAGGTTGTAGCCGAGCAACGTGACCAGCGCCGCCTCGTCCTCCACCAACAAGACCGATGGTTTCATGTTCGATCGAACCGCCGCTTCCGGGTTTGGCCGCAACACATCCCGCCTCAGCCGTTCGCGCCGGTGGCCACCGCCGCCGCCGTGTCGTCGCTTTTCCGCCGGATCTCGCGCAGACGCGCACCATTGATCAGAAAGTACACGGCTTCCGCCAGGTTGGTGGCATGGTCGCCGATCCGTTCCAGGTTCTTGGCGATGAACAGCAGATGCGTGCACGGCGTGATGTTGCGCGGATCCTCCATCATGTAGGTGAGATACTCGCGGAACAGGCTGTTGTAGAGCCGGTCGACCTCCTCGTCGCGCTGCCAGACCTCGATCGCCCGATCGACGTCGCGCTTGGTGAAGGCGTCGAGCACGTCCTGCAGCATGCGCTGCACCATGGCGCCCAGCCGCGGAATGCTCTGCGCCGCGTCGACCGGCGCCGCCTGGCTCAGCGTCATCGCGCGCTTGGCCGAGTTCTTGGCCAGATCGCCGATGCGCTCGAGGTCGGTGGAGATCCGCAAGCTGGAGACGATCACGCGCAGGTCCACGGCCACTGGCTGGCGCAGCGCCAAGAGCCGGGTCGTCAGCGTGTTGACCGCCGATTCCAGATCGTCCAGTTGCTGATCGGTCTCGATCACCTCCTCCGCCAGGACGGTGTCGCGCCGCGCCACCGCCTGCAACGCCGCGGCCAGCTGGCTTTCCGCCAGTCCGCCCATGCGCAGGATCAGCGACGTCAGCTTCTTCAGCTCGTCGTCATACGCGCCGACGATGTGTTCGGTGCCGCCTGTCTTCGCCGCGCTTTCCATGCCGTGCTTCCCTTGCCGCCTGCTCAGCCGAACCGGCCGGTGATGTAGTCCTGTGTGCGCGGATCGCTGGGCGTGGTGAAGATCTCCTCGGTATCGCCATACTCGATCAACCGGCCGAGATACATGAAGGCCGTGTTGTCCGACACGCGCGCCGCCTGCTGCATGTTGTGGGTGACAATGATGACCGTGTACTGCCCGCTCAGTTCGTCCATCAGTTCCTCGATCTTGGCCGTGGCGATCGGATCGAGCGCGGAGCAGGGCTCGTCCATCAACAGCACGTCCGGCTCGCCGGCGGTGGCGCGAGCAATGCACAGCCGCTGCTGCTGGCCGCCCGAAAGGCCGAGCGCGCTTTCCCCCAATCGGTCCTTGGCCTCCTCCCACAGCGCGGCACCGCGCAGTGCGCGTTCGCAGGCTTCCTGCAACGTCGCGCGATCGTTCACCCCGTCGACCCGCAACGGGTAGACCACGTTCTCGAAGATCGACATCGGAAACGGGTTCGGCTTCTGGAACACCATGCCCATGCGCTTGCGCAAGGCGATGACGTCGGCCCTGGAATCATAGATGTCCTCGCCGTCGAGCTTGACCAAGCCGCCGGTCCTCACGCCGTCGATCAGGTCATTCATCCGGTTGAGCGAGCGCAGTAGCGTCGACTTGCCACAGCCCGACGGCCCGATCAGCGCGGTGACCAGTCCCTTTTCCACGGCCATGCAGACTTCGAACAGCGCCTGGCTCGCGCCATACCACAGGTTGAAGCCGCCGATCTCCAGGACCGCCCCCGCCGGGCCGCGTTTGACATGGCAGACGGTCTTGTAGCCGCCTTGGGCGATCGGTTTCTGCTGCGGCGCGGCGGCCACGGCCATGCCTGTCTCCTAGAACTGACTGCCCTGGAACTTCCGCTTGAGGCGGCTGCGGATGATGATGGCGCTGGCGTTCATCGCCGCCACGAGCGCCACCAGCAACACCGTCGTCACGAACACCATGGGCTTGCCGGCCTCGGAATTGCGCGACTGGAAGCCGACGTCGAAGATATGGAAGCCCAGATGCATGAAGCTGCGTTCGAGATGGATATAGGGAAAGAAGCCATCGATCGGCAGTTCCGGCGCCAGCTTCACCACGCCCACCAGCATCAGCGGCGCCACTTCGCCGGCGCCGCGCGCCATTGCCAGGATGATGCCGGTCATGATCCCCGGCATGGCTCGCGGCAGCACGATGTTGCGGATGGTCTGCCACTTGGAAGCCCCGCAGGCGAGCGAACCCTCGCGCATCGAGCGCGGCACGGCCGCCAGCGCCTCCTCGGTGGCGACGATCACCACCGGCACGGTCAGCAGCGCCAGCGTCAGCGAGGACCACAGCAGGCCGCCGGTGCCGAAGGTCGGACTGGGCAGACGCTCGGAGAAGAATACCTGGTCGATCGTGCCGCCAAGAATGTAGGCGAAGAAGCCCAGGCCGAACACGCCATAGACGATCGACGGCACGCCCGCCAGATTGTTGACCGAGATGCGCACGATCGAGACCAGGCGACCCTGGCGGGCGTATTCGCGCAAGTAGAGCGCGGTGACGACGCCGAACGGCGCCACCACCAGTACCAGCAACAGGGTCATGGCAAAGGTGCCGAAAATCGCCGGCAGCACGCCGCCCTCGGTATTGGCCTCGCGCGGCTCGTCCGACAGGAACTCCCACCAGCGCGAAACATACACCGCGAGCTTGTCCATGAGATGCAGATCGTTGGCCGCGTACATCCGCACCACGCCCGATAGCGGCAGCGTCTTGGTCTTGCCGCCAATCTCGGCGAAGGTGATCAGATGGGTGGCATCGCGCTGGCGTAGGTCGCGGGCCTCGCCGGAGAACGCGTCGTAGGATTTCTGCAGCTCGCGCGCCTGCTCTTCGGCCGCGGCACGGGCGGTCTGCGCCTCCGCGCTGGCGGTGCCGTGGCGCAGCTCCGCCCGCCGCACCCTGAGGCGGCCCTGCTCGAGATAATGATTGATGCGGCCGATCTCGCCGCGTTCGAGATGGCGGATCCGTTCCCAGCGAGCCAGCGCCTCGCGGTGCGCCGCGGTAACCGCCGCAGCCGAGAACGCCGCCATCGGTCGCTCCGCCTCGTTGCCGAGTTTCATCGCGACGGCGCTGCCGACCAGCGGTCCCCATTCGCGCCGCTCGACAAACATCAGTTGCGCCGGGTAGGCGACCGTCGTCACCTCGAAATCGGACACCCAGCGGAAATCCTCGTTGTAGATGTCGTAGTTGCCGATCCGGTAGAGGGTCCGACCGCTGACGCCGTCGGCGGCCAGGATGGCGGCGCGCGGCGCGCTGGCGAGTTTGCCGAGCTGCTCTGGCGTGACCGGATAGCGCTCGCGGCGCGTCGGCTCGCCCGCCAGCTTGCTGCCGTCGGTCAGCCTGACTTCGGCAAGCGGCTTGGGGAAGAAGGCGGCGATACCGTTCCACAGCACCAGCAGCAGGAAGCCGACGATCATCATCACGCCGAAGGCAAGCGCCCCGCCCAGCAACCAGACGAACGGTTCGCCCCGAGCCCGCAGGCTGGTGGACCGGCTGCGCACGGCGTCGGGCGCGCGCGCCGGGGCCATCGCGGAAGTCTTGCTGATCGCGCTGTCCGGCATGGGCGTCGCCCGGACCTATAGCTGTGCCGCGCGCTTGCGAAAGCGCTGGCGGATGACCTCGGCCGCGGTGTTGATGACGAAGGTCATCACGAACAGCGACAACGCGGCCAGGAACAGCATTCGATAAAGCGTGCTGTCGCGCACCGCTTCCGGCAGTTCGACCGCGATGTTGGCCGACAGCGCGCGCAGGCCGTTGAAGACGTTCCATTCCAGCAGCGGCGTATTGCCGGCGGCCATGACCACGATCATGGTCTCGCCAACCGCCCGGCCCATGCCGATCATGATCGCGGCGAACACGCCGCTCATCGCCGTGGGCAGAATCACCGCCGTCGCGGTCTGCCAGGGTGTGGCGGCGCAGGCCAGGCTGGCCGCCCTGAGATGTTCCGGCACGGCGTTGAGCGCGTCCTCGGCGATGGTGTAGATGATCGGGATCACCGCGAAGCCCATCGCGAAGCCGACGACCAGCGTATTGCGCTGAACGTAGGTGTCGACCAGCCCTTCGCGCGCGCCCAGCCCCAGCGCCATCAGCACCTGCGCGCCAAACAGGCTCAACACCAGGGCGACCAGGCCCTGCAGCAGCCAGCGCCCGCCGTCGGCCGCGCCGGCCAGGCGATGCCCCAGTTGGCGAAGCTTGGCTTCGAAGGGGACCCCGAAGCCGCGCCAGAAGAGCTGCGAGGCGACAACGTAGCCCAGCGGCAGCAGCAGCAGCGCCAGGAACGGCAAGTCGCTGCCGATATCGCCGTTCGCCCAGGCCTTGAGATCGCCCGCGAACAGCAGCCGCTCGAATGCCGGCGCGATCCAGAAGGCGATCTGGGCGGCTGCCGCCAGGACAAGGAAAAACGCCGCGAACTTGGGCAGGCCCTCGAGCCGCAGGGCAACCGGCAGCGGCAGGAGCTGCCAGAGATAGGCACCCAGCAGCAGCGCGGCCGGCAGCACCACGAAGGCGATCAGCACCGCGGCGATCCAGGTCTCGACCAACGGCGCCAGAATCAGGGCGGCGATGAAGCCGAGCACCACCGAGGGCAGCGAGGCCATCAGCTCCATGGTGGGCTTGACCACCGCCCGCACCGTCCGGTGCACGAATTCCGAGGTATAGATCGCCGCCAACATCGCCACCGGCACCGCGAACAGCAGCGAATAGAACGTTGCCTTGATCGTGCCGAAGATCAGCGGCACCAGCGACAGCTTCGGTTCGAACTGATCGTTGCCGGACGAGGACTGCCAGGTGAAGGCGGGCGCCGAGTGGCCTTCATACCAGACCTTGCCGAAGACCGAGGCGAGCGTGGTTTCCGGATGCGGCACCGAGATCTTCCAGAAGTGGTAGCGGCCATCGCCGGTCAACGCCAGCAGGCCGTCCTCGCGCGGCGACAGCACCAGTGTCTCCACTGCGGCATCCGCCGGCACGGCGAGCTTCAGCAGGGTTTGCGAACTGGTCGAGTGGCGCAGCCACACCTGGCCCCCTGCATCGACCGTGGCGAACATCTTGCCGCGCAGGCTGGCAGCCATCGCCAGCACCCCGCCGGCATGCGGTTCCAGCGCGTGCGCCCGCACGAGAGTGAAGCCGTCGGTCGACTTCGCCTCCGGCCGGGGCAGGCGGAAATACACGTCCACCCGCCCGGTACTGTCGCCGGCCACCAGCGACTGCTCGCCAATGAGATAGCCAAGCGCCCGCAATTCGCCGTTGCCGGGCACCAGGTCGATCGTTTCGGCCAGTTTCGGGCGGGCGAAATCGCGGGTATCGAAGCGATAGACGGTGCCGCCGCGATCGGCGATCAGCAGCTGGTCGGCCTCGCTGTTGATCAGCAGCGCCGCCACCTCCAGGCCGCGCGGCAGTTCCGGCAACGTGCTGGTGGTAACGGTCTCGCTGATCGCGCCGGTCAGCAGGTTGACGCGCGTCTCGGTGCGGCTCAGTCGGGCCGTGCCGTCGGCATCGAGCGTGGCGAAGGATCGCGTCGGCCGCTCGACGGTGCCGCCCAGTCGATAGGCGATGGCCACGATCGCCTTGCCAGGGGAGATCATTTGCGGCGGGTTGAGTTCGGCGCCGACCGTCAGCTGGCGCACCTGCTCGGCGGGGATCGTGCGAAACACCGAGCGGCCGTCGCTACTGTCGCGATCGTCCAGCTTGCTGAGCCCGCCGGGCAAGTCGGTCCGGCGCAGTACCTTGACATCGTTGCGCAGTACGCCGAAGCGCACGCTGCCATTGGCGAAGCCGAAGCCGATCTCGCCGCCCGAGAGGGTGCGGCCGAACGCCGTTGGCTGGGTGCCGCCCAGGTCGAACTCGGGCGCCTCGACCGGCCGGCCCGTCGGCAGGTGGAAGGCGCTGACTTCGCCCGCCGCGGTCACCGCGACCGACAAGGTGTTGTACTCGTCCACCACGTCCATCACGACGCGGCCCTGCTTGGGCGGGCGGCTATTGCCGACTGTCGCCTCGACCTGGCCGCCAGTGAACAACGGCACCACGACTTCGGCCAGGAACGCCATGATGCCGAACACCGCGACGATCACGCCGATGCCGCCGACGGTGATCGTCCAATCCGCCAGTCTGTCGACGACGATGACACTCCGCCGGGTCTTGCGGTCGCGCTTGCGTCGTGGCGCCATGGCTTCCCGCGCCGGTACTTGCTCAACCGCCATCGTCGCCCCGCTTCGCGCCTGCGTGCGCCTGGACTGCCCGGCTCACGTCAGCACAGCATCCACCCGCTACATCATTTTCTTCGCTTTGAGATCCTGCTCGGCGATCAGGTTGGTGACCGGAAAGTAGCCGTCCTTCAACACCGCCTGCTGGCCCTGCTTGGAGTAGACGTAGCGAATGAACTCGCCCCGGACGGGATCGACTTTCTCGTTCGGGTTGACGTTCACGTAGATGTAGAGAAAGCGCGCCAGCGGATAATTGCCCGCATAGGCGTTGTCCGACGTGGCGTCGTAGCAGGCGTCGCCCGCCCTGGCCGCCAACGGCACCGTGCGCACGTCGGCCGTCTTGTAGCCCACGCCCGAATAGCCGATGGCGAACTTGTCCGAGGCCACGCCCTGCACCACGGTAGAGGAGCCGGGTTGCTCCTTGACGCTATCCTTGTAGTCGCCGTTGAACAGCGCGACTTCCTTGAAATAGCCGTATGTGCCGGAGGCCGAGTTGCGGCCATATAGCGAGATCGGCTTGTCCTTCCACTCGCCGCTCAGGCCGAGATCGCCCCAGGTCGCCGCGTCCTTCTGCCCGCCGCCCTTGCGCGTCTTGGAGAAGATGGTGTCGACGTCCTGCAGGCTCAGGCACTTGATCGGATTGTCCTTGTGCACGAACACCGCCAGCGCATCGACCGCGCCACGGATCGCCGACGGCTTGTAGCCGAACTTCTTCTCGAACTGGTCGATCTCGGAGGATTTCATCGGCCGCGACATCGGCCCGAAATGCGCCGCGCCGGCGATCAGCGCCGGCGGCGCGGTCGACGAGCCCTTGCCCTCGATCTCGATCTTCACGTTGGGATAGGCCGCCTGGAAGCCCTCGGCCCACAACGTCATCAGGTTGTTCAGCGTATCGGAGCCGATCGACTTCAGGTTGCCCGACACGCCGCTGGTCGGCTTGTAGTCCTTGAGGGCGGGGTCGAGCGTCGCCTGCGCCCAGGCGATCGACGCCGTGCCCAATGCCAGCAGACCGGCCAGGGCGCCGGCCATGTAGGTTCTCAGCATCGCGATACTCCCTCGCGCTTTCCGTTCAGCCACTGCTGCCCGCGACGGGCATCGGCTGGCGCCCAAGATGGTCATTATCAGAGGCAATGAGATTGCAATCACATTGCAGTTTGATGACAGAGAACCAGGTTTTTGATGGCTAGGCGGGCGGCGCCGGCAGGTAGACCGTGAAGGTACTGCCCTGGCCAGGGCTGGAATCGATCGTCAGTACGCCGCGATGGCGGTTGACGATGTGCTTGACGATGGCAAGCCCCAGACCGGTACCGCCCAGCGCCCGGCTGCGGGCATTGTCCACCCGGTAGAAACGCTCGGTCAGCCGCGGCAGGTGCTCGCGGGCGATGCCCGGGCCGAAGTCGCGTATGGCGATGCGGAGCGCCGCGCCGCGTCGCGCCAGCGGTACGTCCGGCAGGATGCGGTCGGCCAGCGCCGCCGTGATCTCGACCCGCTTGCCGTCGCGGCCGTATTTCAGCGCGTTGTCCATCAGGTTCTGGAAGACCTGCTCCAGTTCGTCGACATCGCCCAGCGCCGGCGGCAGATCCGCCGCCGTCTCCAAGGCCACCGTGACGTCCAGTTCCTCGGCCTTGAGGCGCAGGCCATCCAGCACCCTTGCCAGCACCTCGCCCAGCTTGACCCGACCGGTCGGCGGCGTGTGTTCGTTCAGCTCGATCCGGCTCAGCGACAGCAGGTCCTCGACCAGCCGCGACATCCGGTTGGCTTGCTCGCTCATGATCGCCAGGAAGCGGCTCTGCGCCGCGGGATCGTCGCGCGCGCTGTCGCTCAGCGTCTCGACACAGGCGACCAGGGTGGCCAGCGGCGTGCGGATCTCGTGGCTAGCATTGGCGACGAAATCCGCCCGCATCTGCTCCGAGCGGCGCAGCTGCGTCAGATCGCGCAACAGCATCAGTGCCACCGACTCCCCAGGCAGCGGCCGCGCCAGCCGCACCAGGCGGCAGGCGAACTCGCGTTCCACCGGCGCCGCCAGGCGCACTTCCACTTCGCGCGCCTCCGCGCCCGCCAGCACCGCGTCGGCCGCCTCCAGCACCTGCGGGCTGCGGATCGCCTCGGCCAGTTGGCGCCCCGGCAGACCGACGCCGAACAGTTCCTCAATCGTCGGGTTGGCGAGACGGATGCGGCCGTCGGCCGCCAGCGACAGGGCCGGTTCGGGCAACGCGCGCAAGATCGCCTCGGCCCGCAGCGCCCCTATCTCTGCGGCCGTCGCCAAGCTGTCCAGCCGTTCGCGGAGCTGGCGGCCGGCCTGCTCCAGGTCCTGACCCAAGGCGTCGGCGAAGCCGCCGGCCGGGCGGCCCGCGGCAAGGCCCGCCAGGTCTTCGGCCAGGCCGGCCAACTTGCGCAACGGCTGGCGCAGCAGCAGCACCGCGGTCAGAAAGCCGGTCAGGCAGATCGCAAACGCCGGCCACGGCGCCAACTTGCCGGCCTGCAACAGCACCAGGCAGAGTAATGCCGTTGGCAAGGTCAGCGCGCCCGCCGCGCCGCCCAGTTCCAGCAGCCGACGCAGCTCGCCCCGCATCCGACGACCTACGCTCAGCGCGCCGCTTCGTATGCCGCCAGGGCCGCGATATTGACGATATCCGACACCGTGGCGCCCTGCGAGACGATCTGCGCCGGCTTGGCGAGCCCCACCAGGATCGGCCCGATCACCGTGCCGCCGCCCAGTTCCTGCAGCAACTTGGCACTGATATTCGCCGCGCTCAGCTCCGGCATGATCAGCACATTGGCCGGGCCGGTCAGCCGGACGAACGGATAGATCTTGTGCAGTTCGCCGTTCAGCGCCACGTCCACCGACATCTCGCCGTCGTATTCGAAGTTGGTGACGCGTGCGTCCAGCAACTGCACCGCGTCGCGCACGCGCTGCGCCGATTCCCACATGGGATTGCCGAAATTGGCGTGCGACAGCATGGCCACGCGCGGCTCGTGGCCGAAGCCGCGGGCGAGTTCCGCGGTCTGCGTGGCGATATCGGCCAGTTCGACCGCGGTCGGGGTCTCGTGCACGGTGGTGTCGGCCACGAACACCGTGCGGCCGCGCGCGATCACGACGGAAACGCCAAACACCCGCCGGCCGCGCTTGGCATCCAGCACCCGCCGCACTTCCTCGTAGCAGACCGTCCAGCTTCGGGTCAGCCCCGTCACCATCGCGTCGGCGTCGCGCAGCGCCACCATGCAGGCACCGAAAACATTACGATCCTGGTTCACCATGCGCTGGCAATCGCGCGCCAGGAAGCCCTTGCGCTGCAGCCGACCGTGCAGGAACTCCTGGTAGCGCTTGTTGTCGCGGCTGGTGCGGGCATTCATCACTTCAAGCCCGCCGGTGCCGGTGAAGCCAAGACGCTTCATCGCTTCGCCGATCCGCTCCTCGCGGCCGATCAGCACTGGCGTGCCGTAGCCTTGCTCCTTGAAGATCATCGCGGCGCGGATGACCTTCTCCTCCTCGCCCTCGGCGAACACCACGCGCTTGGGGTTGCGCTGCACTTGGTCGAGGATCGCTTGCAGCGAGGCGGCGGTGCGGTCGAGCCGTGCCTTCAACTGGTTGCGATAGCCCTCCTCGCTTTCCAGCGGCCGGCGGGCGACGCCGCTGGCCACTGCCGCGCGGGCCACGGCCAGCGGGATATGGCTGATCAGGCGGGGGTCGAACGGCGTCGGGATGATGTAGTTCGGACCATAGCGCAAGTTGGCGCCGGCATAGGCGGCCATCACCTCGTCCGGCACGTCCTGGCGGGCGAGTTCGGCCAGCGCGAAGGCCGCGGCGCGTTTCATCTCGTTGTTGATGGCGCTGGCACGCACGTCGAGCGCGCCGCGAAAGATGTAGGGAAAGCCCAATACATTGTTGATCTGGTTTGGGTAGTCGGAACGCCCGGTGGCCACGATGGCGTCACCGCGCACGGCCGCCACTTCCTCCGGCGTGATCTCCGGTTCGGGATTGGCCATGGCAAAGATGATCGGGTTGCGGCCCATCGCGGCCACCATCTCGCGCGTCATCGCGCCCTTGACCGACAGGCCGAAGAACACGTCGGCGCCCCGCATCGCATCGCTCAGCGTGCGCAGCTTGGTGTCGACCGCGTGCGCCGATTTCCACTGGTTCATGCCCTTGTCGCGGCCGCGATAGACCACCCCGCTGGTGTCCAGCAGCATAACGTTGTCGTTCGGCACCCCCATCGACTTGACCAGTTCGGCGCAGGCAATGCCGGCGGCACCGGCCCCGTTGATGACGATGCGCAACGACTTGAGATCGCGGCCGGTCAGGTCGGCGGCGTTGACCAGGCCGGCAGCGGCGATGATGGCAGTGCCGTGCTGGTCGTCGTGGAACACCGGGATGTCCATCAGCTCGCGCAAGCGCTCCTCGACCACGAAGCAATCGGGCGCGCGGATGTCCTCCAGGTTGATACCGCCGAAGGTCGGCGTCAGGAACCGCACGCAATTGACGAACTCGTTCACGTCCTCGGTCGCCACTTCGATGTCGATCGAGTCGACGTCGGCGAAGCGTTTGAACAGGACCGACTTGCCTTCCATCACCGGCTTGCCGGCGAGCGCGCCCAGGTTGCCCAGGCCCAGCACGGCGGTGCCGTTGGAAACCACGGCCACCAGGTTGCCCTTGGAGGTGTAGTCGTAGGCAAGACTGGGATCGTCGGCGATCCTGAGGCAGGGCGCGGCGACGCCCGGCGAGTAGGCGAGGCTGAGATCGCGCTGGGTCGCCATCGGCTTGGTCGGGGTTACTTCCAGCTTGCCGGGCCGGCCCATGGTATGGAAGCGTAGCGCCTCCTCGTTGGTGTAGTTGCTGCGTTCGCTCATCCCAGTCCCCCGCCCGGCCCGTTGGCCGTTGCGATCAGGCTAGCACAGCGCACCGACCTGTCGCCGCCACTCGTGCTAGAACTGATCCGTCATGCCGGACGCGCCCAAGACATCGGCAACCGCCGTGCCGCCGGCGCCGGCCGATGCCTCGCCGATGATGGCGCAATATCTCGGCATCAAGGCGGCGCACCGCGATTGCCTGCTGTTCTACCGCATGGGCGATTTTTACGAACTGTTCTTCGCCGACGCCGAGAAGGCCGCCCAGGCGCTGAACATCGCGCTGACCAAACGCGGCCGGCACGACGGCCAGGACATCCCGATGTGCGGCGTGCCGGTGCACAGCGCCGATGGCTATCTCGCGCGGCTGATCCGCCAGGGCTTCCGCGTGGCCATTGCCGAGCAGGTCGAGGACCCGGCCGAGGCGCGCCGCCGCGGCGGCAAGGCGGTGGTGGAACGGCGGGTGGTGCGCCTGGTGACCGCCGGCACGCTGACCGAGGACAGCCTGCTGGAGCCCCGGCGCAACAACTATCTGGCGGCCCTGGGACGGGCAGGCGATGCATTGGCGCTCGCCTGGTGCGACATCTCGACCGGCGAGTTCGCGCTGGCGCCAAGCGCGCCCGGCCAGCTTGCTGGCGACCTGGCGCGGCTGGAGCCGGCCGAATTGCTGCTGCCCGACGGCCTGGCGGCCGAACTGGACGACCTGTTGCTCGAACTGGAGATCGCCACCCACCGCCTGCCCACTTTCCGTTTCGATAGCCAGCAGGGCGAACGCCGCCTCATGGCGCTGCACGGGGTGGCGACGCTCGCCGGTTTCGGCCGGTTCAGCCGGGCGGAGCTAGCCGCCGCCGCCGGCCTCATTGCCTATCTCGAGGAGACCCAGGCCGGCCGGCTGCCCGCCTTGAAACCGCCGCGCCCCGCGGAGGCGGATGCCGGCATGCACATCGACCCCGCCACCCGGCGCAACCTGGAACTGATGCGCAGCCTGGTGGGCGAACGCCGGGGCAGCCTGTTGGCGGCGATCGATCGCATCGCCAGCGCCGCCGG
>VGEV01000046.1 GCA_016869175.1 Alphaproteobacteria bacterium
ATCCCAAACCAATAACCCGACACCCGACAAACCAACCCGCGATGAAAAAGACGCAACGACCACGCATGCCGCGTGATCGCCTTGCCTCCCTGCCCATCACATCATGGCCTCTCGTGAATAAACCGGGCTAGACGATGCCCTTGGCCTTCAGCCGCGCGATCTCCGCCTCGTCGCGGCCGAGCAGGCGCAGCACTTCGCCCGTATGCTCGCCCAGCGCCGGGGCATGCCGGCGGATCCGGCAGGGCGTGCCCTCGAACTTGATGGGAAAGCCGGTCATGCGCACCACGTCATGGCCGGGATGCGGCACCGCCAGCACCATTTCCTGGGCCTGCACCTGTGGATCGGCGAACATCTCCGCCAGGTTCAGCACCCGCCCGCACGGCACGCCCGCCTTGTTCAGGATCCCGATCCAATCCTCGCGCGATTTCCGGCCAATTGCCTCGTCCACCAGGGCGTTCAGCGAGGCGCGGTTGGCCAGCCGCGCGGCGTTGTCGGCATAGAGCGGGTCGTCCAACAGGTGTTTCAGGCCGATCGCGCCCAGGAAGCGTTCGACGATCTCGTCATAGCTGGGCGCCACCGCGATCTCGCCGTCGGCGGCGCGGAACAGCCCATAGGGCGCGACGACGTGATGCGCGTTGCCGGTGCGCGCCGGCAGCTTGCCGGTAGCCAGATGCGCGGCGCCGATATAGCTCAACAGGCTGATCATGCCGGTCAGCAGGCTGGTCTCCAGCCGCTGCCCGCCGCCGCCCTTCGTCCGGTTCGCCAGTGCCGCCGCCACGCCCAGCGCCGCGTAAAGGCCGGCCACCAGGTCGCTGATCGGGTTGGCCGCACGCAGTGGCGGGCCGTCGGCGAAGCCATTGACGCTCATGAAGCCGCTCATCGCCTGCGCGATGAAGTCGAAGGCCGGCCGCTCGGCATAGGGGCCGGTGCTGCCATAGCCGTTGACCGAGGCGACAACGAGCCCGGGGTTGAGCGCCTTGAGCCGCGCCTCGTCGAAGCCCATTTTCGCCAGCACGCCAGGCCGGTAGTTTTCCACCAGCACGTCGCTGCGGGCGATCAGATCGGCCAGCACCGCCTTGCCCTCGGCCTGGTAGAGGTCAAGCGCCAGCGACTTCTTGTTGCGGTTGTGGCCGGCATAATACCAGGAGATGCCGTTCCTGATGGCGCCCTGGGCGCGGATCGGATCGCCCTCGCCCGGCGGCTCGATCTTGATCACTTCGGCGCCGAGATCGGCCAGCAGCATGGTGCAGAACGGCCCCGCCACCACGCGGGTCAGATCGACGACACGGAAACCGCTGAGCGGCAAGGGTACACTCCCGATTGACAGCGACGCCTCGACGGACGTGCGCCGATCCTGCATCCTTGGCGCATGCAGGACAATGCCGCCCGCGGGCATCTCTATCTGGTCGATGGCGCCGGCTATCTGTTCCGTGCCTACCACGCTCTGCCGCCGTTGAGCCGGCCCGACGGCACGCCGGTCAACGCCGTCTATGGCTTCTGCACCATGCTGGAAAAGCTGTTGGACGATCTGTCCGGCGGCGACGCGCCGAGCCACCTGGCGGTCGTGTTCGACGCCGCGCGCGAGACCTTCCGCAACGCCATCTACCCCGCATACAAGGCGCACCGGCCGGAGCCGCCCGAGGACCTGGTGCCGCAATTCGCGCTGGTGCGCGATGCGTCCCGCGCCTTCAACCTGTCAACCATCGAACTGCGCGGCTTCGAGGCCGACGACGTGATCGCGACCTATGCCAAGCAGGCGCGCGCCGCCGGCCTTGCGGTGACCATCGTCTCTTCCGACAAGGACCTGATGCAGCTGGTGGGCGAGGGCGTGGACATGCTGGACCCGATCCGCCAGCGCCGCATCGGCCCGGCGGAAGTGCGCGAAAAGTTCGGCGTCGGGCCCGAGCGCGTGGTCGACGTGCAGTCGCTGGCGGGCGACTCGGCCGACAACGTCCCGGGCGTTCCCGGCATCGGCGTGAAAACCGCCGCGGAATTGATCGAAACCTATGGCGATCTCGACAGCCTGTTGGCGAAGGCCGACCAGATCAAACAGCCCAAGCGCCGGCAAAGCCTGCTCGAGCATGCCGCGGCGGCGCGGCTCAGCCGCGAATTGGTGCGCCTGCGGCAGGACGCGCCGGTGCCGCTGCCGGTCGCGGAGCTGACGGTGCGGCCGCGCGATCTCAAGCAGCTGTCAGGCTTCCTCGAGGAACAGGGCTTCAAGAGCCTGATCGCCAAGCTGCACGGCAGGCAGAGCGCCGGTGCACCCGGCGCCGGGAATGGACAACAGGCGCCGGCCGAGGCGCCGATCGACCGGCGCGACTATCAGACCGTGACCAGCCTGCAGGCGCTCGACGCCTGGATCGCCCAGGCCCGTGCCGCCGGCACGGTCTGCGTCGATACCGAGACCACCAGCCTCGATGCCATGCGGGCCGAACTGGTTGGCGTGTCGCTCTCGGTCGAGCCGCGCCGGGCTTGTTACATCCCCGTCGGCCACCGTTCCAGCGTCGCCGGCAGCCTGGCCTTCGGCGCCGGCAATCTGGGGCCGCAATTGCCCCTGCCCGAGCTGCTGGCGCGTCTGAAGCCGCTGCTGGCCGACCCAACGGTCCTCAAGGTCGGGCAGAACCTGAAATACGACGCGCTGGTGCTGTCGCGCCATGGCATCGAAATCGGCCCGCTCGACGACACCATGCTGATCTCCTATGTGCTGGAAGGCGGCCTGCACGGCCATGGCATGGACGAGCTGTCGGAACGGCATCTGGGCGTGAAGCCGATCGCCTTCAAGGAAGTGGCCGGCAGCGGCCAGACGGCCGTCACCTTCGACCTGGTGCCGATCGACAAGGCGACCGAATACTCGGCCGAGGATGCCGACATCACCTTGCGCCTGCACCGCCTGTTGAAGCCGCGGCTGTTGGCGGAACGGCTGGTCACCGTCTATGAGACGCTGGAACGACCGCTGGTGCCGGTGCTGGTCGAAATGGAGCGACACGGCGTCAAGGTGGACCGCAGCGAGCTGGGCCGCCTGTCGGCCGACTTTGCGGTGCGGATCGGCGAGATCGAGCAGGACGTGCACCGGCTGGCGGGCGAGCGGTTCAATGTCGGTTCGCCCAAGCAGCTGGGCGAAATCCTGTTCGACAAGCTGTCGCTGCCGGGCGGCAAGAAGGGCAAGACCGGTGCCTATGCGACCGGTGCCGAGGTGCTGGAGGAATTGGCGGCGGCCGGTCACGAACTGCCGGCACGCGTGCTCGACTGGCGGCAATTGGCGAAACTGAAGAGCACCTATACCGACGCGCTGCAACTGGCGATCAATCCCCAGACGGGGCGCGTGCACACCTCCTTCGCCATGGCCGCCACCTCAACCGGCCGCATCGCCTCGGCCGATCCCAATTTGCAGAACATCCCGGTGCGCACCGAGGAAGGCCGCCGCATCCGCAAGGCCTTCGTCGCCGAGCCGGGCCATGTCCTCTTGAGCGCCGACTATTCGCAGATCGAATTGCGCGTGCTGGCGCACATCGCCGACATCGCCGCGCTGAAGGAGGCGTTCCGCCAGGGCATCGACATCCATACCCTTACCGCCTCGCAGGTATTCGGCGTGCCGGTCGAAGGCATCGACCCGCTGCTGCGCCGGCGCGCCAAGGCGATCAATTTCGGCATCATCTACGGCATCAGCGCCTTCGGCTTGGCCAACAACCTTGGCATTTCGCAGGGCGAGGCGCGCGCCTATATCGACGCCTATTTCGAGCGCTATCCGGGCATCCGCGCCTACATGGAGCGGGCGCGCGTCTTTTGTCGGCAGCATGGCTATGTGCTGACGGCCTTTGGCCGGCGCTGCCACATGCCGGGCATCAACGACAAGAACCCGGCCCGCCGCGGCTTCCAGGAACGCGCCGCGATCAATGCGCCCATCCAGGGCACCGCCGCCGACATCATCCGGCGCGCCATGGTGCGCATACCGCCGGCCCTGGCGGAGGCCCGGCTGGCCGCGCGCATGCTGTTGCAGGTGCACGACGAATTGCTGTTCGAGGTGCCGCTCGCCCAACTCGACGCCACCGCCAGGCTGGTCAAGCAGGTCATGGAGGGCGCGGCCCATCTCAGCTTGCCGCTCGTCGTCGACATCGGCAGCGGCGCCGATTGGGAGGCGGCGCACTGAGCCGATGGCAGCCCGCTTCACGCGACGGCTCGAACAGCATCTCGTCCGCTACCTCGCCGTCGGTCTCGGCAACACCGCGCTTGGCCTGGCCGTCATCTACGGCTGCAAATGGGCGCTCGGCTGGCCGGACATCGCCGCCAACTTGGCCGGCTATGCGGTGGGCCTGGTGGTCAGCTATGTCCTCAACGCCCGTTGGACTTTCCGCTATGCCGGCTCGTGGTGGCGCGGCTTCACGCGCTTCCTGGCCGTCGTGGCTTTGGCCTATGTCGCCAATCTCGTCACCGTCTTGGCGCTGATCGGCTTCGGCTGGAACAGTTATCTGGCGCAAGCCGCGGGCATCCTGCCCTATACCGCGGTCGGTTTTCTGGGCAATCGGCTGGCGCTGGGCCGCCGTCCGCTTCCGCGCCCATAGGCCGTTTGTTATGGTTCGCGGACGCAAGCGTCCGGGGAATCGGGGGAAGGCAATGACGATGTTCCGCATGATGGCCGTGGTCTTGGCTGCCGCAGCACTGGTTGGGTGCAGCGCGATGCAGATGTACCAGAACGAAGGCGCCACCAAGCTGACGGGCCGGCCCCTCAAGGATTTCATCGAAGCCACGACGCTGGAGGTGAAGAACCCGCAAGGCCAGGATCTGCAGGCCTATCTCGGCGTCGGCGGACCGGCTTGGGCCAAGCTGGGCGAGACCAAGGATACCGGCGCCTGGACGATGTCGGCCGATTCGAACTGGATTTGCGTCACCTGGAAGCAGCTGCGCGAGGGCAAGGAGAACTGCTACGCCGTGCTGCGCAAGGGCGAGGCGGTGCGGCTCTACAATGCCGCCGGCGAGCCGATCTATGTCGGCACCTTCAAGAAGGGCGACGTGCACCGGCTGGCCGGCTGAAGGCCGGCGGCGGCGCATCTGGCGGGGGACGCGGGGCATGGTCGGCGAGGGCTTGGCCTATGTCAGCGCGGTCGTGCGCGATCCCGCCGCGGTGGCGGATTTGCTGGCGCGCGCCGGCGGATTGGCCACCGTGGCGGCGGGCGACGATCTGCACCTGGTGGCGGTGGGCGGCGTCGGCATCGCGTTGGCGCCGCCGGGGCATGCCCTGGTCGGCCAGGCCACGGCCACGGGCGTGCACCATGTGGCGCTGAAGGCGCGCGATCTGGACGCGGCGGCGGCGGCGGCCAGCGCCGCGGGCCTGCGGCCCGAACCGGCGGTCGCCGGCCTGGGCGGACGGCGTTGTCGCCTGCCGACCGATCCTGGTCACGGCGTCGAGACCTGGCTGGCCGAACCGCCGAGGCTGCCGGCCTCGAACGGCCTGTTGAAAGGCATCGACCACATCGGCATCGCTTCGGCCGACAACGAAGCCGCGGAGGAAACGTTCTGCCGGCGGCTCGGCTATCCGGTCGAGAGCCGGCAGATCGACCAGGAATTCCGCGTGCCGCTGGAGGTGTTCAGCTCGGACAAGTACGGCGTGGTGCACAAGAGCCTGCAGCCGGAATTGGTGGGCGGCCTGCGCTGTGTGTTCGTCGCGCTGGGCGGCGGCGATCTGGAGTTCCTGCAGGATCTCAATCCCGGGGCCGAGCAGGGCGCGGGCGGCACCGGTAGCGATTCGACCAAGAACGACAAGGGTGCGATAGCCCGGTTCGTCGCCCGGCGTGGTGCCGGCCCGCACCACTTGGCGTTTCGCGTGGCCAACACCACCGAGGCCCTCCTGGCCTTCGAGCGGGCTGGCGCCCGCATCATGGATCGGCACGGCCGGCCGGGCGGCCGGCGCTCACAGATCGGCTTCGTTTTCCCGCAGAGCCTGGGCGGGCTGTTGATTCACATGGTCGAGCGCAAGCCGGTCTGACCGGCGCGCCGGCGGCCTTGCCTAAACGCTGCCGCGGCGCCGTTCCGGCGGCGCGTGACGCGCTTCGTCGGCCAGCTTGGCCAAACCCAGCGCCGCTTCGCGCGCTTCCGTCAGGCGGTTGAGCCGGGCCGCCTGTTGCAGCCGCTCGGCGCCTTCCGCCAAGGCCGCGGCCCCGGTCTGCCGGGCAACCGCCCGCAGATCGCGCGCCGCCGCTTCCAGCCACCGCACATCGGCGGTGGCCGCCTCACGCTCCAGCCGTTCGGTGCGAAACGCCAGCTCGCGCCAGCGCGCCTCGATCAGCCGCCTGGCGCCGTCGTTGCCCAGGCGCCAGGTGGCGGGGTCGGACGCGTTGACGGCCGCCGACGGGCGGCCCGCCGCGGCCGGCGCAGGCAGCGATTGGACAGGCATCGGCGCGCGCGGTTCGGCCGGCTGCGGCCTGCCCGAGGCCTGCTGGAACCGCTGCACGATGCCGATCAGCGCCGAGACCTCGACCGGCTTCGCCAGATAGTCGTCCATGCCGGCGGCCAACAGCCGCTCGCGCTCGCCGGTCATGGCGTTGGCGGTCACCGCGACGATCGGCACGCGGCCTGCCGGACCGGGTAGCCGGCGGATCGCGGCCGTGGCGGAAATCCCGTCCATCTCCGGCATGTGCACATCCATCAGCACCAGGTCGTAGGGGAACTGCTCGACCGCCTGCACCGCCTCTTGCCCGTTGCCGACGCTGTCGACCCGGTGCCCTTCGCGCTCCAGGATGGCGGCGGCCAGCCGCTGGTTGATGGCGTTGTCCTCAGCCACCAGGATCCGCAGGCCGGTGCGCGGCGGCCCGCCTTGCGCCGCCGCCAAGGCGCCGCGATAGGGCGGCGGCGGCGGCTCGGCACGCCGGCCGGCGGCAATGGCAATACGCTGCAGCAGGGTCAAGCGCCGCACCGGCTTCAGCAGATAGGCGCTGAAGCCGATCTCGCGCACCCGGCGCGCATCGCCCAATTGCTCGGCCGAACTCACCATGATGAGCGGCACGAAGCGGAAGCGTGGATCGCGCTTGACCCGCCGGCCCAGTTCCTCGCCGTTGATGCCAGGCATCAGCTTGTCGATCAGTACCACGTCGAACAGCCGGCCGGCCCGGTGCGCCGCAGCCAGCGCCGCCAAGCCCTCCTCGGCGCCATCGGCCAGCGTGACCGTGGCGCCGCGGCTCTCGATCTGATGGCGGGAAACGCGGCGCGCGGTCTCGTTGTCGTCGGTCACCAGCACCGACAGTCCGGCGATATCGCCCTCTTCCGCCGCCGCGCCGACCGGCCGCACGTTGAACGGCAACTTCACGTAGAACCGGCTGCCCTTGCCCAGCTCGCTCGCCACGCCGATCTCGCCGCCCAGCAATTCCGCCAGGTTGCGGCAGATGGCGAGGCCCAGGCCCGTGCCGCCATAGCGACGGGCGATCGAGGCATCGGCCTGGGCGAACCGCTGGAACAGTTTCGGAATGGCCTCGGCGGCAAGCCCGATGCCGGTATCGGCCACCAGGAAGCGCAACTGCGCAGCCGCCTCGTCGCGCCCTTCCAGCGACACCTCAATGCTGACCGTGCCGCGCTCGGTGAACTTGACGGCATTCGCCACCAGGTTCAGCAGGATTTGCCGCAGCCGATCGGGATCGCCCTGCAACGCGGTCGGCACGTCGGGGTCGATCGTGGCCACCAATTCGAGCTGACCCGCATGCGCGCGCGGTGCCAGCAGTTCGGCCACGCTCTCGACCACTTGCGTCAGGTCGAAATCAACCACTTCCAGTTCCAGCCGGTCGGCTGCCAGCTTGGAATAGTCGAGGATGTCATTGATGATGCCGAGCAGCGCCTCCGCATTGTCCCGCACCGTTTGGGCAAAGGTGCGCTGGGTTTCGTCCAGGCCGCTGTCCAGCAACAGACCGGTCATGCCGATCACGGCATTCATCGGCGTACGGATCTCGTGGCTCATGGTGGCCAGGAAATCGGACTTGAGCTGGTTTGCCCGTTCGGCCTGTTCCTTGGCACCCATGAGTTCGGAGGTGCGCCGCTCGACCTCCGCTTCCAGATCGCCGTTCAGCCGGCGCAGCTCGCGATTGGCCTCCGCCAGCTCGTCCTGCATGCGCTGGCGATCCAGCGCGCCGCCCACCACATGATCGATCGGGAAGACCAGCCGCTCCTGCTCGACGTCAAACGGGATCGGTCGACCCTCCGGGCCCAGCCGGTTGATGAGCTGCACCACGCCGACGACCCGGCGCGCGTAGCTGAATAGCGGAAAGCAGAACAACGATACCGGCTGATAGCCATAGCGCTCGAACACTTCGGTGCGCAGCCGGTAGGGGCGCCCGGGTTCGGGCCGCCGGGCATCGTCCAGCCGCACGATGCGGCCCGAGGCGGCGACGTGGCCGGCCAGCGAACTGTGATCGACCGGCACCCGGATGGCGTCGGCCGTTATCGCCACGCGTTCGTTCTGGTAGCAGACCGGCTCCAGCCACTCCTGCCCGTCGGGTCCGCGACGCAGATCGTAGACAGTGCCGGCCTCGGCCCCGGTCAGCAGGCGGCTCTTGGTCAGCACCCGTTCGAGCAAGCCTTGCGTCGTTCGCGGCGGCTCGTTCTCGACGAAGGTCATGAAATCGATGATCGGGTCCATGCTCGCCCTTCAAGCCGATTCGAATATAAGCACATTCAGCGTCGTTGGGGACCGACCGGGCAGCCTACCGGGGCGCAGCGCTGGCCGCGCACCTCATTTTGGGGGTTTGCGGGCGGCGAAATCGTGGTCAGCCTGGCCAATCGTGGTTAGCATCCGGTGTCAGGAGGGCGCGCCATGCCGCAAACGCTGCCGATCATCGACGTTGGCGACTGCCTGGCCGGCCGCCCGGGCGCACTGGGCCATGTCGCCCGGGCGGTGCATGACGCGCTGACCACGATCGGCTTCTTCCTGCTGACCGGGCACGACGTGCCGCCGGCGCTGATGCAGCGCACCTTCGCCGAGGCGGCCCGCCTGCACGCCCTGCCAATGGCCCGCAAGCTGGCCTTGCGCATGAACGAACACAACAACGGCTACATGGCGATGTCGCGATACGCGGTGTGGACCTCCTCGGTCAATCGCAACGACAAGCCCGACCTGAACGAAGCCTTCTTCATCAAGCGCGAGCGGGGACCGGAGGATCCGCTGCGGCGCTCGGGCCGGTTGGGCCTGGGCGCCAATGTCTGGCCGGACGAGGCCGAACTGCCAGGATTCCGCCGGAACGCGCTGGACTACATCCAGGCCGTGGACCGGCTGGCCTGCCGTTTCCTGCCGGCGCTCGCGGTGGCGCTCGACTTGCCGGCCGACTATTTCGCCGCGGCGTTCGCCGAAAGCCAGTTCAGTTTCCGCCTGTCACACTATCCCCCGGCGACCGCGGCGCCCAACCAGTTCGGCATCGCGCCGCACACCGATGCCAACTTCCTGACGTTCCTGGCGTTGAGCGAGGTGCCGGGGCTGCAGATACGGATGCCGGACGGGCTTTGGCTGGACGTGCCCTACCTGCCCGGCGCCTTCGCCGTCAATTCCGGTGACACCTTGCAGCACTGGACCAACGGCCGCTTCCTCTCGACCCCGCACCGCGTCCTGCCGCCGGTTGGCCGGCATCGCTATGCGATCCCGTTTTTCCTGGGACCGCATGTCGATACCTTGATCGCCTGCTTGCCCGGTTGCGAGGATGCCAGCCGGCCGGCACCGCCGCCGATCCGCTACGGCGAATGGCTGCGCGAATGGTATGCCGCCAATTACGACCCCAAGGCGCAGGCCGACGCCGCGGAATAGTCGGCGCGTCAGCCAGGTGTCTTGCCGGCCGGCAGGTTGGCGGCGAGCCGCTTGAGCGCGCACGCTGCCGCCGCGCTCGATGAATTCGCCCTGCTGCCCGCTTTCGGCGGCCTTCGGCATTGCCCGATCGGTCGCGGCGTCGGCGCTGTCGACGAACCGCCGCACGCAGAGCCCGGCCGCCAATCGGGACGACGGCGACACCGGCGGCGCAGGCCCGAAGCGCCGGGTGCTTGGTCGCCCGGAAGGCCCGCCGACGCCCGCAAATGCTTGCGGCATCTGTCATGGTGCGCTCTCGCCGTAATGGCGGGCGCCCGTGGCGGGATTTTCCCGCCTGGCGGCCGCGGCCGGCTGCGCCCTGTCTAGAGGAAGCCCTTCAGCACATCCAAAGTTTCGTCGGGCGCCTCGATCGGCATGATATGGCCAATGCTAGGCAGCACGGCGACCCGGGCGCCAGCGATCATCGCCGCCAGTTCGCGCCCCGCCTTCAGCGGGGTCATCACGTCCCGTTCGCCCAGCACCAGCTGGGTCGGGCACCTGACCGCGGCGGCGGCGCCGGCGCCGGCCTTCCAGTCGTTGCACGCCTTCAGGTCGGTATACAGCACGTCGCGGGCGCTTGCCTCCAAGATCCGCAGGCCGCCTTTCATCATCCACAGGCCCGGCACCCGGTGCACCCCCGCCTGCGCCCGGCGGCCGAAGCCCCAGGAATTGATCAGGTCCATGGCCAGGTGCTCGCCCGCCTGGGCGCTCGCCAGCAATTCGTCGTTGACCGGGATGGCCGCCGCCGCACCCAACAGCGCCAGCGCGCTTACGCGCTCGGGATGCCGGGCAGCGCAAGCCAGCGTCACCAGCGCGCCCATCGAGTGTCCGCAGAGCGCGGCCTGCTTCGCCTCCACCGCGTCGAGCACCGCGATCAGCCAATCGGCCATGGCCTCGATCGAGCCGAGCAGCGGCCCCTCGGTCCGGCCGTGGCCTGGCAGGTCGAGCGCCAGCACGTTGCGCCCGTGCCAGGCGAAATAGCGCGTCTGCAGCACCCAAACCGTGCCGTCAAAGCTGGCGCCATGCACCATCAGGATGGTGGGCTGCTTGGGATCGAACCCCCGCCCGCCGGTGGCCGCGTGCACCTTGCGGCCGTTGACCTGCATATCCATGGCGCTATTTCCGTTGCGAGGCGCGCAGCGCGCCGGACAGATCGTCGGTCAGGTCCGCCGGATCCTCCAGACCAACCGACAGACGGATCAACTCCTCGCCGATGCCGGCCGACTTGAGCGATTCCGCGTCCATCTGCTGGTGGGTGGTGCTGGCGGGGTGGATCACCAAGCTCTTGGCATCGCCCACATTGGCCAGATGCGAAAACACGGCCAACGCCTCGATGAACTTGCGCCCCGCCTCGCGGCCGCCCTTGATGCCGAAGCTGAAGATGGCACCCGCGCCCTTGGGCAGCAGCACGGCGGCCAGATTGTGGTCCGGGTGGTCCGGCAGATCGGGGTATTTCACCCATTCCACCGCCGGGTGGCCTTTCAGGAAACGGGCGACGAGGCGGGCGTTTTCCACATGCCGGCCCATCCGCACACTCAAGGTCTCCACGCCTTGCAGGATATAGAAAGCCGTGGCCGGCGCTATGCAGGCGCCGAAATCGCGCATGCCTTCCGCGCGGGCCCGCATGATGTAGGCGGCGGGGCCGAACTCTTGCGCGAAGTCCAGGCCGTGATAGCCCGCATAGGGCTCGGTCAGGGTCGGAAACCTGCCCGAACCTTCCCAATCGAACCCGCCGCCGTCGACCAGCACGCCACCGATGGCGATGCCGTGGCCGCCCAGGAACTTGGTGGCGGAGTGCATGACGAGGTCGGCGCCATGTTCGATCGGCCGACAGAGCGCCGGGGTGGCGAAGGTGTTGTCGACCATCAGCGGCAGGCCATGGCCATGGGCGATCCTGGCGAGTTCCGGGATGTTGGCCACCTCAAGACCCGGATTGCCCAGCGTCTCGGTGAAAACGAGCCGGGTCTCGGGTCGGATCGCCCGGGCGAACGCCGCCGGGTCGCGCGCATCGACGAAGCTGGTGGTGATGCCGAAACGCGGCAGCGTATGCGTCATCAGGTTGTAGCTGCCGCCATAGATCGAACTGGAGGATACGATATGGCCGCCGGCACCCATCAGCGTGACGATGCCCAGATGCAGCGCCGCCTGGCCGCTGGCGGTCGCCACCGCGCCCACCCCGCCTTCCAGCGCCGCCACGCGTTCCTCCAGCACGGCGACGGTGGGGTTGGAGATGCGCGAATAGATGTGCCCGGCCCGTTCCAGGTTGAACAGCGCCGCGGCGTGATCGGTATCGCGGAACACATAGGAGGTGGTCTGGTAGATCGGCACCGCGCGACTGCCGTGCAAGGGGTCGGGGCGCTGACCGGCATGCAGCGACAGCGTATCGAAATGCAGGTATTTCGGGTCGGCGGCCATGGCAGGATTCGTCTCCGCGTTGTCCGGCATGGTAGGCGCCGGCGCCTGGATGTCCAGAAGCCTCAGCTCCGGAACAGTTTGGCCGCACCCGACTTGATTGCCTGGCGCTTGGCGATCTCCGCCTTGACCCGGGCGATCTCCGCCTCCAGTTCGCCGATCCGCTCGTTGAGCTGGGCAACCGACAGGTCGTCCAGCTTGGCCGGTTCGGGCCGCTTGCGCGGCAGCAGTTCTTCTGGGTCGATCGCCATCCCGTCCCCCATCGCTTGCGCTGGGTCGCGCAACATTATAGAGGGGGCGCCTTCCCACAAGCCGTTGGAGACGAGGTCATGGCCCTGCCGTCGGAGATGACCGCCATCGAGATTGCCAAACCCGGCGGGCCGGAGGTGCTGCGGCCGGCGCGTCGACCGGTGCCGCTGCCGGCGGCGGGCGAGGTCTTGATCAAGGTGGTGGGCGCCGGCCTCAACCGGGCCGACTGCATGCAGCGGGCGGGCAACTATCCGGCGCCGCCGGGCGCCTCGGACATTCCGGGCCTGGAATGCGCCGGAGAGGTGGTGGCCGTGGGCCCGGGGGCCGGCCGCTGGCACCTGGGCGAGCGGGTCTGCGCGCTGGTCACCGGCGGCGGCTATGCCGAATATTGCCTGGCGCCGGCCGCCAACTGCCTGCCGGCGCCGGCTGCCCTTACGCTTGCCCAGGCGGGCGGCGTGCCGGAGACGTTCTTCACGGTCTGGACCAACGTGTTCCAACAGGGCGGTCTGCGCGCGGGCGAGAGCTGCCTGGTGCATGGCGGGGCCAGCGGCATCGGCACGGTGGCGATCCAGCTTGCCCGGCAGTTCGGCGCGCGCGTCTTCGCCACCGCCGGCACCGCCGAGAAATGCCAGACCTGCCTGGATCTTGGCGTCGAGCAGGCGATCAACTACCGGACCCAGGATTTCGTCGAGCTGACCAAGGCGGCGACCGGTGGGCGGGGCGTGGACCTGATCCTGTGCATGGTCGGCGGCGACTACCTGGCGCGCAACCTTAAGGCCCTGGCCCAGGACGGCCGGCTTGTGCATATCGCCGCGCAGCGCGGCGGCAAGGCCGAAGCGGATCTCTGGCAGATCATCCGCAAGAAGCTGACCGTCACCGGCTCGGCACTGCGTCCGCGCACGGTGGCGCAGAAGGCGCTGATCGCCGCCGAGCTGGAAGCCAAGGTCTGGCCGCTGCTGCAGGCGGGCAAGCTCAGCCCGGTCTACGACCGGAGTTTCCCCTTAACCGCGGCCGCGGCAGCGCATGCCCGCATGGAGGCCGACGCCCATACCGGCAAGATCCTGTTGACCGTCTGATATGGCGGCGGCGGCCCAAAAGGGCCTATATCTCGCCCAAACGCCGCGGGCCGCGCCCCCGGCAAGGAGCAGGCAATGATCGACCGACCCCTGATGCCCAAGGCAACCGCCGTGTGGCTGGTGGAGAATACCGGGCTGACCTTCGAGCAGATCGGCGACTTCTGTGGTTTGCACCATCTGGAGGTCAAGGGCATCGCCGACGGCGAGGTGGCGCAAGGCATCAAGGGATTGGATCCGGTGGCGACCGGCCAGCTCAGCCGCGAGGACATCCAGCGCTGCGAGCAGAACCCCAAGGCGCGGCTGACGCTGACCAAGCCGCCGGTCGATTTGGCCCGGCGCAGCCGCGGCGGCCGCTACACGCCGGTGTCCAAACGCCAAGACCGGCCGAACGCTATCTCCTGGCTCTTGCGCAACCATCCCGAACTCAGCGATGCCCAGCTCTCCAAGCTGGTCGGCACCACCAAATCCACCATCCAGTCGATCCGCGACCGCAGCCACTGGAACATGCAGAACATCAAGCCGCAAGACCCGGTGACGCTCGGCCTGTGCTCGCAAATCGACTTGGACGAGGCAGTGACCGACGCGCAGACCAAGCTGCGGCGCGCCAAGGAGCGCGAGGAGCGCCTGGCGATGCTGGCGCGCAACGCGCAGTTCGCGGCCGACGAGGCGGCCGGCCTGCCCTCCACCCAGCCGCTGCCGCAAACGGCCGAGGCGGGCGACGCGCAAACTCCGGGCGAGGCGCAAGCTCCGGGCGAGGCGGCGCCGGGAGAAGCGGAGAACACGCCCCCCGCCTGAGCGGTCGCTACGCCGTCTTGGCCTTGTCGCGCAGCAGGAACTTCTGAATCTTGCCGGTCGAGGTCTTCGGCACCTCGGTGAACACCACCGCGCGCGGGCATTTGAAATGCGCCAGGTTGTCGCGGCAGAACTGGACGATCTCGGCTTCGCTGGCGCTGGCGCCGGGCTTCAGTTCGACGAAGGCGACCGGGGTTTCGCCCCATTTCTCGTCCGGCTTGGCCACCACCGCCGCGAAGGCGACCGCAGGATGCCGGTAGAGCACACCTTCGACCTCGATTGAGGAAATATTCTCGCCGCCCGAGATGATGATGTCCTTGGATCGGTCCTTCAGCTCGATATAGCCGTCGGCGTGCCAGACGCCGAGATCGCCCGAATGGAACCAGCCGCCGGCAAAGGCCTCGCGCGTCGCCTTGGCGTTCTTGAGATAGCCTTTCATGACGATGTTGCCGCGCATGAACACTTCGCCCATGGTCTCGCCGTCGCGGGGCACCGGCTTCAGCGTCTTGGCGTCGGCCACCATCAGGCCGTCCTGCACCTCGTAGGGCACGCCCTGGCGCGCCTTCAGGCGGGCTTGCTGTTCGATGTCCAGACCGTCCCATTCCTCGTGCCAGGCGGAAACGACGCATGGGCCGTAGGTCTCGGTCAGGCCATAGACATGCGTCACCTTGAAGCCCTGGCGCTGCATGGCGGCCAAGACCGAGGCGGGCGGCGGCGCCGCGGCGGTCATCACCTGCACCTGGTGATTGAAACGGGTGCGCTCGGTCTCGCTGGCGTTGCAGATCATCTGCATGACGATGGGCGCGCCCGATAGGTGGGTGGCCTGGTGTTCGGCGATCGCCTGATAGATGTGCCGGCTGTCGACCCGGCGCAGGCAGACATTGGTGCCGGCCAGCGCCGTGATCGTCCAGGGAAAGCACCAGCCGTTGCAGTGGAACATCGGCAGCGTCCAGAGATAGACGGGATGCTGGCCCATGCCCCAGGAAATGGCATTGCCGAGCGCATTCAAGTAGGCGCCGCGATGGTGATAGACGACACCCTTGGGATTGCCCGTGGTGCCGGATGTGTAGTTGAGCGAGATGGCCTCCCACTCGTCGGCGAGTGCCGGACCGACATACCCGGCATCGCCGCCGGCGATGAACGCCTCGTATTCGATCTCGCCCAGAAGCTTGCCGCCGGCGGCCGGCATGTCGTCGATGTCGATCACCACCGGCCGCGTCTTCACCAGCTTCAGCGCCGCCTCGATGATCGGCGACAACTCGCGATCGGTCAGCAGCACCTTGGCCTCGCCGTGATCCAGGATGAAGGCGATGGCCGGACCGTCCAACCGGGTGTTGAGCGTGTTCAGCACCGCCCCCGTCATCGGCACGCCGAAATGTGCCTCGAACATGGCCGGCGTGTTGGGCGACATGATGGCGACCGTATCGCCCCGCTTGATGCCGCGCTTGGCCAGCGCCGAGGCCAGCCGCCGTGCGCGTTCGTGCACCTGCGCCCAGCTCAGCCGTCGCTCGCCATGGATCACCGCCAGCCGATCGGGAAAGGTCAGGGCGGTACGCGGCAGGAACGACAGCGGCGTCAAGGCCTGGAAATTGGCGGCATTCTTGTCGAGATCGGTCTCGTAGGCTTGGCGCGACATGGGCGGCCTCCGCGGCGGGCGCTTTCGGCCAAGCTAGCGGCGCGATGGGGGTGGGACAAGCCGTCCGGGCCCGGGCAGCCCCTTGCCGCCGCCCTGCCGGCTGCCAAACCGCCTGTCGAACGTTACACTGTGGGCAATGATGGCGTAAGCGGTCGCCCGCTGGCTCGACGCCGAGGAGTTACCATGTCCTCCACCGCCACGAACTCGTTCGGCTACTTCCTGGCAACCTTGAGCGCGCGGCAGCGTGGGGCGCAAGGCGGGCAGCGCGACCCCGCCGCCGTCATCTTGCGGGCCTGCAAGGAAGCCCACGGCTTTGTGGAGTTGCAGCGTGTGGCGCAGCTGGATCTTACAACGCTGCTGGATCAGCTGGGAAAGCTCGAAAGCGCGGGATTGCTTGTAAGTCGCGGCGAGGGCGAGGCTAGGCAGTAGCGGATCTCAGGTCCGAAATCTCCGAGGCTTAGCGAGGCCGGCGCTGAACCGGCGTAAGGCAATCTTCACCGCGTTGCGGCCAAGCCGGCCCTTGAACCGGCGCGACGGCGCCCGACATTGGAAGCATAACCAGGCGCAGCAGCGAACGGACAGCGATGTCGAACTGGGAATACACGCCAAGCGGCACCACCGACGCACGGCCAACCCAGCCGGTAGAGGGCACGCCGGCCGTGTTCTTCGCCTTGCGCGACCCCTGGTTCTACGTCAAGGCCATGGGGTTTGGGTTGCTGCTGTTCTCGCCACTGGCCTTTCTAATGCCGGAGGCTTTCCTTATCTTTGCCGCGGCCTCGGCGCTGTCCGCCTATGCCAATGCGCGTGCCTTCCGGTTCGAGCTCAGCGCCGAGGAATTGCGGCTGCGACAGACCTGGTTTTCCGGCATGCGGCGTCTGCCGCTGACCGACATCGAGGAAGCGAGCGCGCTGGCCGTCAAGGACGGCACCGGCGTGCTGATGCTGCGGCTCGCGCGGGGCGGCCTGCTGGTGCCGGGCTTGCGCGAGGTGGACGAGGCGGTGACGGCGATCCGGCGCCTGCGGGACGAGCAGCGCCGGAACCTCTGGCAGCAGCGGGCTGCCTGATCGAGCTTACTACCGGCCGAATGGCGTGCCGGTCAGCAGCGTCGCCAAGTGAGCCAGCATCAACACGACACCCAGCAGCCCGACAAACTGCACCAAGCCCATCGGCAGCAACGGCAAGCGCCCCGGCTCATAGGGCCGGCGCGCACGCCATGTGGCGAACCCGAACAGCACGCAGCAGAAGCCCAACGCGACCAGCGTTTCGGCAAGATCCAACGGCGCGTCAGGCGGCTTTGGCCAGCGCCTGCTTGATCGCGCGGTGGTAGTGGGTCAGCGCCGGTTCGTTGCGGCCGTAGGTCAGATGCGGCTGGGCGCCGGAATAGAAGCCTAGTTGCATCTTTTCACCCAGCGGAAAGTCCTCGGACTGCACCACGTCCATCAGCAGCTTCATGTTGCGGTCCCAATGGCGCTTGGCGCTGTCGGTCAGCGCTGGCTCGGGCGTGTAGAGCGAGACGTACATGCGCGATGCGTCCGGGCTGTCGCCGACCGGATAGATGCGCCAAGTTTCCAGATGGTCGCCCTGCATGATGAACACGGTGTTGGGAAACAGCACATAGACGATGGCCGACCACTTCACCAGATCCCATTCGGCTTCCGGCTGTTGTCGCAGGCTCTCGAAGTTCGATCTCGGATAGATGGTGCGCAGATTGTGGCCGAACCCGTCGAACGCGCCGCGATTGCCCAGGATGATCGGGCCGACCGTGGTCGAATGCAGGAACGGCAGGTGGTAGCTCTCCAGGAAGGTGTCGACCACCAGCTTCCAGTTCATCCTCTGCTGCAGCACCCGGGTTTCGTAGTGGTGATAGCCGCCCAGTGCGAAACTGGCGAGATCGTCCTGCAAGCCGGCCAGGCCGCGGTCGATGTCGAAGGCCGCGTCGGGGGCGCCGGCCGCCCACAGCATGCCGTGTCGCTCCACCACCGGCAGCGGCCGCAAGCCATGGCTTGCCGCATCCATGGCGGCGAAGCTGGGCGCATCGGGGCGCGAGGTGAGGCGCCCTTTGCGGTCATACGTCCAGCCGTGATACGGGCAGACGAACAGTTTGCCGCCCTTGCCGCAGCCTTTCGCCACCGGCGCGCCGCGATGGCGGCAGACGTTGAGGAAGCCGTTCACCCGGCCGTCGTCGTCGCGCACCAGCAGCATCGGCACGCCGCTGAAATCGTCGGTCAGATAGCAACCGGGCTGCGGCAGATCGCAACTCAGGCCCATGAACAGGGGGGAGCGGCGAAAGAAGCGCTCGCGTTCCTTGGCGAATTGCTGGCGGCAGGTGTAATCGCTGACCGGGTTGCGGTAGACGTCGTCGTTGAGGTGCGTTGTCTTGCCGGCCAGGTAGCTCAGTATCCTGCGGGTCAGCGCGATCTGCGTCGCCTGTTGCACGCTCGCCTCCTCGGTTCACGCATAAGGCACCGCCACGCGGCCAACCTTCTCGCGGGCGATGACCATTTTCTGGATCTGCTCGGTGCCGTCGCCGATCTGCAGGCCCATCACGTCACGCAGGCGCTGCTGGTGCGGCAGGTCCGTCGAATAGCCGGCATGGCCATGCGTCAGCAGACAGCGGTGGATGGTCTCGAACGACAGCTTCGGCACCCACCACTTGCACATCGCCGCTTCGGCGGTGTGCGGCAGGCCGCGGTCGCGCAGCCAGAGCGTGCGATAGCAGAGCAGCCGCGCCGCCGACAGCAGGGTTTCGGCTTCCGCCAGCGGCTCGGTGACGCCCTGATACTTGGCCAACGGGTTGCCGAAGGCCTGCCGCTCGGTGACATAGCGCCACGTCTCGGCCAGCGAGGCCGCCGCCGGCGCCAGGCATTGCAGACCGATCAGCGTGCGCGAATAGTCGAAGCCCTGCATCACCACGCGGAAGCCGGCGCCCTCCTCGCCGATGCGCCGCTCCGCCGGCACCTTGACGCCATCGAAGAACACGCTGCCACGGCCGACCGCGCGCGTGCCGACATCCTGGAAGCGGTTGCGGCTGACGCCCGGCTGGTCGAGCGGCACCAGGAAGGCCGTGACGCCGCGCGCGCCTGACGCCGGCTCGCCGGTGCGCGCGAACAGGATGATGTCGCTGGCCTGCTCGATCAGCGAGATCGAGGTCTTCTCGCCGCTCAGCACATAGCCGTCGTTGGTCCGCTTGGCCTTGAGCTGCAGGTTGGCCGCGTCCGAGCCGCCGCGCGGCTCGGTCAGGCCAAACGCCACCAGCCGCTCGCCCCGGCAGATCGCCGGCACCACCTCGCGTGCCATCTGCCCGGACGCATGGTGCACCAGGATGGAACCGTTAAGCGAGCCCAGCAACTGCACATAGGCGGCGGAATGATCGGCGCCGGCGATGGCCTCGACGATGACGCCATTGGTCACGCCGTCGACCCCCTGGCCGCCCAGTTCCTCCGGCAGGTCGGCGCCGATCAGGCCCAGCTCGCCCATGCCGCGCAGCAGTTCGGGCTCGATGCGCCCGGCCCGCTCGCGCGCGGCATAGCCGGGCGCCACCCGTTCGGCGACGAAGCGGCTGGCCAGTTCGCGCACCTGCTCCTGCTGCTCGTTGAAGGCGAAGTCCACGGGGGGCGGCTCCCTATTTCATGTGCTTGTGGAATTCCGGCGGCCGCTTGGCCCGCAACGCGTTGCCGCCTTCTTTCGATTCCTCGGTGTCGTAGTAAAGCCTGAGCGCCTCCATGCCCAAGGCGCCGATGCCGCGGATATTCTCACTGTCGGCGTTAAACGAGCGCTTGGCGATGGCGATCGCGGTCGGGCTGCGCTCGACCAGTTCGGCGCACCACCTGTCGACTTCGGCGTCGAGTTGATCGTCCGGCACCACGGCGTTGCAGAGGCCCATCTCCAAGGCCTCCTTGGCCGAATAGCGCTTGCACATGTACCAGATCTCGCGCGCCTTCTTTTCCCCCACCACGCGCGCGAGATAGGCCGTGCCAAAACCCGGATCGACCGAGCCCATCCGCGGCCCCACCTGGCCGAAGATGGCGTTGTCCGAGGCGATGGTCAGATCGCAGAGCGTCGCCAGCACGTTGCCGCCGCCGATGGAATAGCCGCGCACCTTGGCGATCACCGGCTTCGGCACGTCGCGGATCACCGAATGCAGCTCGCCGACCGGCATGCCGGTGGTGCCGCGCGCCTCCATGCCGGCGCCGTACTGGCCGTGCTTATCGGACTGGTCGCCGCCGGTGCAAAAGGCGCGGTTGCCGGCGCCGGTCAGGACGATGGCGCCGATCTCGCCGTCCCAGCCGGCCTTGAGAAAGGCCTGGATCAGCTCGACGCAGGTCTTCGGCCGGAAGGCGTTCATCACTTTCGGCCGATTGATGGTGATGGTGGCCACCCGGTTCTTTTCCTCGTAGATCAGGTCCTCGAACTGCATGCCCGTGTCGTCCCTATCGCAGAATCTTCTGCAGCCGCATCGCCAAGCCCATATCGCCCGACACCTTCAGCTTGCCGAGCATGAAGGCCGTCATCGGGTCGAGTTCGCCCTCGCCGATGGCGACGAAGTCGTCGAGCGCGATCGACAGCGTGCAATCCGCCTCGCCGTCCTGGTTGCCGATCTCGTTCGGCGTCCGGCTGGCGTCGAGCAGGATCACGCCGTCCGCGCCGAAGTCGAATTTGACCTTGGCGCCCAGGCCGCAATCCTCGCCCACGCGACGGCGCAGCCGCTCCGTAACCCCGGCCAGATCCATACTCGCTCCTGCTTGACGTTAACGTAAACGTCAACTACGGCTAAAGTCAATCAACCCGCCTTTGCCGGTATAACACTGCCCAGTCCGGTGGGAGAGACCGATGATCGACCTGTACGCGATGACCAGCCCCAATGTGCAGAAGATCTTCCTGATGCTGGAAGAGGTCGGATTGCCCTACAACGCGAAGCTGGTGGACGTGTGGAAGGGCGAGCAATTCCGCCCCGAATTCACCCGGCTCAACCCCAACGCCAAGGTGCCGCTGATCGTCGATCATGACGGGCCCGGCGGGCAGCGGACCACGGTCTTCGAATCGGGCGCCATCCTGATCTACCTGGCGGAGAAGGCCGGGATCCTGCTGCCGACCGCGCCGGCCGAACGCTATCCGGTGCTGCAATGGCTGATGGTGCAATTGACCGGTGTCGGCCCGATGTTCGGCCAATACAACCACTTCAAGCGTTTCGCGCCGGCCGGCACAGACTATTCGCTGTCGCGCTATACCACGGAGGTGCGCCGGCTCTACGACCTGCTGGACCGCCGGCTCGGCGAAGCGCCCTATCTCGGAGGGCCGGACTACACCATCGCCGACATCGCCACCGTGCCGTGGATACGCGCCATGTCCCGCATCTTCGCCAAGGAAGCGGGCTTTCAGCGCGCCCACAATCCCGAACTGCCGCGGCTGTGGGCCTGGGTTGACCGCATCCTGGAGCGGCCGGCAGCGGTCCGCGCCTTCGCCCGCATCGACGGCATCCAGTCGACCGTCGGCAGCGCCACGCCCGACGATCTCGACCGCATCTTCCAGCGCGGCCGTTACGCGCGCGCCTAACGGGTTCGCCCCCATGCCGTATCGTTCGGTCTTCCGCCCCGGCCTGTTCGCAGGCGAAACCATCGTCGTCACCGGCGGCGGCAGCGGCATCGGCCGCTGCACGGCGCACGAACTGGCCAGCCTGGGCGCGCGCGTGGTGCTGACCGGACGCAGGCCGGAAAAGCTGGCCGCCGTGGCGCAGGAAATCGCCGAGGATGGCGGCCAGGCAGACACCGAGGCCTTCGACATCCGCGAGGAGGCAGCGGTGGCCGCCGGCATCGCCGCCATCGTCGCCCGCCACGGCCGCATCGATGGCCTGGTCAACAATGCCGGCGGACAGTTTCCGGCACCGTTGGAGAAGATCAGCCAGAAAGGCTGGGAAACCGTGGTGCGCACCAACCTGACCGGCGGCTTCCTGGTGGCGCGCGAGGTCTATTTGCGCTCGATGAAGAACGACGGCGGCGGCGCCATCGTCAACATCATCGCCGACATGTGGCGCTCGATGGTGCTGATGGGCCATTCGGGCGCGGCGCGGGCCGGGATGATGAGCCTGACCGAGACCATGGCGATCGAATGGGCACCGGCCGGCGTGCGCGCCAACGCGGTGGCGCCCGGCTGGATCGCCAGTTCCGGCTTCGACACCTATGCGCCGGAGATGCAGGCGCACCTGCGCTCGCTGCCGCGCCACATCCCGGTGCAACGACTGGGCCGCGAGGCGGAGTGCGCCGCGGCGATCTGCTTCCTGTTGTCGCCGGCGGCGGCCTTCGTCAACGGCAGCTGCATCCGCGTCGATGGCGGCGTGCCCAACGCGCCCGTCGAACGGCCGTTGCGCGCGCACGACAAGTCGCAGCCCTTCCTAGGCTTTCACCGCGAGCAGCTGCCGAAGGCGCTCGGCTAGCCCACAGGAGGCACGCCATGCTGTTCACGCCCGAGCACGAGGCCCTGCGGCAGACCGTGCGCACGCTGGTCGAGCGCGAGATCAATCCGTATGTCGACGACTGGGAGGCCGCCGAGCTCTTCCCGGCGCACGAGGTGTTCAAGAAACTGGGGCAAGCCGGGCTCTTGGGCGTGCACAAGCCGGTCGAACATGGCGGCATGGGGCTCGACTATTCCTATGCCACGGCGATGACCGAGGAACTGGGGCTGATCCGTTGCGGCGCGGTGCCGATGGCGATCGGCGTGCAGACCGACATGGCGACGCCAGCGCTGGCCCGCTACGGCTCGCAGGAGCTGAAGCGCGAGTTCCTGGCCCCCGCCATCGCCGGCGATGCGGTGGCCTGCATCGGGGTGTCGGAGCCGGGCGCCGGATCGGACGTGGCTTCCATCAAGACGACGGCGCGCAAGAACGGCGGCGACTACGTGATCGACGGCGGCAAGCTGTGGACCACGAACGGCGTGCAGGCCGACTGGATGTGCCTGCTGGCCAATACCGGCGAGGGGCCGGTGCATCGCAACAAGACGCTGATCTGCCTGCCGCTCAAGACCAAGGGCGTCAGCGTCGCGCGCAAGCTGAAGAAGATCGGCATGTTCGCCTCCGACACCGCGCAGATCCATTTCGATGGCGTGCGCGTGCCGCAGCGCTACCGCGTCGGCGAGGAAGGCCAGGGCTTCGTCTACCAGATGCAGCAGTTCCAGGAGGAACGGCTGTGGGGCGCCACTTCGGGCCTTAAGGCGATGGAAGCGGTGATCGAGGAGACCATCGAGTACACGCGCGAGCGCAAGGCGTTCGGCCAGTCGATCCTGGACAATCAAGTGGTGCATTTCCGCATGGCGGAGTTGCAGACCGAGGTGGAGGCGCTGCGCTCGCTGATCTATCGCGCGGTGGAGGATTATGTCGGCGGCGCCGACGTGACGCGGCTTGCCTCGATGGCCAAGCTCAAGGGTGGCCGGCTGATGCGCGAAGTGGCGGATGCCTGCCTGCAATATTGGGGCGGCATGGGCTATGTCTGGGAGAACCGCGTGTCGCGCTTCTATCGAGACGGCCGGCTGATGTCGATCGGCGGCGGCGCGGACGAGGTGATGCTGCAGATCATCTGCAAGCTCATGGGCACCCTGCCCAGCCGGCGCAACCGCTGACGCCATGGCCTTCGACAGCCTGCTGATCGCCAATCGCGGCGAGATCGCGGCCCGCATCATCCGCACCGCGCGCGCGCTCGGCCTGCGCACCATCGCCGTGCATTCGAGCGCCGATTCCCAGGCGCCGCATGTGCGGGCGGCCGATTGCGCGGTCCTGATCGGCCCGCCGCCCGTCGCCGACAGCTACCTCAACATTGCCGCGATCCTCGATGCGGCCAGACGGACCGGCGCCGGGGCCGTGCATCCGGGCTATGGCTTCCTGTCGGAGAACGCCGAGTTCGCGGCGGCTTGTGCTGACGCGGGGCTCGTCTTCGTCGGCCCGCCGGCCGCGGCCATCCGTCAGATGGGCAACAAGCGGCAGGCCAAGCTGCTGATGCAGGGCGCGGGCGTGCCGACGGTGCCGGGCTATTGCGGTGAAGCGCAGGACGAGGCTTCGCTGCTGGCGGCGCTCGCCCGGATCGGCCGGCCGGTCATGGTGAAGGCGGCGGCCGGCGGCGGCGGTCGGGGCATGCGCCTGGTCAACCCGGGCGACGACGCCGCCGCCCTGCTGCGCCTGGCGCGCGGCGAGGCGATGAACGCCTTCGGTTCGGACGAGCTGATCCTGGAGCAGGCGGTCGCCGGCGCGCGCCATGTCGAGGTGCAGGTGTTCGCCGACCGCCACGGCAATTGCATCCATCTGGGCGAACGCGACTGTTCCTTGCAGCGTCGCCACCAGAAAGTGATCGAGGAAGCGCCCTCGCCCGCCGTGACCGCCACGCTGCGCGAGGCCATGGGCCGCGCCGCGGTGACCGCCGCCAAGGCGGTCGGCTATGTCGGCGCCGGCACCGTGGAGTTCCTGCTGGCGACGAACGGCGAGTTCTACTTCCTGGAGATGAATACCCGGCTGCAAGTGGAGCATCCGGTGACCGAGCTCGTGACCGGCCTCGATCTCGTCGCCTGGCAGTTGGCAGTGGCGGCGGGCGGCGCCCTGCCGCTGACTCAAGACCAAGTGCGGTTCACCGGCCACGCCATCGAGGCGCGGCTCTACGCCGAGGATCCGCATGCCGGCTTCCTGCCGCAGGCGGGGCGGCTGGCGCTGTGGCGGCCGGCGAACGGCGTGCGGGTCGATGCTGGCGTCGAAAGCGGCCAGGAGGTCAGCCCCTATTACGACCCCTTGCTGGCGAAGCTGATCGCGCATGGGCCCAGCCGCGAGGTGGCCCGGCGCAAGCTGCTGCGCGCCTTGAGTGAGACGGCAGCCTTGGGCTTGCCGACCAATCGCCGTTTCCTGATCGACCTGCTGGCCGACCAGGGCTTCGCCAGCGGTCATGTCTCGACCGACTATCTCGGCCACCGGTTCGCTGAAGCGGCGCGGCCCGCCCCGGATCCGCCGACGCTCGCGCTGGCCGCCGTTCTGCTCTACCAGGCGAGCGCCGGCAACGACGGCTGGCGCAGCAGCATGCGGGCAGAGGCCCCGTTGACGCTGCGCCAGGGTGAGGATCGATGCCAGCTGCACCTGTGCCCGCTGGGCGAAGGCCGCTTTGCCGTCGACGGCGTGGGGCTTGCGATCCTCGAGAAGACCGCCGATCGCGTGCGCTTCGCGCATGACGGGGTGCAGCGGCAGGCGGCCTATGTCCTGTTCGATGGCGAATTGCACCTGTCGCTCGATAGCGCCGATTTCGTCTTCGCCGAGGAGGTGGCGCGGGCAAGTGCCGCGGCCGGCCGCGGCGATGGCCGGATGCTGGCGCCGATGGCCGGCAAGGTGGTCGAGCTGCGCGGCCAGGCAGGCCAGCCCGTCAGACAGGGCGACATCGTCATCGTCATGGAGGCGATGAAGATGCAGCACGAGATCCGGGCAAAGACCGACGGCGCGATCGAGCGCTTCGCGGTCGCGGCCGGCGAGCAGGTGCAGAACCGGCAGCTGCTGGCCGTGCTGAAACAGGGCTAGGCCATGCGCAACGAAACGGGTGCGCGGCACCCCTTCCCTTCTACCGGGCCGAGCACGAGGCCTTCCGCGCGCAGGCCCGCCGCTTGGTCGAACGCGCGATCGAACCCCACGCGGCCCGGTGGGACGAGGCCGAGGCCTTTCCGGTCGCGCTCCGCCGCAAGGCCGGCGGGGTGATGGCGATCGGCGGCGGCGCGGTCGAGATCATGAAGCACCGGGCGGCCCGCCCGTTCGGCTGGTAGCCGGCCGGAAGCGCGGCAGCGGTTGGCCGTTCGCGCCGTCCTGCCAGATCAGCTCGAGCGCCATGCCAATGACGAGCGCGGTCGGCGGCACCTCGACCACGTTGCTGATCAGGCGCACCCCCGGCAGGGCCGGAAACTCCACCAGCGCGATGTTGTAGGGCAAGTGCGCCTTGACCGCCGGGTGCGAGGCATGATGCACGACCGTATAGCTGTAGAGCCGGGCCGGCAGCGGTGCCTGGCGCCAGACACGCCGCGCCGACTGGCAGCCGGGGCAGATCGGCAGCGGCGGATGGCAGGGCCGGCCGCATTCGCCGCACGCCTGGAACAGCAAACGGCGTTGCCGGCAATGCGCCCAGAACTCCGCCTGTTCATGAGCGGTTTCCAGGAACGGCAGCTCGGCCGGCAGGTATGGCATGCCTACCCTGGATTATTCGTGACGCGGGCCGTATCGGTGCGGCGGGTGTAGCATAGCTCACTGATTTCGTTCAGGATTTGGTGGTCTAATCCGGTCCTTCACGAGAGCAGGGAGGCGCCACGCCCGCCATGGCCGACGATAGAGAACGCTCCTGCGATTTGCCAAGCGTCGGGCGCAAGAAGATGAGCGCGTCGTTCGACGGCGGGCGCATCAGCTCCGACGGCGGGGTGATGGTACTGGCCCAGGCCGGGCGCCGTCTCGGTCTGGCGGACAGGCTTGCGGCCCTGATCGCCGATCGGCGCGACGGTGCGCGCGTGATACACCCGCTCGCCCGCCTCCTGGCGATCGCCTGCGGCTACGAGGATGCCAACGATCTC
>VGEV01000047.1 GCA_016869175.1 Alphaproteobacteria bacterium
CCATCCCGCCCGCACATCCGTTGGCCAAGGCCGAGTTCGCAACCATCCGCCTGCGCTTGTTGAAGCTCGGCGCCCGCATCGTCGAGACCACCCATCGCGTGCGCATCGCCTTCGCCGCCGTTTGCCCGGATGCCGCTCTCATCCGCTTGCTCGCCGGCGCGCTTCGACCCGCCGCTCCATGACCGACGGGGCCGATGCCCCGAAAACACCCGTTCCCGCAATCCCAAACCAATAACCCGACACCCGACAAACCAACCCGCGATGAAAAAGACGCAACGACCACGCATGCCGCGTGATCGCCTTGCCTCCCTGCCCATCACATCATGGCCTCTCGTGAATAAACCGGGCTAGGTTCCGCTTGGCTCGCAAGCAATCACGTCAGCTATTGGACCTGCGGCATGGCTAAGAAAAGGTGAAGATCTCGCGCTTCTCTTAGCCCCACAGCGCCGCACTTGCCGGATGGACACGGCCATCGGCGTAATCCAGTCCCGATTCGCGATCCCTTGCCAGTAGAAGCGGGCCGTCGAGATCGACCACTTTGGCCTCGTTGGCGATCAGGCAGGCGGGCGCCATCGCCAGCGAGGTGCCGATCATGCAGCCCACCATCAGCGCGAAGCCGCGCGCCTTCGCCGCCGCCACCAGATCGAGGGCCGCGGTCAGACCGCCCGTCTTGTCCAGCTTGACGTTGACCGCGTCGTAGCGCCCGACCAGAGCGGCAAGATCGGCGGCGACATGGCAAGACTCGTCGGCGCAGACCGGCACCGGGCGCGGCCGGCCGGCGAGCGCCGCGTCCTCGGCGGCCGGCAACGGCTGCTCGATCAGTTCCACGCCCAATCGCGCCAGGCCGGGCGCCACCTCGTCGTGCAGGGCGGGGGTCCAAGCTTCGTTGGCATCGACGATCAATCGGGCGGCGGGCGCCGCGGCGCGGATCGCCGTCACCGTTGCCAACACCTGCTCGCGCCCCAGCTTGAGCTTCAGCAGCGGGCGGTGCGCCGCTTCGGCCGCCGTTCGTGCCATCGCCTCGGGCGTGTCGAGCCCGAGCGTATAGGCGGTCACCACCGCGCGTGGCGCCGGCAAGCCCGCCAATTCGTGCACCGGCCGCCCGGCCAGCTTGGCTTCCAGATCCCACAAGGCGCAGTCAAGTGCGTTGCGCGCCGCACCCGGCGGCAGCAGCGTCAGCAGGGCGGCCCGGTCCGCGCCCCGTTGGATGGGCTCGCGGACGGCCGCGATCTGCGCCAGGACCGAAGCAATGCTCTCGCCATAGCGCGGATAGGGCACGCACTCGCCCCAGCCCTGTCGACCGCCGGCGGCAAGCCGCGCAACGATCACCCGGCTCTCGGTCTTGGCCCCGCGCGAGATGGCGAAACGCCCTCTGAGCGGCCAGACTTCCTGGCCGAACGTCAGTTCGCGGTTCATGCCAGACGGTCGACCAGCGGGCCCACGCCGAAGGCGATGGGATCGACCGCTGGCAGGCCGTGCTTGTCGGCCATCGCCTTGAGATAGCGCTCGCCTTCCGCGCGCCCCAGGGCCTCGGTGTTGATCGAGACGCCGGCCATCCGGCAGTCCGGGTTGGTCAGCTTGGCCAGCGCCAGGTTCATCTGGATGCACTCGCCGACATCGGGAATGGGCGTGCCGGGCAGACCGCGCACGTGCCGGCGGGTCGGTTCGTGGCACATCACCAGCCGGTCGGGCTGGGTGCCGTGCAGCAGGCCCAACGAAACGCCGGCGAAGGCCGGATGGAAGAGCGAGCCCTGGCCTTCGACGATGTCCCAGTGGTCGGGTTCATTGGCGGGCGACAGCCATTCGGCGGCCCCGGAAATGAAGTCCGAGACGACCGCATCGATGGCGATGCCCCGTTCGGCGATCAGCACGCCGGTCTGACCGGTGGCGCGGAAATCGGCCTTCAGGCCGCGCTTGTGCATTTCCCGTTCCAGGGCCAGGGCGGTGTATTTCTTGCCGCAGGAGCAATCGGTGCCGACGGTCAGCAGGCGCCGGCCGCTACGCCTTGTGCCCTTGCCGGTGTCGAACGCCTGGTCGCTGTGGCGCACGTTGAATAGCTTGCGGCCGTGCTTGGCCGCGGCCTCGGATATGCCCGGGATCTCCTCCAGCCGGGTATGCAGGCCGTTGGCGATATCCATGCCGTGCGCCAGCGCCTCGAGCAGGATCTGCCGCCAGCTTTCCGGCAGCCGACCGCCCGAGACCGCAATGCCCAGGACCAGGGTCTTGGCGCCTTTCTGCGCGGCTTCCGCCACGCCCATGTCCGGCAAGCCGGTGTCGGCCTTGCAGCCCGGCAGGCGCAACTGTCCGATGCACCAATCGGGTCGCCAATCGGCCACGCCGTGCGCCGTCTTGGCAGCCAGTTCGTCGCGGGCCTCGCCGAGGAACAAGAGATACGGCTTGAGCAGCATGATCGGACCCTTCTTATCCTGACGTTACCCTGACGGTTGGGGCGGGGCCCCGGCGCTAAGGGAAGCCGGCTGCAATCCTAGCGAATTCCACGTTGAGCTTGGCAAGGGTTTCCGTCTGCCAGGGCTCGGACGCTTCGTCCCAGGCGCGGTGCTCGCCGCGCCGGTAGGCGGCCGCGTTGCGGGCATAAAGCAGGGCATTGAAGCGGTTTGCCACCCAGTTGTTGCGACTGGCGATGACTTTGCCGGGAATGCCCGCCACCACCGAGTTGGCGGGAACCCGCATGTTGCGCGGCACCACGCAATGCGCGGCGACGATCGAGTTCTCGCCCAGCACCACGCCGTCCATCAGCGTGGCATTGATGCCGACCAGGCATTGATCGCCCAACGTGGCGCCGTGCACGGTGGCGCGATGCGCGATCGAGCAGTAGGCGCCGATCTGCGTGTCGGTTGCCGCGCCGACATGGATCATCACGAAGTCCTGCAGATTGCTGCAACGGCCGATCGTGACCTCGCGCGCCTCGGCGCGGATCACCACGTTGGGCCACACCGACACCTCGGCGTCCAGCCGCACCTTGCCATAGATCTGGGCGCTGTCATGCAGATAGGCGGTGGTGTCAATGTCCACCAAAGGTCCGAAACGCGACACGGGCGCGATCCTCCAGGCGCGGCTGGCCGGCCTACTCGGCGGCCTCGAACAGCTCGTCCAATTCCTTGTCTTGTGCCAGTGGCCGGCCCTTGTTCAGGCCGACCGCGCGCCGCAGCGTGTACAGGCTGCGCACCGCGCCATAATAGTCGAGCGAGGTCGCCTTCAGATCGTCCAGCGGGTGCAGGAATTCCTCGCGCGCCGAAACCGCCTTGCCGGCCGTCAATCCGATCGAGGCGGCGGCCGGCAGCACATAGCTCAGCGGATCGAGGGACATGTCCACCGCGCGGCCGATGCCGTCGCGCAGATTGGCCGGCCCCAACAACGGCAACACCAGATAAGGTCCGCTGGTGACGCCATAACTGTGCAGTGTCTGGCCGAAATCGGCGCCGTGGCGCGGCAGGCCCAGATCGGCCGCCACCTCGAACAGGCCGCCGACGCCGGCCGTGCTGTTGACCAGGAAACGGGCGACGGTCGTGCCGGCGTCGGCGAACGTGCCTTGCAACAGGTCGTTCGCAAGGATCGCCGGCGTGCCGAGATTGTCGAAGAAGCGTCGGATCGCCAGGATGGCCGGGTCGGGAACCAGCTTGTTGTAGGTCCAGGCGAGCGGCCGCAGCAGGGCCACGTCAATGGTGTCGTTGACGGCGAACATCGCCCGGTTGACGTCTTCCAGCGGATCGCCGGCACCGGCCAGCGCGGCGGGCCGGGCAGCCGGGGCAGGCGGCGCGGCCGCTGCCCTCGCCGCGGCGGGCAAGGGTGGCGGAATCGCCGTCGCCGCCCGGTCGATGCGTTCGGCGAAGCCGGGATAGGCGTTGCGGGCCGCCTGCAAGATCGCTTGCCGCTCGGCCGGCCGTTCGGCGATCGCCTGCCGCACCGCCGTCTCCAGCGTGGCCGGGCTGACGGCGATGACGGCGATGAGCGCGGCCGAAGCGGCGGCGCGTTCCGCATTCTGCCGGGCATCGCCCCGGCCCGGCTCCAGCAGCGCCGGCATCGCGCCCGGCGCGGCCGCGGGGGCGGGATGCGTCGGCTGCGGCGGCAAGCCGGCGCCGCTGGTCAGCGCTGGCGCCAGGCCTGGGAACAACTGGCTCAGCGTTGCGATCACCGGGCCGGCGCCGCTTGGCGCGACACCGGCCAGGGCGCGACCGATCTCGGCGGCCTGACCGGGCCGCTCGATCAGCAACTGGCTGGCGGCGGCGGTGAGCGCGGCCTCCACCGCCCGGCGCTGGTGCAGCCGCGCCGACTGGCCGCGCGCCCCCTCGGCTAGGATCGGCGTTGCCTGCTGTTCCGTCACAACCCGCGCCAGGCGCAGGCGGATGTCCTGCGCGGCTGCCGCGCCGAATGGCAGGGCGAACGCCACGCCCAACCCGAGCAGCAGGCCGCGCCAACGCCCACCCCACACGACGGCGGTGCTCAGGGACCGCACTTCGGCTGCCAGGCGGCGACGCGCCGTTCGGCCTCGGCGATCTGCTCGGGCGACATGCGCGCCTTCAGCATCTGCAATTGTCCGGCCGCATCGCTGGCGCCCTTGCGCGCCGCCAGCGCCGACCAGAGGTAAGCCTCCTGGTCGTTGCGCCGAGCCTGTTCGGCATGGGCCAACCGCTGGCCCAGGCGGCTTTGCGCCTTGACGTAACCCTGTTCGGCCGCCCGACGGAACCAGCCGAGCGAGGCGGCCGCGTCCGGCTTGGTGCCATCGCCATCGCGATACATCTTGCCCAGGCGTATTGCGCCCGGTCGAAACCGGCCTCTGCCGCGCGCCGGACATAGCCGAAAGCCGCCTTCGGATCCTTGGGCGCCCCCCAGCCCTGCCTCGTGCATCTTGCCGAGCGTATAGAGCGATTGCGGCAGGCCTTGCGCTGCTGCGCGCTTCGAGCCAGGCGCGTGCCCTGGCCGGGTCCGGCGGCAAGCCGTCGCCGGCCAGATAGAGTTGGCCGAGATTGTGCTGGGTGCGGGCATGGCCCTGTTCGGCCGCCTTGCCGAACCAGTGCGCCGCCAGTCCGCGGTCCTCCGCCACGCCGCGACCTTCGTCGTACAGCACGCCCAAGCCGAATTGCGCCTTGGCATCGCCCGCCTCGGCCAACGGTCGCCAGTGGCCCAGCGCCAGTGCGAATTCGCCTTTCTCGAAGGCTAGCGCCCCCGCCTGATAGTCGGCCATCACCTGCGGTGGCGACAGCGACAGCAGCACGATCATTCCAGCGGCCGCCAAGCCGTGAGCCAGGATCCTTGCGCATCGCGGGCCGGTCCCCTTTCTCAGCTGTCCGTCGCGGCAAGCCGCTGGGTGCGGGCCCGCAAGGCCTGCAGCAGACCCGCCAGGCCCTGCTGCTGAACCACGGCGGCGAATTCCTGGCGCTGTGTCTGCGCCATGCTGACGCCCTCCACCATGATATCGACGATGCGGAACTGGCTGCCGATGTCGCGGACGCGCCAATCGGCTTGGATCGCGGGCGCCCCGCCGGGCCGGTCGATCTTGGTATAGACGATGACGTCATGCTGGCCGGCGGCACGCGTGCTGACCACCGCCAACGACTCCCCGGCATAGCGGCCGAAGCGACGGGAATAGGTTTTCAGCACATAGTCGGCGAACAGTTCCTGGTAGTCGCGCTGTTGTTCGGCCGAGGCGCTGCGCCAGTGCGCACCCAAGGCGAAGCGGCCGATAAATTCCAGATCGAACCCTTCGCGCAGGAGCTCGCGAAACACCAGTTCGCGCTGCTCCAGACTGTTGCCCCCGGAACGCAGCACCGCGATCGCACGGGCCGCCAAACCCTCCACGAACCGGGCGGCCGCGGTTTCCGCCGCCTCGGCCCCGGCCCTTGGCCCAAGGAACAGGCCACCCGCCAGGACCAGGCCGCCCACAACCTCACGCCGACTGGGCATGAACCGAACTCCTCGCGCCGGCCCCGCCGGACCCGCGCCTTTGCCGCTAATAGCTCCGTTTCAGCCTGAGATAATCGGAACGATCGACCGAGTTGACCATCAGATCGAGCGCCCGGTCGCCACGCAGCACCGTGAACGGCACCGCCACGCCGGCCGGGCCCAAGCCCCAGATGCGCCGGTAAAGGCCGGGTACGTCGCGCACCAGATGGCTGCTGACCTTGACGACCACGTCGCCCGGCTTCAGACCGGCCTTGGCCGCCGGTCCCTCCGGCGCCACCTGCGTGATCACAAGCTGTTCCTCGTGCTCGACGGTATACATGCCAAGCCAGGGCTTCGACGGCTTGCCGCTGCGGCCCTGCGCCAGCATTTCCGGCAAAATCGGCTTCAGCAGGTCGATCGGCACAAACATGTTGCCGGGGAACGGCTGCTCGCCCTGCACCGCGTCGTTGACGAACAGCGAACCGATGCCGAGCAGCTTGCCATCGGGACCGATCAGCGCCGCGCCGCCCCAGTTGGGGTGCGGCGGCGCGGTGAAGATCGCCTCGTCCAGCAGGTATTCCCAATAGCCCGCGAACTCGCGGCGCGAGACGACGAAGGTACCGATCGTCTGATCGCGCCCGCCGTTGCCGGCCACCAGCACCGCGGTGCGTTCCTTCAGATCGGCCGAGTTGCCGATTTTGAGCGGGGTCACGCCCAACGGGCTTTGCGCGCGCACCAGGCCGAAGCCGGTGTCGTAATCGAAGCCCACCACCGTGGCGGGCACCAGCCGGCCATTGGCCCCGGAAACGCTGACGGCCATGGCTTCCAGGATGAGATAACCGATGGTCAGTACCAGGCCATCGCTGTCGATGACCACGCCGTTGCCCTCGCGCAAGGTGCCCAGGATCGGCGCCGTGCGCGCGTCGGCTGGGATCTCCGAGCGCAGCCGTACCACCGCCCCCAATGCCGCCTCGACATCGAAGGCGGCGTCCTTGGCGGCGGCCGGCGCCCCTGAAACCATGGCCGCGAACAGAAACGACAACAGGCCGCCCGGACGATGGCCATTCATCTGCCCAGGCTTGTCTTGGCCCTGTTCCCCAGTTTCCACGCCCTGCCACCATGCCTTGCCACGGTCGCGCCGCTGGACCGAAGGCTAGCCCAGTTGGGTATCCGCGCACAAACGGCCGAACGCCTCACTTCGAGGTCGCCACATAGACCCCATCCCAATCCGGACCCGGCGGATTCTCCGCGAAATAGTCCAGCCGTTCCTCGTAGATGTCATAGAAGTCGGCCATCCGCGGATCGAGTGCCCGGCATTCGCCGATCGAAGCGCGCGCGGCCGTCCAGTCCTGCCGACGATAGGCCGCCAGCATGTCGTCGTGCTTGATCCGCAGGGCCTGAAAGGCCGGGGACTCGGCCACCGTCCGGTCGCCGTGCAAGGTGAAGATCTTAACCGCTTCCTTCTTGCCCTTGACGGCAACGAGATCGAGTTCGAGGAAGGCGAAGTGTCGTGCCTGTTGGCACGTCTCGGCGCCGACGACAATGGTCACGCCGTAGTTCTTGGACTGGCCTTCCAGGCGGGAGGCCAGGTTCACCGCGTCGCCCAACACCGAATAATCGAAACGCTGCTGCGAGCCCATGTTGCCGACCACGCAGTCGCCGGTGTTGACGCCGACGCCGATGTTCAGGCGCATGGGCGGCTGGCCTTGCCCGGTCGCTTCGTCCGACAATTCGGTGTTCAGACTATGCAGCCGCCCAACCATGGCGAGCGCCGCCTCGCACGCATGCACAGCGTGTTCGGGATCGTCCAGGGGCGCGTTCCAGAACGCCATGATGCAATCGCCCATGTACTTGTCGATCGTGCCCCGGCGCGCCAGGATGGTGTCGGTCATCGGCGTCAAGAAGCGATTGATCAGCTTGGTCAGGCCCTGCGGATTGCTCTTGAAGCGCTCGGAAATGGTGGTGAAGCCGCGGATATCGGAGAACAGGAAGGTCATGTTCTTCATCTCGCCGCCGAGCTTCAGCCGCTCCGGCTCGCGCGCCACCTGTTCCACCAGGGCCGGCGAGAGATACTGCGCGAAGGCGCCGCGCACTTGCCGCTTTTCCGCTTCGGTGCGCAGGTAGCTCAACAACGAACCGGCCATGTAAACGGCGAGCGTGGCGAGGCTGGGATAGAGCGGGTCGAGCAGCACGCGCTCCTGCTTGAATAGATACCAGGACACCGCCACCGCCACGGCCAGCGCGGCGAGGCCGATCGTCGCGCCCAGCAACGCCCCCAGCCTGGGGGTCAACAGGATCAGCAACAGGCCCAATGCCAGGATAAAGAACAGTTCCGCCCCATCCGCCCAATCCGGCCGGCTGAGGAAATGGCCGAGCAGGATCTGCTCGGTGGCCTGCACGTGCACCTCGACGCCGGCGGCCGCGGGGTTGAGGGGCGTGGTTCGCAGGTCCTTCAGGCCGGCCGCGTCGGTGCCGAAGAACAGGATCTGGCCTTCGACACTCGCCGCATCGAAATCCGGTTCGAACAGTTTCCAGGCCGGAATGAAACGCTCGGGGATGTTCCGGGTATAGTGCACCCACAGTTGGCCGGCGCCGTCCACCGGCACCACGAACTGGCCGATCTTGACGTGGTTGAGCCCGGTCCGCTCGCCGAAGCTGCGCTCCATGTTGGCGCCTGAAGCCTTCAACACATAGGTTGAGGCGCCTTGCGCCACCCTGAGCGCCTCGGCCGCCAAGGCGGGATAGATCTGCTGGTCGAGCCGCACCATCATCGGCACGCGGCGCACGATGTTGTCCTGCTCTGGTGCCAGGTTGAAACTGCCGTTGCCGGCCGCGGCCCGCTCGAAGACCGGCAGATTGGTGGCGCCACCGGCAAACGCCGTAATGAACGGCTTGGGATCGTCGCCGGCAATGGCGATGCCGGCCTTGCCGGCCGGCACGCGCCCGCCGGTTTCCGTGGTGAGGGCGAAGCCGAGCACCACGCGCGACTGCGCGATCACTTCGGCGAAGATCGCGTCGTGATCGGGCAGGGCGCGGATCGCCTCCTTGAGCGGCGCCAGGTCGGGCGTGTCGGGCCAGACCGGCAGCACCTGCGCTGGCGAGGTGCGGTCGGCCTCGGCGAACACCGCGTCGAACGCGATCACCGCCGCACCGGCGTTGAACAGGATTGCCAGCATGTTGGCGAGAAAGGTGCGCGGCCACGGCCATTGTCCGATCCGCGCCAGACTCTCGTCATCGACGTTGATGATCTTGACCGGCACCGGTTGGTAGGGTCGCGGCGACAGCTGCTGGTAGAGGTCGAAGACCTTGAACTGGAAATTCTGCAAGAATACAGGGTTGTGCACGCGCAAGGTCAGCGCGGCCAGCAGCGTCAGCAGCGGCACCAGATAGATGCGCGACCGGGCGAACCAGCGTCGGCGCGGCCGGCCGCCCTTCGGCGCCGCGCCTTGCCGCCTGGGCCACAACCCGCGCAGGGTCGCGGCTAGCCGGCGCGGCAGCGTGAAGGGCGTGAAGGCGACCCTGGGTTCGGCGATGCTGGCCATGCTCTCCGTCAGTCCTTCAGGCGCTGATAGATCGCCGCCATGCCGGCGTGCTGTTCGCCGAATAGCTGGATCAGCTTCGGATCGAAATGCCGCCTAGGCTCGATCCGTTCGTCGCCTTGGAGAATGATCTCGACCGTGCGTTCGTGGCTGAAGGCGGGCTTGTAGGGCCGCGCCGAGCGCAGGGCGTCATAGACATCGGCCAAGGCGACGATCCGCGCGCTGATCGGTATCGCCTCGCCCTGCAGCTGCCGCGGGTAGCCGCTGCCGTCCCACTTTTCGTGGTGGCAATAGGCGATCTCGGCCGCCAGGGTCAGACGGGGCGAGTGCGCCAGGATCTGATGCCCGTAATGGGGATGCCGATCCATCTCGGCGCGTTCCTCGGGCGTCAGCTTGCCGCGCTTGGTCAGGATCGCGGTGTTGATGCTCATCTTGCCGACGTCGTGCAACTGCGCCGAGTAACGGATCTCGTCGCAAAAGCTCGCGGGCATGTCGAGTTCGCGCGCCAGGAAATAGCTGTATTCGTTGACCCGCAGGATGTGATTGCCGGTTTCCTCGTCGTGGATCTCGGCGGCGCGGGCCAGCAGGTTGATCGACAGCATGAAGGCTTCTTCTGTTTCGCCCTGCAAGGCCACCACTTGCGCCCGCTGCTCGGCCAGTTCGCGGTTGCGTTGATGCAGCTTGACGTTCTGCTCGCGGATTCGCTCCAGCATGTCCGCGCGTTCGATGTGGGTGGCAATGGCACGTGCGATGGGCGTGACCAGGCGGGTCTGCTCGGCCTCGAACGGCACCGGTTCGGGCAGGGCCGGTTGCCGGCGATTGATCAGTTGCACGACGCCGATCACCTGGTCCTGATAGTTCTTCAGCGGAAACGCCAGCATCGAGACGGTGCGATAGCCCTTCAACTCGTTCTGCGGATTGAAGCTGAAGGGGCGGTCGGGCGGGATGGCATAGACATCGTCCAGCCGAACCGCCTCGCCCGCACCCGCCACATAGCCGGCAATGGTCTTGGCCGTGATCGGCACCACCAGGTCGCGCAGCTTGGGGCGGATGCGCTCATTCTGCATGCTGGCCGGTTGCAGCCAGCGTTGCTGACCCTTGCGGCGCACGATGAAGACGGTTCCGGCCTCGGCGCCGGTGATCATCCGGCTCTTCAGCAGGATCTTGTCCAGCAGCTGCCGCACCGATTGTTGCGGCTGGCGCTCGACAAACTCCAGGAAATCCAGCACCGGGCTCGAATCGTCGAACCCCGAGGCCATCGCCACATTCCGCATAGCGCGCCCCTTCGGGCAAGATCGCGTGTGTTAACCGCGTTGGCGCTGCCGGCGAACGGATCGCCGCGCGCCCACACCGATGCCGCTCCCTGGGCCAGTCAAGCAACATTGAGTTAACGCATTCTGCCCATGATCGCTCATACAAGCCGCCGCAGCAACTCGATCATCTGCCGGTCGCGCTTGGCCACGGCCTCGGGCGACAGGCGCAGGCAGATCAGGCCGGAAGGCGGCGGTTCGGCATCGGCGCCATCCGCCCACGAAAGGGCGTAGCAGCCGCCGAAGGGTGCCAGAACGCGGAACTCGATGGTCCGCTCGCCCTCCCGCAAGCCTTCCTGCCAGGGGAGCCCTTGGCTGGACAGGATGCGTCGCAATGCCTCCGCGGCGACCGCCGTGGGGTCGGGTGGCTTGCGCATCGCCGGAGGGGGCGGCTCGGCCGGCAGCCGCCAGTCCTCGGCCAACGCTGCCAAGCTGCCGGCCGGGCCTCCGGCGCGTTCCGCCGCCTGTCGGTCGCCGATCACGTGCAGCCCCAGCCGGGCCGCCGCGGCGCCGTCGTGAAAGACCGCGCGCGAACGCGCGAGCGTTGCATTCAGGCTGGCATTGGCCTTGCCGACCGGCCCGGGCAGCAGCAGGACGTAGTCGAACGCCTCGCGCGGCGCTTCTTCGGCACCGTACACCGCGATGCGCCGCAGCAGGGTGTCGGTCAGGTCGCTGCGGCGCAGGCGCTGGCGGAGCAGTGCCGGCTGGCCCGGAAGCTGCGCGACGATGGCGAGCGTCTGGCTGACGGTCAGCCAGTGGGCGGCCTGCCAGTTTTCCAGCAGGCGGATCACTACGCCCGCCTGCGCCCGGTTGACCGGGCCACCCGTGCCGGCCTCCAAACGGCCATGGCAGGGGTGCCAGTGGAGGCCGCAAAGCGCCGGTTCGCCGTCCTGCTTCTGCTTGCGATAATCAGTCCGCACCTGGAGCTTGTGCCCATAGAAGCAGCGACTGAGGTAGTCGCCGATCACCGGGTGAGGGCGCACCAGCTCGCCAAGCCGGAGCGCGGCATCTGGCGCCAGCGCCTGGACCGCTGCCAAGGCGGAACGACCCAGATCGCCTGCCGGCGTCGTGGTGTCGGCTGGCGGCGGCCAAAGCGCGCGCCGCTCGTTTCGCACCTGTCCCAGCAACAGCACTCGCCGTGCCCGGGCGAACACCCCAAGCAGTTCGGGCAAAGCCACGCAGTCCGCTTCGTCAACGATCGCCAGATCGAACAAGGCTGGCCGGGCAGGCAACAGGCGTTCGGCCAGGTCGAGCCGGACGGCCCACACCGGCAAGCTCTGCCGCGTGGCGTCGATCGACTCCGTCAACGCGCTGTCCGCGGCCGGTCCGGCGAGCGTGCCGCCGGCTAGCCGGAACAGCTCCCGGCAATCGCGCTGCAGCGCCAAGGGATCGAGCAGCAGGCGCTCGCGCAGCTTGTCCTGCACCAACTCGCGGACCGCCGACAGCTTGGCCGCGGCGATGCCTTGGCGCTGGTTGTCGAGCTGACGGATATCCGGCAGGCGCAGCAACCCCGCAAGACCGCTGCCGCTCTGCGCCGAGGGTTGCGCCGCCAGCGCGGCCAGTGCCGTCTGGTATTGCTCCAGCAGTTGTGGCGTCACCGGCGAGGGTGTGCGGTCGAGCTCGCGCACCATCTTCACCGTCGGTTTCTCGCGATGCTTGCGCTTGCCGCCGTCCTTGTCGGCATTGTCGCCCGCGGGCTTGGCCAACAGGTAGAGGTAGTCGCTCAAGGCCTTGGCGCGGGCGGTCAGGCCGTCCGCCTGGGCGAAGCACACGGCCGCGCGCACACCGCGTCCCAGCGCACCATCCCAGGCGCGGGCGAACCGCTCGATCGTGTCGGCCGAACTGGCAAGGTAGAGCACGGTTTCGTTGCGCATGCAGGCGGTGGCTGTCAGGGACAGCAGCATGGCAAAGGCGCCGCTGCCGGGCGGGGCTTCCAGCGCGGTCAGCGGCGCGGCCAGCGCCCGCTGGATGGCCGCGAGATGGCTGGGTTGGGCGGGCGACATCTCCCAGACCAATTGCGGTTCGCCCACCGGCGCTTGGCTTGGCGCCAGCAGGCCCGCAAGCGCGGTTTCCCCGGCAAGCCGCGCCGGCTCGGTTTCGCGCAACCTGTCCAGGCCATTGATCAGCGCCATGTCGGCCGCCATCGCCTCGGGCGGCAACAGGCAGGCCCGCCCCAGCCAGACCGGGCGCTGCGGTGGTGGGTCCGACAGGCTGGCACCCGGCTCCGACCATTGCGGCCAGTCGTTAGGCAGGCCGGCGCGTCCGGCGATCAGGCGCGCCGCGTCGGCCGCCAGCAGGCCGTCGCCGCCCAGCGCCGCTTCCAGCCGGCGCAGTTCGCCATCGGCCAGGCCGAATTGGCGCAACAGCCCGACATTGAGGCGAAGGGGCGGCGTGGCACGGGCGACAATGCCGTCGTCGGTCAGTTCGAGGCTCACGGAAAGGCTGAGCAGGGGGCGCACGCCATCCTGGTCGTCGAGCTGGACCGGAAAGCCGACGCTGGCACCCTCGCCGGCGATGCGGCGCACCATGTCCAGGCCATCCTTTTGGCTGGGGCCGAACTTGATCGGCACGGCCTTGCCGGCGGCCAACCCCAGGAACGCCCCGGCGGGCAGCCAATGGTGCTGTCCGCGCGCCAGACTGCCGCGGGCTGCGTGCCGGGCATGCGCTGCGAGCGCCGCTTGGGCCTGATCCAGCAACTCCACAAGCCGCGTCGGTTGCCGCGCATGCCTGGCGGCCGACGTCGAATGCCCCATTGACGCTTTCCCCTCGAACTCGGACCGCGAACGCGGCCAAAAGCTAAGGGGGCGAACTCAAACGAACTGTTAAGTCGGCGGCCGTGGCAGCGGCGCTATTTCGTCTGTTTCAGATAGGCGATGACGTCGCTGCGTTCCTTCGCCTGTTTTAGTCCGATGAAAAGCATCCGGTTGCCCGGAAGCATGCCCTTGGGATCGGCGAGGTAGGCATCGAGCTTGTCCTCCGTCCAGACCACGCCCGACTGAAGCAGAACCTTGGAATAGTTGAAGCCAGCGGCCTTGCCGGCCGGCCGGCCGACAACGCCGTGCAGGTTCGGGCCCTGCTGGTTCCTGCCGCCCGGCTCGACGCTGTGGCAGGCACGACACTTGGCGAAGACCTTCTCGCCGTTTGCCGCGTCGCCGGCGGCGGCGGCGCCGAGCAGCAGAAACTGGGCGAGGAGCAGGACCAGAAATGAGCGCGTCGCGGGCATGGGGAACCTTTTGCAGCCAGGGCCTTTCGCGCCGAGCCTATAAGGGGAAAGGGCGGCGCAAGGCAACCCCGCCGGGAGACTAACGTTGCGTTAAGCGCAACCCCCTCATGATGGCGTGGATCCGTGCGGTTGACCCGGCAAGAGGGTGAGAGACGGACGATGCGCAAGCGACTGACGGCGGCGGAGGTGCGGCGCCTGGCGACCGAGCCGTCGATCGACCGGCGGACCGAGGCGGCGGCCCTGGTCACCAGCACCTACGACCGCTCGCTGACGGCGGCCGAGCAGCGGCTGGCCGAGGAGATCTTCCGCGCCCTGCTGGAGGATGCCGAGGTCCGCGTGCGGGCCGGCCTGTCCGAGGCGCTGAAGGCCAATCCGGACATCCCGCACGACATCGCCATGGCGCTGGCCTGCGATGTCGAGGCGGTGGCGACGCCCGTGCTGAGCTTCTCTCCCGCCCTGCTCGACGAGGATCTCATCGCCATCGTCAAGACGCGCAGCCAGGCGCACCGTCTGGCGGTCGCCGGGCGGGCACGGGTGCCGAGCCAGGTTTGTCAGGCGCTGATCGAGACGGGTGAGCGCGAGGTGGTCACGCGGCTGGTCGGCAACGAGGGCGCCGATCTGCAGGAGGAGCAGTTGGCCGCCGTTCTGGACGGCTTCGCCGACGATCCGAACGTCACCTCGCCCATGGTCCGGCGGCGGGCGCTGCCGATGGCGATCGCCGAACGCCTGGTGACCGTGGTCTCCGAGCATCTGCGCGAGCATCTCGTCACCCATCACCGCCTGCCGGAGGACCTGACCGCGCAGCTGGTGCTGGAGAGCCGCGAGCGGGCGGTGGTCGGACTGCTGGACGGCCAGCCGGAGCGGGGCGACGTGCTGGAACTGGTCGATCGCCTGGCCAAGAACGGCCGGCTGACCATAAGTCTGAGCCTGCGCGCGCTCTGCGCCGGCGACCTGGTGTTCTTCGAGGCGGCGCTGGCGCGCTTGGCCGGCGTGCCGGTGGTCAGCGCCTTTCGTTTGCTGCATGATGGCGGCCCGGTTGGCCTGAAGGCCTTGATCAGCCAGGCCGGCTTCTCCGAGAACGGCTATCGCTTGGCCCGCGCCGCGCTGGAGGTGGCCGGCGAATTGCGCGGCGTGGTCGGCCACATCGATCGGGCGCGGCTGGCCGAACGCACCGCGGCGGTCATCTTGACCAAGTTCGGCGACGCCCTGTCGGACGCGGAATCGCGTTTCATGTTGGGTCTGCTGGGCGCCCGGCCGCCGCAGGGCTTGCGGCCGACACTGCACTGAGCCGGCGCGCCAAGCGAAAGGCCGCCCGCGGGCGGCCTTTCGTGTCGGGATCGCGGGCGGGGAACGGATCTTCCCCGCCCTTAAAACCGCAGCGCTAGTCGCCCAGGAAATAGCGCGGCGCCCACATGGCGATGCCCGGGAAGGCAATGACCAAGCCCAGGCCGGTCACCTGCAGGGCAACGAACGGAATGATGCCGCGATAGATGTCCTGCATCTTGATTTCCGGCGGCGCCACGCCCTTCATGTAGAACAAGGCGAAACCGAAGGGCGGTGTCAAGAACGAGTTCTGCAGGTTGACCGCCAGCAGGATGGCGAACCAATAGATGATCTCGTTCTTCGGAACGTGCGCGCCGAAGTCCATCGCATCCAGGATGGGCGCGAACACCGGCAGCACGATCAGCGTGATCTCAATCCAGTCGAAGAAGAAGCCGAGCTGGAACACCACGTACATCAGCAGGAACAACAGGCCCCACGAGCCCAGCCCGGATGCCTCGATCCAGTGGATGATGATGTCGTCGCCGCCCAGCGAACGGAACACGTAGCTGAAAGCGGTGGCGCCGATGAAGATGAAGAAAATCATGCCGCAGGTCAGCGCGGTGCGTTCCAGCACGTCCTTCATGATTTCGAAGGTGCACCGCTTGTTCATGATCGCCAGCAGGATCGAACCGAAACTGCCGACACCGGCCGCCTCGGTCGGCGTCGCCCAGCCGGCGAAGATCGAACCCAGCACCATGACGATGAGGAACACCGGCGGCAGGAAGCCCTTGGCGACGATGCCCCACAGCTCCGCCTGGGTCTCCGGGCCCACATCGTCCGGCAGCGGCGGCCCGAAATCCCTGTTGATGGTGCAGCAGACGTAAATGTACACGCAGTAGAGGAGCGACAGCAGAAGGCCCGGAAACACCGCCGAGACGAACAGGTTGCCGACGGAGACCGCCAGCAGGTCGGCCATGATCACCAGCATGATCGAGGGCGGGATCAGGATGCCCAGCACGGCCGAGGCGCAGATCGTGCCGGTCGCCAGCCACTTGGCGTAGCCGCGCGCCATCATCATGGGCAAGCCGATCAGGCTCATCATGATGACCGAGGCGCCGACGATGCCGGTGGTCGCCGCCATGATGGTGCCCATCACGGTCAACGACAGCGCCAGCGCGCCCGGCACTCGTCGCAGCAGCACCTGCAGACAATCCAGCAAGTCGTTGGCCACGCCGCTGCGTTCCAGCATGGTGCCCATGAAGACGAAGCAGGGCACCGCCACCAGCACCGGGTTCTCGGCGGACGTGCCCCACATCCTTGGCAGGATGTTGTAGAACTCGACGATGGCGAAATAGTCCACCGTCCAGCCGATGAAGCCGAAGCTGAGCGCCACGCCGCCCAGCACGAACGCCACCGGATAGCCCGAGAACAGCAGCAAGGCCAATGCCAGGAACATGTAGACCGGGAGAAGGTCGACCGAGAACATGGCTCACACTCCCGGTTGGACGGCAAGCGCGGGAGTCGGCGCGTTGACGTGTTCGCCACGCTCGATCTTGAGCTTGGCCTGGCCTTCCGGCGTCAGCATGTGCAATTTAACGCTGCGCCGCACTTCCTCGGGGCCGAACAAGAACGCGATCTTGCGGATCACGGCGTTCATCCCGGCGACGATCGACAGCGTCAACGCCAGCAGGATGAATGACTTGATCATCCAGCGATTGCCCAGGCCCGTCATCGCCGCCGAACCTTCGTTGCTGACATAGGCCTGCACCACGAAGCTCCAGGCAAACCAAAGCACCAACACGCAATACGGCAGCAGGAAGATCAGCCCGCCGATCAGTTCGAGCCAAGCCTGCCCCTTGGGCGGCAGCTTCTCGCGCACGATGTCCACGCGGACATGCGCGTTCTGCACATAGGCGAAGGCGAAGGCGCAGAGGAACAGCACGGTGTGCAGATGCCATTCCCATTCCTGCAGCTTGGTGGAGGAGATGTAGGCGTTGATCCACGACTCGCTGATGGCGATCTTGAGCGGTGTGATCTTGCGCGTGATGACGTCGAACACCACGAAGGCGATCAACGGCAACATGGTCCACGCGCCCACCTTGCCGACCCAATTGCAGAGGTCGTCGCCTCGCTCGGTCAGCCGCAACAGGCTCTTCATACGGTTCCTCCGCCAACATGGTTCCCCGGCCTGCCCCAAGGCCGCGGGTTGGTTTACTGCGCCCACCCTGGCGCCGCACCCGCGCCCGGGGCGCTAGCAGCGGCTCCACTCGCACCACGACCGCCGCCATGCCTGAGGCTTGCCAATCGCGGCATCGCGGCGGTCGTCATCGTTTCGCCGCAGTTTACCCACAAGCGCGGTCCGCTTCCAGGCGCGCGCGAAAAAAAACCCGGATCGCTCCGGGTTTGCCTCTGACGTCGCGTTTTCAACGACTTATTTCAGGTATCCGTTCTGTCCCCAGAACGCATACTCCTCGCGATACTTGAAGTAGCTCTCGGAGACCTTCTTCATCACGGGGTCCTTGGCGGCTTCCTCAGCTGCCACCTGCTTCCACACGGCCTCTAGCTTGGCGAGGATTTCCGGCGACCACTTGTGCAGCGTGACGCCCTTGGCCTTCATGCGGTTGATGGCGGCCGGCTGTTGCCGTTCGCCGTCGACGAATTCCTCGAAGATCTGATAGCCGCACGTAATGCGGATCCAGTCCTTCTGCTGCTTGGACAGCGCATCATACTTGGCCTTGGGAAAGATGACGTCGCCCAGGCTGGCCGGCTGGTGCCAGCCGGGGAAGTAGTAATGCTTGGCCACCTGGAAGAAGCCCAGGCCCTCGTCGATCGAGGGCATGGAGAACTCGGTGGCGTCGATGGCGCCCAGTTCCAGCGCCGGGTAGATATCGCCCGCAGCCAGCAGCTGGGTCGACACGCCGAACTTCTCCATCACCTTGGCGCCCAGCCCGAAGAACCGCATCTTGAGGCCCTTCAACTCGTCCAAGCTCTTGATCTCCTTGCGGAACCAGCCGGAGGACTCGGGCGGGATGGTGGCGCAGAACACGCCGCGCAAGCCGATGGCGTCGTACATCTCGTCGTAGAGCTCCTTGCCGCCGCCATATTTGACCCAGGCATGAAACTCGCCGAAGTTGGGCCCGAACGGCACCGCCGTGAGATAGGCGAGCGCCGGCACCTTGCCCACGCCATAACCGGGCGTGCCATAGGCCATGTCGATCGCGCCCGCGCCCACCGGATCGTAATAGGCGATGGCCGGCACCAGCGCGCCCGGCTCGAAATGCTTGAACTCCATGTTGCCGGCGGACACTTCCTTGATGGTCTGCTCGATCCGCTTGCCGGCCGGACCCAGCACCGGCAGGCTGCTGGCGAAGGCCGCGTGCATCTTGTAGCGCAGCTTCTTGTCGTCCTGGGCATTGGCCGACGCGGCGACCGCCGCTGTCAGCCCGAAGGCGAGAGCCGCCGTGGCCGCCCCCCTGATCGTCTTGTTTATCCGCATGTCGTTTCTCGCGCTCCCACTGCTAGCCCCAAGTCGCCGGCCGTGCGGCCCAAGGGGAGTTGATTATTACGTTTTCTTCTCATTGTTATCGCACTCTAGCCATCGGCCACGCCCCCGCCAAGTCATTCCGCCGTTTTGACGGTCGCTTTGCCCGCGCGCTACGGTCGCGAGCGGCGGCTTGGGGAGGCGAACGTGGTCGAGCGGTTCAAGGGCAAGGTGGCATTGATCACGGGCGCCGGCAGCGGCATCGGCCTGGCGACCGCGCAGCGCCTGACCGAGGAGGGCGGCCAGGCGGTTTGCGGCATTCAGAATGAAAGCCAGCGCAAGGCCATCGGCAATCTCGACGGCATCTTGCTCGATGTGTCGGACGAGGCGGCTTGGGACCGCGCCATCGATTACGTCGTGCGGAAATACGGCGGCCTCGACGTGCTGGTGAACAATGCCGGCGTGGGCGACGGCGGGCGGGCGGAGGACACCGGCAAGGCCACCTGGGACAAGGTGATGGCGGTCAATCTCTATGGCGTGTTCCTGGGCGCCAAGAAGGCGATCCCGCATTTGCGCAAGCGCGGCGGCGGGGCCATCGTCAACACCGCTTCGATCAACAGCATCCGCGGCAACACCAACATGGTGGCCTATGCGGCCTCCAAGGGTGGCGTCTTGTCGATGACCATGGCGCTGGCGATGGACCATGTGGGCGAGAACATCCGCGTCAACTGCGTTTGCCCGGCCACCATCGACACCGCCATGGTGCAGGATTCGCTGCGGCGCGCGCCGGATTTCGAGGCCGCGCACCGGGCCATCGTGGCCAAGCATCCGATCGGCCGCTTGGCGCAGCCGGCCGAGGTCGCCGCGGTGATCGCCTTCCTGGCGTCCAGCGACGCCTCGTTCATGACCGGCATGGCGATCCCGGTGGATGGCGGGCGCAGTATCCGCTAGCGCGGTGTCCGATCAGATGGCATCGCGATCAGCGATCCATCTGATCGGAGCCCACCGCGTTGCAGTCATGGCTGCAGGGCAATGGCTTCCGTTCAAACCGAACATGCCGGCTCGATTCGAACGGAAATTTCCATAACCGATCAGAACGCCACGGGATAGCTGAGGAACCCGCGGAAACGGGCGCGACTGCCGCGCACGCAATCGCTGGCCGGGCGGAAATCGGGGAAGCGCGCCAACAGGCGCGCGATGGCGATGCGCCCTTCCATCCGCGCCAGCGTGTTGCCCAGGCAGACATGGATGCCGGCACCGAAGGCGAGATGGCGGTTGGGCTCGCGCCCGATGTCCAGCCGGTCGGGATCGGGGAACTGCGCAGGATCGCGGTTGGCGGCGCCGATGCCAAGCCAGATATAGGTTCCGGCGGCCAGAGCCATGCCGCCGATCTCGGCGTCTTCGGTCAGCAGCCGGTTGCCGAGCTGGTTCGAACTCTCGAAGCGCAGGAACTCCTCCACCGCTGTGCGGATCCGTCCTGGCTCGCGCCGCAGGCGCTGCATTTCCGCGGGGAAGCGCAGCAGGGCGTCAAGGCCGTTGCCGATCAGGTTGGTGGTGGTCTCGTGCCCGGCATTCAGCAGGAAGATGCACTGGTGCAGCAGTTCGGTCTCGCTGAGCCGCTCGCCGTCGGGCTCGCCGTCGATCAGCGCCTGCAGGATGTCGCCCGCTTCGATTTGCCGGCCGGCCCGCCCCGCGATCAGTCGTTTGAGGTAGTCCTTGAACTCCGCCACCGCGCGATTGCCCTGCGCCAGGATCGCGGGCGTGATGGCGGGCTCAAGCGCGCCCAGAATGGCGAGCGACCACGCTCGCAGCGGTCCGCGCTCGGCATGTGGCACGCCCAGCATGTCGCCGATCACCTCGACCGGCAGCGCCGAGGCGTAGTCAGCGATCAGGTCCATGCCACCGGCCGCTCCGGCGCGGTCGAGCAGCCCGCTCACCACCGCTTCGATGCGCGGTTCCAGCGCCGCCAGCGCGCGCGGCGTGAAGGCGGTCGACAGCAGCCGGCGCACGCGGGTATGCAACGGGGGATCGTTGAACACCAGGCTGGTGGTGTGATGCTCGTAAAGCGGCCCGTCGCCAAAGCGGGGCTTGAACTCGCGCCGCTTGTCCGAACTCATGCGGCGGTCGCGGTAGACCGTCAGCACGTCGTCGTACCGGCAGAGGAATACCGAGCCGTCGGGCAGGCGATGCACCGGGGCGTGCCGGCGCAGGCGGTGGTAGGTGGGATAGGGATCGGCCAGGAAGCCGGCGTCGAGCCGGCCAAGATCGAAGGCGCGGACGTGTTGCGCGTCGTCGACGCTGCCGTTCATGTCCTCAGGCCGAAGGCCCGGCCCCAGCCCAGCCCCGCCCGCGTGCCGGCGCGGGGCTTGTATTCGCAGCCGATCCAGCCGGCATAGCCCGCCTGGTCGACCGCGCGAAAAAAGTAGCCGTAGTCGGTTTCGCCGCTGTCGGGCTCGTTGCGCTCGGGCGGGTTGGCAACCTGCATGTGGCCGATATCGGGCAGGCAGTCGCGGAACGTGCGGACGAGATCGCCCTGCATGATCTGCACGTGATAGGCGTCGAACTGCAACTTCAGGTTGGGGCGGTTAAGTTCACGCAGGATGGCGCGGGCCTGGTGCGTCGTCTGCAGGAAGAAGCTGGGCGCGTCGTACTTGCCATTGAGCGGCTCCAGCAGGCCGACGATGTCGGCCTCCGCCAGGCGATCGGCGGCAAAGGCCAGGTTCTCGCGGTAGGTGTCCTCGAACGGCACCCGTTCCGGCCCGCCGGCGGGCGCCTTGCCCGCCACCAGATGCACCCGCCGACAGTCCAGCATGCGGGCATAGTCGATGGCGCGGTCGACGCCCTCGCGGAACTCCGCCTTGCGGTCGGGCAGGCAGGCCAGGCCGCGCTCGCCCTCGTCCCACTTGCCCGCGGGCGCATTGATCAGCACCTGTTCCAGGCCGGCCGCGGTCTTCCACGCGGCCAGGTCGTCCTTGGTGTAGGCATAGGGAAACAGGTACTCGACCGCGCGGAAGCCCGCCTCGGCCGCCGCCCGGAACCGCTCCGCGAAGGGGTGCTCGTTGAAGAGATAGGTCAGGTTGGCGGCGAAGCGGGGCATGGGGCCTCGGGCGTCGGCGGGTGGAGGATGGCACTCTGGCACCGGCGGTCAGGGGCCGGCAAGCGCGGCTTGATCGTTTTCCAACCCGCATGCGATGGTCGCCGCTCGGCACTCGGCGGACAGGATCGACATGGCGGCGGGCGGGTTTAGCACGAGCCAGGAACGGGGCGGCTGGGTGTTGCGCGGCGGCGGCCGTTGGGACGTGGAGCATTCCGCCGCGCTCGATGCCGCGCTGCGCGCGCTCGAACCCGCCGGCATGCGGTCGCTCAGCTTCCGGCTGGGCGAGATCGAGCGGCTGGACACCGCGGGCGCCTGGCTGCTGCATCGAACGCTGCGGCAGCTCGCCGCGGCCGGCATTGCCTGCGACCTCGCCGAATTGCGGCCCGAGCACCAGGCCATGCTGGAGCAGGTCGCGATCGGCGACCGGCCGGCGCCGGCGGTGCCCGAACCCTTGCCGCCGCTGCTGGCGGTGATCGCGCGGCTGGGGCGCGGCGCGCTCGACGTGCGGCGCGAGGCCGAACAGCTTCTGGGCTTCTTCGGCGCGGTATCGGCCGGCCTGCTGCGCACCATCGTGCAGCCACGCCGGCTGCGCTTCACCTCGTTCGTCTTTCATCTCGAGCGGGTCGGCCTCAATGCCCTGCCCATCGTCGGGCTGATTTCCTTCCTGATCGGCGTGGTACTGGCCTATCAGGGGGCGGTGCAGTTGCAGCGCTTCGGTGCCCAGGTGTTCGTCGTCAACCTGATCGGCGTATCCGTGCTGCGCGAGATCGGCATCCTGCTGACCGCCATCGTGGTGGCCGGCCGGTCGGGCAGCGCGTTCGCGGCGCAGATCGGCTCGATGATGGTGCATCAGGAGGTCGATGCCATGCGCACGCTCGGGCTCGACCCGATGGACATGCTGGTGCTGCCGCGCATCCTGGCGTTGGTGATCGCGCTGCCGCTGCTCTGCTTCTACGCCGACCTGATGGGCCTGCTGGGCGGCGGCATGATGGCCTGGCTGGTGCTCGACATCTCGCCCGGACTGTTCATCGAGCGGCTCAACCAGTCGGTCACGGTCTGGTCGTTCCTGGTCGGCATGATCAAGGCGCCAGTGTTCGGCTTCGTCATCGGCCTGATCGGCTGCCTGGAGGGGCTCAGGGTCGGCGGCAGCGCCGAGAGCGTTGGCCGGCAGACGACGCGCGCCGTGGTCGCGGCGATCTTCCTGGTGATCGTGCTGGATGCCGTGTTCTCGATCTTCTTCTCGCTGGTGGGCGTATGAACGCCGACGCGGTGATCATCCGGGTGCGTGGCCTGAAAACTCGGTTTGGTCGGCAGGTGGTGCACGACGACCTCGATCTCGACGTGCGGCGGGGCGAGGTGATCGGCATCGTCGGCGGTTCGGGCACCGGCAAGTCGGTGCTGCTGCGCACCATCGTTGGACTGAACCGGCCGGCGGCCGGGCGCATCGAAGTGTTCGGCCAGGACCTGGCCGTCCTGCCCGAGGCCGAGCGTCGGCGCCTGGAACGTCGCTGGGGCGTTCTGTTCCAGGATGGCGCGCTGTTCAGTTCGCTGACCGTGGCACAGAACATCCAGGTCGCCTTGCGCGAGCACCTGCATCTGCCGCAACCCCTGCAGGACGAGATCGCCAGCCTGAAGATCGTCCTGGTTGGCTTGCCGGCCGATGCCGGCGGCAAGTTCCCCTCCGAGCTTTCCGGCGGCATGCGCAAGCGCGCTGGCCTGGCGCGGGCGCTGGCGCTCGATCCGGAACTCTTGTTCCTGGACGAGCCGACGGCCGGACTGGACCCGATCGGCGCGGCCGCTTTCGACCAGTTGATTCGCCGTCTGCAGCGAAGCCTCAACCTGACCGTGTTCATGGTCACCCACGACCTCGACAGCCTGCACGCGATCTGCGACCGCATTGCCGTGCTGGCCGAACGGCGTGTTATAGTCGTCGGCACAATGCGCGACATGCTGGCCCATCCGCACCCATGGATCCGCGAGTATTTCCATGGACCCCGGGCAAGGGCCGCCCTGGGCGCGCCGGCCGGCCTTGCCGCGGTCGACGATCGCAGCTAGGCCAGCGGCATGGAAACCCGAGCCAACCATCTGCTGATCGGATCCTTCGTGTTGGCCATCATGCTGGGAACGCTCGGCTTCATCGTCTGGCTGGCGAAGATCGAGATCGACCGTGAATTCGCCTACTACCGCATCCTGTTCGAGGGTGCGGTGTCCGGCCTCAGCGTCGGTGGCGATGTGCGCTTCAACGGCATCCTGGTGGGCAAGGTGGCGGAGATCCTGATCGACCGCGACAACCCCGCGCGCGTCCGCGTGCTGGTCGAGATCGGCAGCGAAACCCCGGTGCGCACCGATACCATCGCCACGCTGGAGCTGCAGGGCATCACCGGCGTGTCCTACGTGCAGCTCTCGGGCGGCAGTCCTTCGAGCCCGATGCTGGAGCCCAAGCAGCGCGGCGAGATTCCGGTCATCCCATCGGCTCGCTCGGCGATTCAGGAGCTGTTCGCCGGCGCGCCCGAACTGATCAACCGCATCATCATCCTGGTCGATCGCATGAGCCAACTGGTCGACGACAACAACCGCCGGGCCTTCGCCAACACGCTTAGCAATGTCGAGAAACTGACCAGTGACCTGACGCAGCGCGGCGGCAGCATCGAGACAACGCTCCACAACATCGAACGGACCACCGCCGCGCTGCCGGGCCTGATCGCCGAGGTGCAGCAACTGGCGCGGCGCCTCAACGACATCGCCGACAGCGCGGAGGCCACACTGGCCGTGGCGCGGGGCGCGATCGCCGCGGTCGACGGCACGCTGGATGGCCAGGTCCGGCCGCTGATCCAGGACCTGCGGCGTAGCGCGCAGAATTTCGAGACGGCGGGGCGCGAGTTCGTGCAACTGATGCAGGAGAACCGCGAGCCGCTGGGGGTGTTCGCTTCCGACGGCCTGGTGGAGTTCACCCGCTTCGTGCAGGAGGCGCGGCAACTGGTGGCAACGGCGGGACGCCTCATGGAAGACTTGCAAAGCGACCCCGCGCAGTTCCTGTTCGGCGGGCGCGGGCGCGGCGGGGTGAAGACGCCATGAAGCGGCGCGGCTTCCTGCTGGCCGTCATGGGCGGCGCGCTGGCCGGGTGCGAGGGACTGGGCGGGCTGCTGGGGCCGCCGGCCAATCTCTATACGCTGACGCCCAAGAGCAATTTTGCCGCCGATCTGCCGACGGTCGCCAGCCAGCTCGTGGTGGAGGAACCCAGCGCCGCTGGCGGCCTTAACAGCGTGCGCATCGCGCTGCTGCGCGACGGCACCGAACTCGGCCATTTCGCCGGCGCCGAATGGGCCGACCGCGCACCGCGCATGGTGCAGATCCTGTTGACCGAGAGCTTCGAGAATACCGGCCGCATCGTCGCGGTCGGCCGGCAGGCGATCGGGCTGCGCTCGGACTTCAACCTGATGAGCGAACTGCGCGAGTTCCAGGCCGAATATTCCCGTGCCGGCGGCAGCCCCACCGTGCGTGTCCGGCTGACCGCGAAACTGATCCGCCAGCCCCGCCGGAGCATCGTCGATTCGCAAAGCTTCGAGGCAAACCTGCCGGCTGGCGGAGCGGACATGCGGGCGATCGTTCTGGCCTTCGACGAGGCGCTGGGGCGGGTGTTGCGCCAGGTCGTCGAATGGTGCCTGCGCCGGATGGCGACAGGCGCTTGAACAGGCTCAGAACGCCGAGTCTGGCTCGCGCAGGAAGGCCTCTTCCTCGGCTGTGCTGGTCCGGCCCAGCGCGGCGTTGCGGTGCGGGAAGCGGCCGAACCGTTCGATGATGTCGTGATGGCGACGGGCGGCGGCCAAGCAGGCCTCGGCGTCCGGCTGCGCGGCAAAACGGCCGAAGAGCGTCAGCGACAATTGCTGATCGGCTAGCTCCTCGCTGTGTTCGAACGGCAGATAAAGAAAGGTCGCCGGCCACAATTCAAGGCAAGTGGACACCGCGAGAACCTCTGGCGTTGAGGGTCGCGGGTTGATTCTCTGACCTCTGGCGATGGCCGGAGGCGGGGATGGCGGGACAGGCTGGTTTCTTCGACACGGACGAGCGGCTGGCGTGGCTGTCGGCGGCGGGGGACCCGCTGGAGCGGCTGGCGAAGGTGGTGGACTTCGAGCTGTTCCGCCCTGATCTCGAGGCGGCGGTGCCGCGCACGGACCGCTCCAAGGGCGGGAGGCCGCCATACGACGCGGTGTTGATGTTCAAGGTGCTGGTTGTGCAGACGCTGTACACGCTGTCCGACGATCAGGCCGAGTATCAGATCCGGGATCGGCTGTCGTTCATGCGCTTTGTCGGGCTGGCGCTGCACGATGCCGTGCCGGATGCCAAGACGATTTGGCTCTACCGCGAGCAACTCGTTCGGACTGGTGCCTTCGACCGGCTGTTCGCCCGGTTCGATGCGGCGCTACGGGAGAAGGGCTATCTGGCGATGGGTGGGCAGATCGTCGATGCCACTGTCGTCGAGGCGCGCCGCCCCCGGCTCACGCGCGA
>VGEV01000048.1 GCA_016869175.1 Alphaproteobacteria bacterium
ATGCCTTCGCCCATCTCTACAACCACCACAGACCGCACGGCGCCCTTGGCGGACGAACCCCCAACGAGTATCTCTCCCTCACCCGACAGCAGAACCCAACGTCTCATATCTACTGAACCCGGACACCGCGTTGCACGGCTGCGGGCGCCCGGCTATGGTCCCGCGCCGCTTGCGAAGGGGACGGCAGGACATGGCACGCAAGGGCGGCATCACCGGCGAACAACTGAAGCAATATATCGAACGCATCGAACGCCTTGAGGAAGAGAAGCGTGCACTTTCGGGCGACGTGCGCGAGGTCTATGCCGAGGCCAAGGGCAACGGCTTCGAGCCGAAGATCATGCGCCAGGTGATCAAGCTACGCCGCCTGGACAAGGCGGAGAAGGACGAGCAGGAGGCGCTGCTCGAAACTTACCTGCACGCTCTGGGCATGAGGTAGGCCATGGCGAAACCGATCGAGCAGGTGGCGGTGCTGGGCTCCGGCACCATGGGTGCCGGCATCGCGGCGCTCTGCGCCAGTGCCGGCCAGCGTGTCTTGCTGCTCGACATGCCGGCTAAGGACGACCCGCGCAACGCACTGACGCAAGGTGCCAAGGACCGCATGCTGACGGCGAAGCCGGCCATGTTGGACGATGCCGCCAAGGCCGCCAATATCGAGGTCGGAAACTTCGCCGACGATCTGGCCCGACTGAAGGAAGCCGACCTGATCGTGGAAGCGATCGTCGAGGAATTGGGCGCCAAGCGGGCACTGTTCCAGAAGGTGGAAGCGGTGCGCCGCGAGGGTTCGCTGGTGGCGACCAATACCTCCGGCATCCTGCTGCGGGCGATTGCCGATGGCATGCCGGCGCGCTTTCGCCAGGACTTCGCGGTCACCCACTTCTTCAACCCGGTCAAGCTGATGAAGCTGGTGGAACTGGTGCCGGGCGCCGACACCAAGCCGGAGACGATGGAGCGGCTGGCCGCCTATCTCGGCGGTCCGCTGGGCAAGGGCGTGGTTCGGGCCAAGGACACCGTCAACTTCATCGCCAACCGCATCGGCTGCTTCTGGCTGCTGGCGGGGCTGAACGAGGCGGAGGCGGCCTTTGCGGCCGGGCTCGGCCTGGAAGAACTCGATGCCGCGATGAGCGCGCCGGTCGGCGTGCCGTCGACCGGCCTGTTCGGCCTAGTCGACCTGATCGGGCTCGATGTGCTGGGACTGGTGGCCGAGAACCTGAAGGCCAACCTGCCAGGCACCGATCGTGGCCGGCGCTATGCCGCGCTGCCCGGCGCGGTGGCCGCCATGCGGGCGCGCGGCCAGATCGGGCGCAAGTCGGGCGGCGGCTTCTACCGCATGCAAGTCGGCGCCGACGGCCAACGCGTGAAGGAGACGTTCGATCCCCGCGCAGGCGCTTGGCGACCAAGCCGGGCGGCGCTGCTGCCGGCAGAGCAACAGACGCTGGCCGGTTTGCTGCTGGGCAGCGATGCGCGCGCCCGCTTCGCCTGGGCGGCGATGGGCCAAACGCTGCTGTATGCCGCCGAACTGGTGCCGGAGATCAGCGACGACATCGTCGGCATCGATCGTGCCATGCGCTGGGGCTTCGCCTGGAAGCAGGGGCCGTTCGAGATGCTGGACGCGCTGGGTCCGGGGCGCGTGATTGCCAAGCTGCGGGCCGCGGGCGAGCCGTTGCCGGCCATGCTGGAGGTATTGCAGCGAACCGGCGCGGCCAACTTCTATCGCGCCGACGGCAAGGAGTTCCTGGGGCGCGACGGCGCCTATCGCAAGGTGGCATAGGGAGCCGGGCATGCGGGCGGGGTGGTATGAGCGGAACGGTCCGGCGCGCGAGGTCTTGCGACTGGGCGAGATGCCCGCCGTCGAGCCCGGCCCCGGCGAGGTGCGGGTGCGGCTCCATGCCTCGGGCATCAATCCGTCGGACGTGAAGGGCCGGGCCGGCCTGACGCGCAAGATCGCTTTCCCGCGCGTCATCCCGCAAAGCGACGGCGCCGGCGTGATCGAGGCGGTCGGGGCCGGCGTGCCGGCCGCGCGGCTCGGCCAGAAGGTGTGGACCTTCAACGCCCAATGGCAGCGGCCCTTCGGCACGGCGGCGGAAACCGTGACGCTGCCGGCGTCGACGGCGCCACCGCTGCCGGCCGGGCTCGATTACGCGGCCGGTGCCTGCCTCGGCATCCCGGTCATGACGGCGCATCGCTGCCTGTTCGCCGATGGGCCGGTCGACGGCCTGAACGTGCTGGTCACCGGCGGGGCCGGCGTGGTCGGCCACTATGCCGTGCAACTCGCCAAGTGGGGTGGCGCGAAAACGGTGATCGCGACCGTTTCCTCCGAGGCCAAGGCCCAGGCGGCGCGCGAAGCGGGCGCCGACCACGTCATCAACTATCGCAGCGAGGATGTGGGCGAACGCGCGCTCGCCTTGACCGCCGGCGCGGGCGTTGACCGCATCGTCGATGTCGATTTTGGCGCCAACCTGGCGGCCAGCCAGCAGGCCATCCGCAATGGCGGCGCCATTGGCCTGTACGCGTCGACCGGCGTGCCGGAACCGGCGCTGCCGGTCTATCCCTTCATGTTCAAGAACGTCACCGTGCGCTTCGTGCTGGTCTACAATATGTCCGATGCCGCCAAGGCCCAGGCCGTCGCCGACATCGACAAGTGGGCGTCGGGCGGCCGGGCGCGTTTCCTGATCGCCCGCCACTTTGCGCTGGAACGGTTGGTGGAGGCACACGAATTCGTCGAGGCCGGCGATCGCAAGATCGGCCACGTGGTACTCGACATCCCGTGAGCCGTGCGACCAGCGGCGTCCACGCCGGCTGGATCTCTGCCGCGATGCTGGTTGCGGGAATGAGTGCTGCCGTGGCCGAAACCGGTTCGCGCAGCTTGGCGCCAGTGGTGGTGACCGGCAGCCGTCTGGCCGGCGGATCGCTGGCGGCTGGTGCCGCCAGCACGATCATCGACCGCCGGGAGATCGAGGCGCGGCAGCCGGTCGACGCCATCGAGTTGTTGCGGCAGATCCCCGGCATGCATATCGACGTGGCGGGCGGACGCGGCGCCGTCTCCTCGCTCTATACCCGCGGCGCCGACCCCAATTTCACCACCGTGCTGGTCAACGGCGTCAAGCTGAACGATCCCAGCAACAGCCGGGGCGGTTCGTTCGACTTCTCCACCCTCGACCTCGACAACATCGAACGCATCGAGGTCATGCGCGGGCCATTCTCGGCCATTCACGGCTCCGACGCGCTGGCCGGCGTCGTCAACATCGTCACCCGGCGCGGCGGCGCGCGGCCGGATCGCGAAGTCGCGCTGTCGACCGGCGGCGGCGACTTTAGGGGGGGCGGCGCGCGCCGGCGGGCCGCTCGGCGCGGGTCGCTACAGCCTCGCCGCCGGCTACAGCGATAGCGGCCGGCCGGTGGACGGCGCACGCTATCTCGGCCGTACCGTCGATGGCCTGCTCGACCTGCCCGGCGACGATCTGGACCTGAGCTTGAGCTTGCGGCTGAGCCGCGGCGAGGGGACCGCGTTTCCAGACGACAGCGGCGGCCCGCGCTTCGCCGCGCGCCGTGGGCTCGACCGGCGCGAGGTCGATGAACTGGCGCTCGGCGTCGACCTGACGCAAGTGCTGTCGCCCGCCTGGAGTTACCGCCTGGCGTTGGGTCTGCATCGACGGGCCGAGGAATTCGCCTCGCCCGGCGTCGCTTCGGGCGTGCGCGATCCCTTCGGCATTCCACCCAACACGGCCGACAGCAACCTGCTGCGCGGCAATGCGCAACTCGCCGCCACGTTCGAGCCGCGGCCCTGGTTCAGCCTGGTGGCCGGCGGCAGCCTGCAACGCGAGGATGGCCGCAGCGACGGGGTGCTGGTGTTCGGGCCGGCCCGCGTGCCGTTCCGCTTCGCGCTGGAGCGCGACACCCTGGCGCCATTCGGCGAAGCCCGCCTGCGCCTGGGCGACCGGCTCAGCCTGACAGCCGGCCTCAGGCTGGATCTGCCGGAGGAATTCGATGCCGAACTGAGCCCGCGGGCCGGCCTCGTCTACCGCCTGCCGGCAAGCGAAGCCAGCTTGCGGGCTAGCTATAGCCAGGGCTTCAAGCTGCCCAGCTTCTTCGCGCTTGGCCACCCCATAGTCGGCAATCCCGGGCTGCGCCCGGAACGCGCCGAAACGGTCGAACTCGGCATCGCGTAGCCGTTGCCGGGCTTGCGGGCCAACCTCGACGTCAGCGCCTTCCACAGTGTGCTCGAGGATGCCATCGATCTGGCCGAAGGGGCGCCGCCGCAACTGGTCAACCGTTCGGGGGTGCGGGCGCGTGGCGTCGAGGGCGAGCTGTCGCTGCAGGTGTTGGCGGAATTGCACGTCGTCGGCCATCTCGCCTATGTCGAGACCGAGATCCGCGACAGCGCCGAACGCCTGCGCAACCGGCCGAAGTGGCGCGGCGGCGGCAAGTTGCAATGGCAGGCCTCACCGGACCTGACCGCCAGCGTCAGCCTGTTGACAGTCGGCCAAGTGTTCGATTCGGCGATACCGACCGGCGACCTGGTATTGGCCGCGCACACCACCGTCAACCTCGCCGTGACCTACCGCCTGGCGGAGAATCTTCGTTTGCTGGCGGCCATTGAGAACCTGCTCGACGAGGACTACGAGGAGGCAATTGGCACGCCGTCGCCCGGCCTGGTGCTGCGCACGGGCGCCAGTATGCGTTTCTGAGCGGGCAAGGCCGATGGACCGAGGGAGTGGCATGCATCGGGTGGCGGTCTGGTTGCTTGAGGTCGCGCTGATTTGCGTTGCCGTCTACCTGGAGCGCTGGCTGGCGACGGAGTTCAATCTGATACCGCGCTGGCTGATCAACCTGCCTGGGGTCACGCTGCTGGGTTGGGATTTCGAGATCACGCTGGTCTTTCTCGTCGGCGCCTGCGCCGTCGTCTTCGCGCTGATGGCGTGGCTGGCGGGGCCGGGCGTGTTCCAGCGCGACAAGCGCACCGCGGCCGAACTTTACGCGCTCGTCTTTGCCATGGCCTGCGGCGCGTTGCTGCTGTTCCTGACGACCGAGGTCAATTTCGACGCTCAGTTGCTGGCACGGGCCGCGTTCATCGCCTTCCTGCTGTTCGTCCTCGCGCATGTGCTCGTGGCGGTGGCCCGGGCGGTGAGCGGCAATCCCTTGCCGCTGTTGGGCCAACTCGCCAGTGCCATGGTGGCCGGATTGCGCTCGCCCTGGGCCATCCTTGCCCTGTTGTTCGCGCTGCTGCCGCCGGCGATGGCCAAGCTCTATGTCGTCAATCGCGACTTCGCCAACCTCGTCACCCAGACGCGCATGTTGTTCAGCGTCGAGGACAGCGCACACTGGGAACTCGAGGCGGCCTAGCCGGACACCCGATTCCTGCAACCGATCATGCTGCAATTCCCTCCCGCCGGCGCGGCCCAGGTCCATGTCCTGGAACGTGCCGGCCGGCTGTGGCGAGTCGGCCCTGACGGCCGGGACAAGCAGTTGCTGCTTGACTTCAGCCAGCGGGTGGGGCTGGTCGATGTCGAGAACGGCGCGCTTGGCTTCGACCACCACCCGGAATTCGGCCAGGCCGGCGCCAACGCCGGCTACATCTACGTCTACTACACCGACGTGGCCGGCGGCCGGCAGCTCAACCGCCTTTCGCGCTTCGATCTCGCGGCCGCCGACCCGGCGGCCCGGCTGGCCTCGGAAACCGTGCTCATCGAGTTCCGGCGCAACAACAGCGGCTTTCACAATGGCGGCAGCGTCGAGTTCGGGCCCGACCGTTTCCTCTACCTGGCGATCGGCGAGGCCACCAACATCCCCAATCACCAGCGCATCGACCGCGACCTGCTGGGCGGCGTGTTGCGTCTCGACGTCGACCGCAAGGGCGGTGCGATCAGCCATCCGCCGCCCCGCCAGCCGCTTTCCGACAGGACCGACAATTACTTCATCCCGAACGACAATCCGTTCGTCGGCCAGCCGGACGCGCTGGAGGAGTTCTGGGCGATCGGCCTGCGCAACCCGTTCCGCATCGCCTTCGATCCCGATACCGGCAAATTGTGGACGAGCGACGTCGGCTCGACCGAGTGGGAGGAAGTCAACATCCTGGAGAAGGGCGGCAATTACCAGTTTCCCTACATCGAGGGCGTGCTGCCGACCGGCAAGGCCAAGCCGGAACGCATCCTGGGCAAGGAGCGAGGCCCCGTCTTTCACTATCCGCATACCGCGAACGACCGGGCGGTGATCGGCGGCACGGTCTATCGCGGCCAGAAGCACCAGGCACTGCGTGGAAAATTCATCTTCGCCGACAACTATTCCGGCCGCGTGATGGCGATACCGGCGACCGGCCGGCCGGTGAACAAGGCCGAACTGCTGGGGCGCAGCACGCAAGTGGCGCAACGCGGCATCACCGCCATCGTGTCCGGGCCGGACGGCGATCTGTGGTTGAGCACGCTGGGCGCGGCCAGCAGAGCCACCGGCCAGATCTGGAAGCTGGTACCGCTCGGCACCGCCAAGCCTGCCGCGAAGCCAACCGACCAGGAGGCGCCGCCCGACGATGTGGCCGAACTCTACAACACCCATTGCGCCCGCTGCCATGGAGCAGGCGGTCACGGCGACGGCCCGGATGTGCCCGACCTGAAGGTGAAGCCGACAAGTTTCGCCGACCCGGCCTATGCGCGGAAGCGGACCGACCAGAACATCCTTCGGGTCATTCGCAAGGGCGGCCCGGCACTCAAGCTGGACGAACAGATGCCGCCCTGGGAAGGCATTTTGAGCGAGCAGGAAATGCAGGCCATGCTGCGCCACCTGCGCGGCTTCCAGCCGGCGCGCTGACAAGGCGCGCTGGATCGTCAGGCGGTGTCCGCCAGCCAGGCGCTGTCGCGTGCGCGCGGCCGGCGCGACAGGCGCGCGGCCAACAGGACACGGGCTCGCTGCGGCCGCCCGGCGGCCAGCAGGGCCGCGATCAGCGTATCCTCGTAGAGCTCGCGTTGCGCATGGCTGCCGCCGACACGCGGCAGTTCGGACAGCGCCGCCTCCAGTGCCGCGATGGCCTCCGCGAGGTCGCCCGCGGCATAGGCGATCAGGCCGCGACAGAGCATCGGCACCACGCCGCCGGCCACGACTTTCCGCTGGCGACGAGTGCGTCCAGCGCCGCGACGCGTGCCGCCGCCGCCGTCATGTCGCCGCTCGCCGCCTCGGTCATCGCGGCGTGCAAATCGGCGAATGCCAGGCCAGCCTGGGGAAACGTCTCGCGCGTCAGCGCCACGACCTGCGGCCAGGGCAACGGCTCCGATTGGACGCCGTAAAGGCGGCAGCGCCAGAGGAACGAGGCGGCATCGGCCAGCGTCGGCATCGGCGCGGCCAGCGAGTGGCGCGGGCAAATGGCCTCGCCATAGCGTCGCAAGGCGGCCGGCAGGTCGCCGGCGTCGAGCTCCCACAGCGCCCAGTGCCAATTGAGATGACAGTGCAATTGCCCCGCGCGCGGGTAGTCCGGCAGCCAATGGGCCAGCAACGCCCGGCCGGCCTCCGCCGTGCCGCGTTCGACATGGGCATGGGCGCAAGCATGCACGGCATGGGCATTGCGCGGCAGCAGGGCAAGCGCCCGGCCGATGGTCTCGGCGCCGCGCTCGGGCTCGTCCGTCTCCACCTGCGACCAGCCGAGATAGCCGAGAAACCAGCCATCCTCCGCCCAGTGCGGCGCCAGGCTTTGCAACAGTTCGCGCTGCTCGCGGTGATGCTCGCGCCTGCCGCCGAAGGCGATCAAGCCATAGACGCCCAGTGCCAGCGACAGCACCAGCGCATCGCGCGAATAGTCGCCCACATGCTGGCGCAAGGCGTCGAGGGCCTGCGCCGACTGCCCGCTCACCGCCAGGGCGACGATGCGGGCATGTCGGCTTTCGCGTTCGCTGGCCCGCGCCGCCAGTTCGACGGCACGCGCGGCCGCCTGACGGGCCGCCCGCGGCTCGGCCTGCAACTGGTAGAGCCGGGCTTGCGCCGCATGCGCCAGCGCGAACTCGGGATCGGCCGCAAGCGCTGCGCCTAACGCCGCATCGGCGCCGGCGTTGGCGGTCAGCAGCAGCGCCACCGCTTCGTCATAGGCTGCCCGCGCCACCGCGCTCTCGCTACTTGCCGGCAAGTCGAACCGATCCCGCGACATGGCTGGTCCTCAATTCCGGCAATTCCGCCATGCCGAGCGGCGGTTTACAAGCCAGCCCGCGTCGGCGTCTCATGCCACGCATCACAAGTGCGGCGGGGGACGAGGCGATGCGGCTGAAGGACAAGGTGGCGCTGGTGGTCGGCGCCGGGCAGGTCGCCGGCGAGACCATCGGCAACGGGCGGGCGACCGCACTGGTGTTCGCGCGCGAAGGCGCCAAGGTGGTGGCGGTCGACCGGGACCTCGCTTCCGCCGAGGAAACCGCGGCGTTGATCGCCAAGGACGGCGGCCAGTGCGTCGCGCTGCGCGGCGATGTTTCCGGCAACGCCGATTGCCAGGCCTTCGTCGACGCCTGCATGCAGCGCCATGGCCGCATCGACGTGCTGCAATACAATGTCGGCATCCATGGCGAGGGCCAGGACGGCGACCCGACGGTGCTGCCGGAGCAGGTGTGGGACCGGGTGATGGATGTCAACGTCAAGGGGCTTTATCGCGTGAGCCGCCTGGTGCTGCCGATCATGCGTCAGCAGGCGAGCGGCGCGATCACGGCCATCTCGTCGATCTTCGCCGTCTGCTCGGTCGATCGGCTGGCCTACAAGACTTCCAAGGCGGCGATGAACGCCTTCTGCCATTCCGTGGCGCTGGCCTATGCCAAGCACGGCGTTCGGGTGAACGTGATCATGCCCGGCCTGATGGACACGCCCATCGCCATCGAATATCGCGCCAAGGTCGAGGGCCGCTCGCGCCAGTCGGTCAGGGACGAGCGCAACGCCAAGGTGCCGCTGCGGGGCCGCATGGGCACCGCCTGGGACACCGCCAACGCCTCGCTGTTCCTGGCCTCCGACGAGGCGCAGTTCATCACCGGCGCGCTGCTGCCGGTGGACGGCGGCATGGGCGCCCGCATCGGCTGAGGCAGGGAGGCGAGCATGGCGGATTGGTCGGACCCGCGCGTGCCGGCGGCCGAAGTCTGCGTCTTGCGCTACGTGCTGGAAGGCTGGGCGGCGAAGCGGCCCGATGCCGTCTATGCGCGGTTCGAGGACGGCGGCGAATGGAGCTATGGCGAGCTGTTGGCGCGCACGCGGAATCTGGCGGCGGCGCTGCAGGCGGCGGGGGTGCGGCAGGGCAGCCACGTGGTGGTCTGGCTGCCGAACGGGCCGGAAAACCTGCTGTGCTTTTGCGCGCTGGGCTATATCGGCGCGGTCTATGTGCCGATCAACACCGCCTATCGCGGGCAATTGCTCGCGCATGTCATTGGCAATGCCGGGGCCGCGTTGATCGTGGCGCACGGCGACCTGCTGCCGCGGCTGGCGGAAGTGCCATTGGCGAGCCTGCGGCAAGCGCTGGTGGTCGGCCCGCCGGCGCCGGCCATCGCCGGCTTGCAGCAGCGCGCCCTCGCCGACTGCCTGGCCAAGGCGGGCGAGCCGCTGCCGCCGGAACGGCCCATCAGGCCGTGGGATACCCAGTCGATCGTCTATACCTCCGGCACCACCGGGCCATCCAAGGGCGTGCTGTCGTCCTACTTGCACGCCTGGGGCTCGATGAACAGGGACGCCTGGTACTGCGTCAAGGATGGCGACCGCTTCCTCATCACCATGCCGTTCTTCCATATCGGCGGCTGTTTCATCGCCTATTCCATGCTGTGCCGGGGCGGGTCGATCGCCATGACCGACGGCTTCCGCACCGACCGCTTCTGGCGCACGGTCAGGGAGTCGGGCAGCAGCATCGTTTTCCTCTTGGGGGTGATGGGCAGCTTCCTGTTGAAGGCGCCGCCCGACCCGGCGGACCGCGAGCATCCCTTGAAGACCGTGTTCATCGTGCCGTTCACCGCCGACAGCCCGGCCTTCGGTCGGCGTTTCGGCGTCGAGGTCTACACCATCTACAACATGACCGAGATTGCAACGCCGCTCATCTCCGGCGCCAACCCGGTGGTGGCGGGGCTGTGCGGCCGGCCGCGCGCCGGTTTCGAGCTGCGCCTGGTCGACGAGAACGACCTGGAAGTGGCGCCGGGACAGGTCGGCGAATTGATCATTCGCCCGGACGCGCCCTGGGCGCTCAACCACGGCTATAACGGCGCGGCCGAGGCAACCGCGCGCGCCTGGCGCAACGGCTGGTTCCATACCGGCGATGCCATGCGCCGCGATGTCGAGGGCAACTACCACTTCGTCGACCGCACCAAGGATGCCATCCGTCGGCGCGGCGAGAACATCTCATCCTTTGAGGTCGAGGCGGTACTCAACGAGCATCCCGACGTGCAGGAATGCGCCGCCATTCCGGTGCCGAGCCAGCATGGCGAGGACGAGGTGATGGCGGTGCTGGCGGCCAAGCCCGGCCGCATCATCGATCCCCGGCAACTGATCGAGTTCCTGCGCCCGCGCATGGCGCATTTCATGGTGCCGCGCTATGTGCGCATCTTGCCGGAACTGCCGAAGACGCCGACCACCAAGATCCAGAAGGCGGAACTGCGCAAGGCCGGCGTCACGGCCGATACCTGGGACCGCGAGGCGGCCGGCATCGTGCTGCGCGCCGAGCGGCTGCGACAAGGCTGAAGCGGCTTCAGTCGCGCCGGCGCAGCGCGCGCAGGACGGCTTCCATAGCCGGCGGCTCGGCGCCGTCCTTGAACCCTGCCTGGCGGCGGTAGATTTCCTCGGCCGCGCGGTGGAAGCCATCGGGCAGGCCGGCGGCGGCGAAGCTGGCGGCAATTTCCTGCATCTCGCCGATCCAGCGCCAAGCCTTGCGGGCACTGCCGGTGACCGAGGCGAAACGGCGCGCGACCTCGCTCTGCGAGGCCTGCCATTCGGCCAGAAGCGCCGGTTCCACGCCCTCCGCCTGGGCCAGCGCGCGGATATCGGCCAGCAGCGCGATCGTGCCCTTGCTCCAGGCGGCGTAGCACATCTTGAGCGCCGAGGCGGCACCGATCGGTCCGCTGACGGTTTCCACCAGCAGATGCGAACCGGACAGCCTTGCGCTCAACTCCGCCGCCAGCGGGCCGGACAGATAGAGCACGCAGCGAGTGCTGGCCGAGGGCGGTGGGCCGATGATGCCGCCGTCGACGAAACGCCCGCCCGCCCTTTCAACCCTGTCGGCGATCGCGCGCGCGGTCGCCGGCGAGACCGCATTGGCGTCGACGTAGAGCCCGCGATAGCCAAGGCGTGCCACGCCTTCCGCCACCTCGGGCGCGTTGTGCGGTGGGCAGACCGACAGCACGAGTTCGGCCGCGCCGACCGCCTGGGCAAGCGTGCCCGCATCGTCCAGGCCCGCCGCCTTGGCCCGGGCCCGCGTGCTCGCTGTGCGGCCCTCCGAGGCCCACAGCACGCGATGGCCAAGGCCGGCAAGACAGCCGCCGATGGCGGCGCCCATCTCGCCCGGATTGATCAAGGCAATCGCGATCGGCATGTCGGCTCCCCTGGCTGGCGCGCGCGCCCCGCATCTTGCCACGGATCGTCGGCGGCTAGCGGCAGGCATGCTGCGGTCAGGGTTCTCCCGGCCTGTGTTTCTGCTAGGATTTGTCGGTCTGCTGATCCCGGGGGCGGCGATGAACGAACTGGTGCGGCTGGAATTGATCCGCGAGTCGCTGATCGCGGTGGTCAACGAGATGCGGGCGAATGTCATCCATTCGTCCTACTCCTCGGTGATCTATGAGGGGCACGATTTCTCCTGCGCGCTGATGGCGGCCGACGGCCGGCAGGTGGCGCAGTCCCTGGCGGACCATCCGATCCACATCTTCGCCGTGCCCTATTCGACGCGGGAGGTGGCGCGCGCCTTTGCCGGCGACATCCACGAAGGCGACATCTTCCTGCACAACGACCCCTATACCGGCGGCACGCATCTCAACGACATCCTGCTGCTCTACCCGGTGTTCCATGCCGGCAAGCCGGTGCTGTTCCCCGCCGTCCGCTGCCATTGGAGCGATGTCGGCGGCATGACGCCCGGCAGCATCTCCGGCCGCGTCACCGAGATCATCCAGGAAGGCATCCGCATCACGCCGACCCGAATTTGCGACAAGGGCCGCATGAACGAGGCCTATTTGCGCATGCTGTTCGACAACATGCGCACGCCCTCGGAGCGGATCGGCGATTTCAACACCATGATCGGCACGGCCAAGAAGGCGGCCGAGCATCTGGGCCGGTTGTTCAACCGCTTCGGCGGGCAGTCGCTGTTGGACGGCGTCGAGGAGCTGATCCGCCGCTCGGAGCGGCAGATGCGGGCCAAGATCGCGCAGATCCCCGACGGTACCTACTACAACGAAGGCTATATCGAGAGTAACGGCCCCACCGCCGAACCGCTGCTGGCCCGGCTCAAACTGACCATCAAGGGCGACGCGATCATCGCCGATTTCACCGGCTCCTCGCCGCAGACCATGGGCCCGACCAATGTCGGGCCGTCGATGGCGATCAACTCGGTCGGCACGGTGGTCAAGTCGTTCCTCGATCCGAAGACGCCGATCAACCACGGCTCGTTCCAACCGATCACGGTGATCGCGCCGGAAGGCAGCTTCATGAATGCCCGCTATCCGGCGCCCTGTGGCGGCATGGCGGAAGTGAAACACCTGCTGGATGCGGTCACCGCCGGCGCCATGGGTCGGGCGGTGCCGGACATGATGATCGGCGATCACAAGGGCTGCGCCAACCACACCTACATTTCCGGCCCCAATCCCAGCGGCCAAGGCATCTTCCTGCTCTACGAATGGCCCGCCGGCGGCACCGGCGCCACCCAGGACAACGACGGCAACCACGCCATGCGCTTCTATTCGGAGGGCGATTTCAGCTCGGTGCATGCCGCCGAGGTGATCGAGACCGCCTATCCGCTCAAGGTCGAGCGGCGCGGCCTGCGCGAGGGAAGCTGCGGCGATGGTAAGCACCGCGGCGGCCTTGGCATGCTGAACGAGATCCGCGTGCTGGCCGAGCGGGGCCAGCTTTCGGTCATTTCCGACAAGAATGTGATCCCGCCCTATGGCGTGCATGGCGGCGCGAACGGTGCCGGCAATCGGTTCGTGGTGGTGCGCGACGGCCAGGTGGTGGAGCCCTCGCCGGTGCCGGGCAAGATCTCCGGCTTCCCGTTGCGGCAAGGCGACATCGTGCGCGAGCAGTCTTCGGGCGGCGGCGGCTGGGGCGACCCGCTGGAGCGGGACCCGGTCCGCGTGCAGCGGGACGTGCGCTTCGGCTATCTGAGCGCCATGCAGGCGCGCGAGCGCTTTGGCGTCGACGTGGCCGCGGACGGCACCCTTGGCCCCGATACCGAGAGGTTGCGCGCGGCCTTGCGTGCCGCCCGCGTCACGGTGGCGGTCGAGCCGGCCAACGAGGAATTGTTCGACGGACCGCGCCGGCAATTCCTGGTGCCGGTTGGCGTCGCCAAGAGCCTGGGCGTCAAGGCCGGGGCGCTGGTCGAACTGGTGGCGGACGGCGGGCCGCCCTTGCGCGGCTGGGCGAAGATCAACCGCGGCAAGAACGGCGCCTTGCGGCTGGGTCCCTCGGGCTTGCAGGCGCTGAACGTGATGCCGGGCCAGAGGCTCCAACTGCGCGCGGTCAGCGCGGCTCCGGCGGCCTAAGGGGAGAAGCGATGAGCGCCAAGCGTTATACCGTCGGCATTGACGTCGGCGGTACCTTCACCGACGTGCTCTGCTATGAGAGCGGCACGTCCAGCCTGCTGTCGGCCAAGGTGCCGTCGATTCCGGGCAGCCAGTGGCGCGGCGTATTGCAGGCGCTGCAGCAGCTCGGCATCGCCTTTGCCGACATCGCCGCGTTCGTGCACGGCACGACAATCGCTACCAACGCGCTGCTGGAACGCAAGGGCGCCAAGACCGGCGTGGTGACGACCGAGGGGTTCCGCGACATCATCGAAGTGGGCCGCACGCAGCGGCTGGTCGGCGGCCTGTTCGACACGAAGTTCCAGCGTACTCAGCCGCTGGCGGACCGCGATTGCCGGTTCGAGGTGCCGGAACGGGTGCTGGCCGACGGCAGCATCGAGAAGCCGCTCGACGGCTTCGATTTCGCTGCCGTTGCCAGGGGGCTCAAGGAGCGCGGCGTCGAGACGCTGGCGGTCTGCTTTCTCAACGCCTATCGCAACGACGCCAGCGAACGGCAGGCGGGCGCCGCCCTGCGCGCGTTGCTGCCGAAAATGCCGGTTTGCGAGTCCGCTGCCGTGGTCAAGGAGCGCGGCGAGTTCGAGCGCTTCTCGACCGCGGTGCTGAACGCCTATCTGACACCGGTGCTGCGCGGCTATCTCGGTACGCTGACGGCCGAGCTGCAAGCCAACGGCGTGAGCGCGCCGGTCAACATCATGGGCTCCAACGGCGGTTCGATGACGCTCGCCAAGGCCGCGGATTTCGTCGTCGGCACCTTCCTGTCGGGCCCGGTCGGCGGCGTGGTTGGCTCGCTGCGGGTCGCCGACATGGCCGGCATCAAGGACTGCATCACCTTCGACATGGGCGGCACCAGCACGGACGTGGCGTTGATCCACGGCCTGCGGCCGCGCATCAGCCACGCCAACCGGATCGACGCCTATCCGCTGCAGGTGCCGCAGCTCGACATCCACACCATCGGGGCCGGTGGCGGCAGCATCGTCTGGGTGCAGCCCGACGGCACGCTGGAAGTCGGGCCGCAGAGCGCCGGCGCCGTGCCGGGTCCCGCCTGCTATGGCCGCGGCGGGACCGAGGCCACGATCTCGGACGCCAACCTGCTGCTCGGCCGGCTGCCGACCGACCGGCCGCTGGCGGGCGGGTTGGTGTTGAATCGGGGCTTGGCCGAGCAGGCCTTCCGCCGGGTCGCCGAGCGGATCGGCACCGACGACATCGTACGTCTGGCCGACGGCGTGCTGCATGTCGCGGTCGCCAAGATGGCCGGCGCGGTACGCGAGGTCTCGGTGCATCGCGGCTTCGATCCGCGCGCCTTCACGCTGGTCGGCTTCGGCGGCGCTGGGCCGATGCACGTCCTGATGGTGGCCGACGAACTGGCCATCGGCCGGGCCATCGTGCCCCGTTATCCGGGCCATCTGTCGGCCTTGGGCCAGCTGCTCTCCGACCACCGTCGCGACAGCGTCCTGGCTTGGGGCGGCAAGCTGGGCACGCTCAAAGTCGAGGAGTTCAAGACGGCGATGGCGCGCATGCAGGCGGAGGCGACCGCGCTTCTGGTGGCGGAGGGCGACCCGCCCGAGCGCCAGAGCCACGAGTTCGCCGCCGACATGCGCTATTCCGGGCAGTCCTTCACGCTGACGGTGCCGTGGCTGCCGAGCTACCAGGGCTGGGAGCCGTTGCGGCATGCCTTCGATGCCCGGCACAACGAGACCTTCGGTTATGTCGACGAGGCGAACGATGCCGAGATCGTCAACCTGCGCCTCGTCTCGCGCGGGCTGATCGACAAGCCCCGCCTCGATTTCACGCCCGACGGCAAGGGCGAACCGCTGTTGGAGCGGCGCCGGGTGTGGTTCGCCAACGGCTGGACCGACTGCCCGATCCACGACCGGGCGCGGCTGCCGGTCGGCTTCGCCTTCCAAGGTCCGGCGATTGTCGAGGAGGCGGGCGGCACCACCATCGTGCCGCCCGGCTGGCATGTCACGGTGCACGACTCCGGTGCGCTCGACTGCCGCAGCGGCTGAGGCGGGGGCCGCTCAGGCGTTGAAGATGGCGGCCGACTGTCGGCCGCTTTCCATCAGTTCGCGCAAGGCACGGTGCAGGCGCTTGGTCACCGGCCCCGGCCGGCCGTCGCCGATCCGCCGGCCGTCGACATCGACGATCGGCGTCAGTTCCGACATCGAGGCGCTGTCGAACACCTCCTCCGCGGTGACCAGGTCGTACACGGTCATCGGCCGGACCTCGGTCGGCAGGTTCATTCCCTTGGCCAGTTCCATTACGGCTTCGCGCGTGATGCCGGCCAGGATGTTGCCGACCGGCGGCGTGAGCAGCGCGCCGCCATCCACCGCGAACACGTTATTGCCATAGCCTTCGGCCACGTTGCCTTGCATGTCCAGCAGGATGGCGGTGTCGTAGCCGGCGTGCTTGGCTTCCAGGTAGGCCATGATGTTGTTGATGTAGTTGGCGCTCTTGACGCGGGAATCGAGGCATTCGGAAGGCACCCGGCGGATCGAGGCGATATGCGCGCGGATGCCCTTCTCGAAGGCCGCCTTGCGGTCCTCGATCCGCTCGTGCTGGGCCACGATGACGACCGTGGCCGCGCTCAGTTGCGCCATGTTGCGGATGCCCATGGGGCCGACGCCGCGCGACACCATGGGCCGCATGTAGCCGTCGCGCAGGCCGTTGCGGCGTGCGGTCTCCAGAATCGCCGCGGTCATCGCTTCGGGGCTGAGCGGCATGGTGATTTCCATGTAGCGGGCTGAGCGGTAGAAGCGCTCGATATGGCGGTCCAGCTTGAACACCCCACCATTCACCGCCTGCAACCCCTCGAATATGCCGTCGCCATAGACGAAGGCATGATCGAACACCGAGACCTTGGCCTCGTCCTTCTTCGCGAACTCGCCGTTGACATAGACCCATTCGCCGATCATGGCGTTTCTCCCTCGTGGCGGGCGAGCGGCGTGCCGGCCTCGCCCAGATCCCAGAACAGCCCTGTCATGATGCCAAGTCCTTCGCGCGCGATGGGCACCAGCAAGTGTTCGTCCGGCGCATGCTGCGAACAGGCGGCATAGGAATGCGGCACCCAGATGGTTGGCATGCCGATCAGTTCGGCGAACACGTCATTGGGCAACGAGCCGCCGAGATTGGGCAGCAGGGCCGGCGGCTGGCCGGTCGTGCCGGCGATCGAGCGGGCGGCCCAGCGCGCCCAGGGATTGTCGGGGTCGAGCCGGGTTGCTCGCATCATCGGTTCCTTGGCCGGGGCCAGCGTCACCTGCCGGAAGCCGTGCCGGTCGAGATGCCGGCGCAAGGCGGGCAGGATGTCGTCGGGATCGGTGCCGACGACGAAACGCAACTGGCAATGCGCCACCGCGCTGGGCGGGATCGCATTGACCGGGCGCTCGGGATTGCCGGTGCGGAAGGCCAGCACCTCGAAGCTGTTCCAGCCAAACACGCGTTCGGCCGGCGTCAGCGACGCTTCGCCCCAGTCGCGATCGATGGCCGGACCGTCCGCGCCGCCATCGACCTGGGCGTCGGCCAGCGCCATGCGCACACTGTTGCTCAGGCTCGCCGGCCGCCATTCCGGCACCGCGATCTGGCCGCGCCGGTCGGCGATCGCGGCCAGGGCATGCGCCAGCACGATGCCGGGGTTGGCGAGCAGCCCGCCCCAATTGCCGGAATGGTGCGCGCCTTCGCGACAATCCAGCGTCAGGCTGAAGTTGATGGTGCCGCGCGTGCCGCCGAAGACGGTGGCGCGGGCCGGCTCGATGCGCGGCCCGTCGGAGGCCAGCAACAGGTCGGCCGCCAGCGTCTCGCGATGGCGCCGGCAGAACTCCGCCAGGCCCGGCGAGCCGGTTTCCTCGCCCATCTCGATCAGGATGGTGGAGTTGAAGCCGAGCCGCCCGCGCTCGTCCAGCACCGCGTCGATCGCCGCCAGATTGATGCTGTGCTGGCCCTTGTTGTCGGCGGTGCCGCGGCCATAGAACCGCTCCCCCTCGACCGACAGCCGCCAGGGCGAGCGGCCATTGCTCCATTGCTCGTCCTGGCCGCGGATCACGTCGCCATGACCATAGGTCAGCACGGTCGGCCGGGCGGCGTCCTCCAGCCGGCGGCCGATCAGGAACGGCCCGTAGCCGGCCACCGGGTTGTCGTGGAGCGTCACGCTGTAGCCGCGCTCGACCAGCCAGGGCTGCCATTCTTCCGCCAGGTAGGCGACCAGGGCCGGCGCGCGCTCCGGTTCCTGGCTCGCGGACGGGATGGCGACGCGCCGGGCCAGGTCGGCGACGAAGCCACCCCGGTCGAAATAGTCCATCGCCCGGGCCAGCGCGCCCGCGCGGCTGCCGTTCATGTTTGTCCGCCCGCTAGGCCGCCTTGACCGGGCTGGACCAGCCAGGGTCGCCGTGTTTCTGCCAATAGAGCTGGCGCAGCCGGGTGGTCGCCGGCCCGGGCGTGCCGTTGCCGACCGGCTTGCCGTCCAGCTTGGTCACCGGCATCACGCCGCCGGCGGTGGAGGTGAGCAGGATCTCCTCGGCGTTGCGCAAGGCGGTCTCGGTCAGCTGGCCCGCTTGCGCCGAGACGTTGAGTTCGCGGCACAGATCCAGCACGGTCTGCCGACTGATGCCTTCCAGCACGCCGCGATCAGGCGTCGCCCAGCGGCCGTTGTTGTAGGTGAAGATGTTGTAGCCCGGACCCTCGGTGATGTTGCCGGCACCGTCGGTCAGCACAACGAAATTGGCGTCGTTCTCGTAGGCCTCGAACAGGCTCATCTCCATGTCCAGCCAGTGGTAGTTCTTCACCGTGGGGTCGACCGATTCCGGCGCGATGCGCGGAATGCTGCTGACATGCAGGTGCAGCCCGGCCTCCTGCTGCGGCAAGGTGGCCAGCCAGACAAACGGAATGGCGAAGCAATAGAAGGTGTTCTTGGCCTGGCGGGGGTCGCGCACGCCGGCCGGCGGCCGCCCGCGCGTGCAGGTCATCGAGACATAGACATCGTCGAGGCCGGTGCGGCGCACGCACTCGCTCAATACGTCTTCCAGCTTCGCCCGGTCGAACGGCAGCTGCATGCGCAGCTTCTCGACGCCGCGCAGGAAGCGGTCGAGATGCTTGTCCAGGCGGAAAAAGCGGCCCTTCCAGACATGCGCCACGTCATAGGTGCAGTCCGAGCGGATCATGCCCCAGTCCAGCACCGAGATCTTGCATTCGGCGATCGGCATGAAGGCGCCGTCCATAAAGGCACAGCCGGCGCTGAAATCCGGTTGCGCGGCACTGCTTCTGGCGGTCATCGCGAAAAACCTCCCCGGCCAAGCCGATAGGCCCGTCAGCATGGGTGCAAGCCCCTTGCCGGTCAAGCGGGCCACGGGCGATGCGCGCGCATCGCCCGTCCCGGCTCAGGTCAGGGCCGCCAGGTCGGCCAGGGTCTTGTCCGGTTCCGGCCGGCGGGTGTAGTCGGGATCGACATCGGCCGCGCGCACGATGCCCTGGCGATCGACCAGGAAGCGCGCCGGCATGGCCAGCGTCCAGCTCGGCTCGCCGTTGTGCTTGGCGAGGTCGATACCGAAGTTGAGGTAGGCACCACGCAGGTCGTCCGGCAGAACGAAGCGCAAACCGAAGCGCGCGGCCACGGTATTGCCGTGATCGCTCAGGATGTCGAAGCCGAGCTTGTGCTTGTCGATCTGGCCCTGGCTATGCTCGGCCCGCTGCGGCGAAATCGCCACCAAATTGCCGCCGGCCGCTTGCAGCTTCCCAAGAATGCCCTGCAAAGCATACAGCTCTGCATTGCAATAGGGTCACCAGCTGCCGCGGAACGTGCTGACGACGAGCGGCCCCTTGGCCAGCAGGGCGGCGGAAGAAACCGGCGTCCCGGCGGCGTTGAGCAGGCTGAAGTCCGGCATCCGGTCGCCCACCTTCAGCACGCCCTGCATGATGCCGGACGCGCGCAAGTCCGCGGTCGCCCGTTGCATGACGGCACGCCGTTCGGGTGGTACGCGTTTCGCCGCCGCCTCGCGGATGGCGGCCAGCTGTTGCTCCAATGACACGCAAGCCTCCGTTTTCTGGTTGCACAGACGACAGGGAGTTGGGGCAGGAACCGGCGGCCGATCAAGCGCCCGGCCGGCACGACACTTGTGCCGCCACCCTTAGGGCAATTGCCGTTCCAATTGAACCGGCGGGGTCCGCTTCATCATAAGCCATTGCCCCGCCACCATGATCGCGGCGCGGTCGGCGCCGATCAGAGGGGATCGCGGCGCGCGATGCCCTCTGATCGGACGCCGCGCTAGTTGAGTGCCGAGACCGCTGGTATGCGGCCAGCCCAGGGCCGCGCCCGCTCCAATTGCCCCGACAGTTTGAAGATCGTCGCCTCGTCGCCCGCCTGGCCCACCAGATGCACGCCGATCGGCAGACCGGCGGCGTTCCAGTAGAGCGGGATGCTGGCCGCCGGCTGGCCGGTCATGTTGCAGAACGGGGTGAACGGCAGGAATTCCATGAAGCGATCCATCACCACCTTGCCGCCCAGCTTGCCGGCATCGAAATGGCCGAGGCCCGGCGGCGGAAAGCCGAGCGTCGGCGTCAGCCAGAGATCGTAGCCGGTCAGGAAACGGGCAAAGTCCCGCGCCATGGCGTGGAACCAGCAGAGGTCGAGGTAATAGTCGATGACATTGATCTGGCGCGCCTGCTCGTAGAGCCAGGCATTGAACGGCTCCAGATCGGCCGGGTTGGCCCAATGCTGGCCACGCGCCCGGGCGCCGCGGGTAATGCCCATGGCCCCGATCAGCGGCCAGAAGCGGCGGTAGATGCGGTCGTACTCCTCGGCGTTGAGTGGCGGCGCCGCTTCCTCCACGACATGCCCCAGGCTCTCGCACAGTTTCGCCGCGTCCTTGACGGCCGCCACGCAGTCGGCATGCAGCTTGGTGCCGATCATCGAATGCGCGGTAAAGGCAATGCGTAGCCGGCCCGGTTCGGCGCCGACATCGTGCAGATAGGGTCGCTTCGGCCGCTCGGCCCAATAGGGGTCGCCCGGCATCGGCCCTTCGGTCGCATCCAGGACGGCGGCGCTGTCGCGCACGCTCCAGGACAGCACATGCGCGTTGGTGATGCCGCCGATGGCCTCGCCCAGTTCGGGGCCGAAGGTAATGCGGCCGCGGGTCGGCTTCAGGCCATAAACGCCACTGCAAGAGGCCGGGATGCGGATCGAGCCGGCGCCGTCGCCGCCCTGCGCCACGGGTACCAGGCGGGCGGCCACCGCGGCCGCCGCGCCGCCCGAGGAGCCGCCGGCTATGGTTTCGGTGTTCCACGGCGAGAGGCAGGGTCCGAACATCGCCGATTCCGAGGTGGGCAACGAGCCGAACTCGCCGAGATTGGTCTTGCCGAGCGTCACTAGGCCAGCCCGTCGATAGCGCGCCATCAACTCGCTGTCGCGCTGTGGCGGGCCGAGCGGCCCCAGCTTGGACGCCGCGGTCGTCGGCACACCCTTGTAGTTGATGGAGATGTCCTTGATCAGGAACGGCACGCCGCGAAACGGCCCGGCCGGCGGGTTGCCGGCCTCGGCGCGGCCTTCCTCATACATCTTGCGCACCACGGCGTTCAGCTTGCCGTCCAGCCGTTCGATGCGGGCAATCGCCGCTTCCGCCAGTTCGGCCGGCGTCGCCTGGCCGCGTTTCACCAGATCGGCCTGCGCCATCGCGTCCAGGCCGGCATATCCATCCATCGCCATGCGTTCCCCCCTGGTGTCCCGATTCCGAAGTTCGCAGGTCCATGCGGCCACTCCCATGCGAACTTCGGAATCAAAGGGACACCAGCAATCCTATAGTTCTAGTGTGGCTTTGGATTTGAAGTTCCTCACCGCGTCGGCCGCCAGGATAGAGGAACTGCAAATCCGCCACACTAGCTGGCGACCATCTTGGCGCCGGCAAATGCACCAGCGCAACGGCGGTTGCGTCGGCTGGCTGTGCAGCGGAAACTTGACCCCATGTCGGCGCTCGAAATGCTTGCCGGATTGCGCCGGGTCGGCGGCTTGGCGCTCGACCTGGTGCTGCCGGCGCGTTGTCTTGCCTGCGGCGGCGAGGTCGATCGGCAGGGGCAGCTCTGCGCGCCCTGCTGGCGAGCAATCCGTTTCCTGGCGCCACCTTGCTGCGCTTGCTGCGGCTTTCCCTTTGCCTATGACGAGGGCGGGGGCGCACGGTGCGCGGCCTGTCTCGCCAGGCCGCCCAGTTTTGCCCGGGCGCGTGCCGCCTTCGTCTATGACGACGCCAGCCGCGGCCTGGTGCTGGCCTTCAAGCATGCCGACCGCACGCATGCGGCGCCGGCCTTCGCGCCCTGGCTGGCGCGGGCCGGTGCGGACCTGCTGGCGGAGGCCGAACTGCTGGCGCCGGTGCCGCTGCACCGCTGGCGGCTGCTGGCGCGCCGGTACAATCAGGCAGCGCTGCTGTCGGCGGCATTGGCCAGGCTGGGCGGCCTGCCGCACCGCGCCGACCTGTTGCAGCGCCGCCGCTGGACGCCCAGCCAGGGGCGGATGAGCCGCACCGAACGCCGCCGCAATGTCGCCGGCGCCTTCCGCGTCCGCCCGCGCCACTGCGACATGGTGGCCGGGCGCCGCGTACTGCTGGTCGACGACGTGCTGACCACCGGCGCCACGGTCGAGGCTTGCGCCCGTGCCCTGCTACGGTCCGGCGCCCGGGCGGTCGACGTCCTGACGCTGGCCCGCGTTGTCAGGCCGATGGCGGGCCACTAGATATGAGCCTGCGAGCGCAACGAGACCGAGCCATGCCCAAGATCACCATCTACACGACCGGCCTCTGCCCCTATTGCTATCGCGCCAAGGATCTGTTGCAGCGCAAGGGGGCGGCGTTTGACGAGATCGACATCGAAGTGACCCCAGGCGGCCGCGAGGAGTTGACAAGACGCGCGCCCGGCCGGCGCACCGTGCCGCAGATCTTCATCGGCAGTCGGCATGTCGGCGGCTGCGACGACCTCTATGCGCTGGAACGGTCGGGCAAGCTCGACGCGCTGCTCAAGGCCGATTGAAGGCGGTCCGCCATGGCGAAATTCACCCTCGCTTGTCTGCAGGTCAGTGCCAGCAACGATATGGCGGCTAACTTGCGGACGGTTGCCGCGCTGGCGCGCGAGGCGCGCGAGGGCGGTGCCGAACTGATCGCCACGCCGGAAAACGTCGCCTTCATTGGCGGCAATGCCGCGGAGACCCGCGCCGCTTCGCGGCTGGAGGGCGAGCATCCGGCAATTCCGCATTTCGCCGCGCTGGCCCGGGAGACCGGCGCCTGGCTGCTGGCTGGCTCGTTGCACATCAGGCTGGAGGGCGAGGAACGGCTGGCCAACCGCTCCTATCTGTTCGCGCCTTCGGGCGAGGTGGCGGCCAAGGTCGACAAGGTGCACATGTTCGATGTCGACCTGCCGAGCGGCGAGAGCTACCGGGAAAGCCGCACCTTCCGCCCCGGCGACGCGGCCAGGCTGGCGCGGCTGCCTTGGGCGGTGATGGGCCTGACGGTCTGCTACGACCTGCGCTTTCCGCATCTCTATCGCCTGCTGGCGCAGGCCGGCGCCGACATTCTCAGCATTCCCTCCTCGTTCACCGTGCCGACCGGCGAAGCGCACTGGCACGTGCTGCTGCGGGCCCGGGCGATCGAGACGGGCTGCTTCGTACTGGCGCCGGCGCAGACCGGCAGCCATGCCGGCGGCCGCAAGACCTACGGCCACTCGCTGGTGGTGGCGCCTTGGGGCGAGGTGCTGAGCGATGCCGGCACCGGCGTCGGAGTCAGCCTGGCGGAGATCGACCTGGACCGCGTCGCCGAGGCGCGCGGTCGCGTGCCGTCCTTGCGGCACGACCGGCCGATCGCGCCGCCACCGCCGCTTGGCGCCTCAGCGCGCGCCGCCGAGTGAGGCGAGATAGTCGGTCCGCGTCAGGCGGAACAATTGCGCGGCGCCGCCGCCCAGGTAATTGACCGGTACGTGTCGCTCGTAGCGCATGCCCAGTCGCTCCGCCAGTCGCACCGAGGCGCTGTTGCCTGGCAAGATGAGTGCGATCAGCCGCGGCAGGCCGCGCCGCATGAAGCCATAGTCAAGCGCGGCGCGCGCCGCCTCGGCGGCCAGCCCGCGGCCCCAATGGGCCCGGGCGACCAACCAGACCATCTCCACGGCGTCGAATTCTGGCGTCGCGCGCAGGCCGCACCAGCCGACCAACGCTCCATCTTGGCGTAGCCGCAGAGCCCAGGGCGCGAGCCCCTGTGTGCGCCACTGGGCGGCATATCGTTCGATTCGCTGGCTCGCCAGCGCCCGGGCGGCGTCCAGGTTCGCCGCCGCCAGTTGCGGCAGGAATCGAGTCACTTCCGGATCGGCGAACAGGCGCGCCAACGGCTCGCGGTCGGCTTCGTCCAGCGGCAGCAGCCGCAGCCGCGGCGTGTCGATCATGGCAACGGCACCGGTGTGTCGGACTGGATGGCGGCGATACGCTGGCGCACGGCCGGGCGCGGCCGCCTGTCGACGCCGTGCTCGTAGGCAACAACCAGGAGCCGCGAAGCGAAGGTGTGCAGCAATTCGCCTGGCCGCAGCAGAAAATCCGGATTGCTTGGCCGGCCGAAACGCTCGTTGCCTTGCGCAAAGGTCTCGTAGAGCAGCACCCCTGCCGGCTCCAGGCTTCGCGCCAACAGCGGCAAGAGTGGCCGGTGGAGGTAGTTGGTCACCACGATGGCGTCGAACCGGCGGTCCGGGCAGGGCCAAGGCGCCACTTCCAGGTCCGCTTGGATCGCTTCGACCCCGGCCAGCCCGGCGATGTCCCGGTCGACCGCCGTCACCCGGAAGCCCAGCGCGGCGGCCAGCCGGCTATGCCGGCCGCTGCCCGCCGCTAGGTCCAGCAGGCTGCCCCCGGGCCGCGCCAATGCCAGGAAGCGGACGATCCAGGGCGAGGGCGTGTCCAGTTCTGGGCCGGGCTTGTCTGGCGGCACCGCAATACCCTTATAGTCAAAGGTTCACCTATTGTGGCATAGGCAATAGGGTGGAGCACCGGCCGGCGGAGCAGGCGACGCGATGATTGTGTTCGATCTGCGTTGCGGGAACGCGCACGTGTTCGAGGCGTGGTTCCGCGACAGCAAAGAATACGAACGACAGAAGAAACGCCAGCAGATCACCTGTCCGGTCTGCGGCGATACCGCGTGTGACAAAGCACTGATGGCGCCGGCCGTGACCAGTTCCAAGGAAGATCGCCAGGCGCGCGAGCAAGCAATGGCGGCGAACGCCTATCGCAAGTTGGCGGAATTTCGCCGTCAAGTGGAAGAGAATTGCGATTATGTCGGCGAAAAGTTCGCCGAAGAGGCGCTGAAAATCCATCATGGCGAGACCGAAAAGCGAGGTATCTACGGCGAAGCCTCCAAGGAGGAAGCCGAGAACTTGAGCGAGGAAGGGGTCGAGTTCGGCCTTATCCCCTGGATGCCCCGCGCTGACAACTAGTGGTTCGATGCCGACGCTTGGGAACCAAGCGTCGGCATCGAACCACTAACCCATTGATGCAGTGGATCGACTGCCCAAACGGATGGGCAGCATGCGTTTGGGCCGATCCACTAGCCTGGATTATTCGTGGCGCGGGCCGTATCGGTGCGGCGGGTGTAGCATAGCTCACTGATTTCGTTCAGGATTTGGTTGTCTAAGCCGGTCCTTCACGAGAGCAGGGAGGCGCCACGCCCGCCATGGCCGACGATAGAGAACGCTCCTGCGATTTGCCAAGCGTCGGGCGCAAGAAGATGAGCGCGTCGTTCGACGGCGGGCGCATCAGCTCCGACGGCGGGGTGATGGTACTGGCCCAGGCCG
>VGEV01000049.1 GCA_016869175.1 Alphaproteobacteria bacterium
TGGCCGTTCCTCACCGCGCTCGTCGCGGCCGCCGCCGCGGGGGCAGCCCTGCAGGGCTACCGCTTCGCGGTCGCCGACAAGGACAAGCGGCTCCTGCGGCAAAGTTTCGGCCTCTATCTCGCCCCGGTGATGGTCGACCGGCTGATGGCCGAGCATACGCCGCCGGAGCTCGGCGGCGAGGAACGCGACATTACCGTGATGTTCTCCGACGTCGCAGGGTTCACCGCGCTGTCCGAGGGGCTGACGCCCACGCAGCTCGTCCAGGTTATGAACGTCTATCTTTCGGCGATGACCGAGATCGTCGAGAGTCATGGCGGCTTCGTCGACAAATATATCGGTGATGCGATCGTCGCGGTGTTCGGCGCCCCCGTCAACGACCCGGCCCACGCGCGCCACGCAGTCGAGGCAGCCCTTGCCTGCAAAGCGAAACTCGCCGCGATGAACGCCGACCCGACGCGGCCGCTCCTTGGCAACGTCCTCAAGGCACGTATTGGCCTCAACAGCGGCCCAGCGCTGGTCGGCAACATCGGATCGAAGCGGCGCTTCAACTATACCGTCATGGGCGACACGGTGAATCTCGCCTCGCGGCTCGAAGGCGCGAACAAGTATTTCGGCTCAACAGTGTTGTGTACCGGCGGCGTGCGCGAGCGTGCCGACGCCGCCCGCGGCCCGACGGTCGCGTGGCGCGAGATCGATCGCATCAGGGTCAAAGGGCGCGCGGCACCGGTGACGGTCCTCGAACCGCTCGGTTTCGCTGATACGCTCGAAGGGGAAGACCCCGGCGCGCGCCGCCGCGTCTAGGTGCGGACCTGTCCCGCGCCGAGCCGGTCCGAAGCTCCATGCCCCGGGGCGGCACATCCGGCATAGCCGGACCGGGCTCTAGCCGTCACCGAGTGAAGGTCATTGGCGCAATTTACAGAGACCGTTGAATTTTAGGTTACCTCCCTCCGCCAGCGCCGGTGCTATTCCGCCGCCGAACGCTGGCCCTGCACAGTGAAGAACGAGGCCGATTTCGGCTGGTCGGGCAGTTCCACCACTCCGGCCTGCAGCCGGGCCAGGCGGCTCGGCGCACCGCGCACCAACAAACCCTCGTGTCGGTTCGGCATCGGGTTGCGCCAGAGCGGGAAGGCATCGGTCGCTGTATAGACGCAGATATAGAGCGGCCTTGGCCGGTCCGCGCGGTTCGCTTCCGAGCCGTGCGCCAGCTTGGTGTGCATCAGGCAGACCGCGCCGGCCGGGCCGGTGATCGGCACCTGGCGCGCCTTCATGCGAACGACGGTCTCGGCGGTCATGCAGCCGGTGAACCGTTCGCCCGCGAACAGCGTGTGCATCGGCCCCCGATGGCTGCCGGGCACGCCCATCAAGCAGCCATTGTCCCGTGTCATGTCGTCGAGCAACAGCAGGGCGGTGACAATGTCGTCATTGGTATGCGGGGTATAGGCGAAGTCCTGGTGATAGCCGACTTCGGTGTGGCTGCCGGGCAGTTTTACGTTGATCTTGCAGTGGTGGAACTTGACGTCGGGACCGATCAGGTCGGCCACCATGTCGACCATGGCCGAATTGCGCATCACCTGGTCATAGGCCGGGTAAAGGTCAGAGGGGTTGTTGATGCGGCGCAGCGCCGGCCGCTCTGCCGTGTGCTCGGCGCCCATGTCGAAGCGCGGTCGGCCGTCGATGGTGGGCGGGCCGTAGGGCACGGCATGGTCGCGGCTTTCCTCGACCCAGCCGGCAAGATCGGCGCGCATGGCGGCAAGCTCGGCCGGACTGACCGCGTCGGTCGCCACCAGGAAACCGTCCCGCCAGAACTGCTCCTTCTGCGCCGCCGTCAGCATGGCCCCGCTCCCCGCCGTCAGGTTCCGCCGCCGTTCTAGCAGATTGCGCAGGCGGGGTCGCGGGTCGAAGCGGCGCGGCGATAGCGGGCCGCGGCGTGGCTGGCGGACAGGCGCGCGCCCTGTCCGAACAGCTTCTCGCGCAAGCTGCCGGGCCGGTAGGCCCGCTTGTAGCGGCCGCGCCGCTGCAACTCCGGCACCAGCAAGTCGACGATGTCCTCGAAGCTTTCGGGCATCACCACGTAGGCCAGGTTGAAGCCGTCGAGGCCGGTCTCGTCGACCCAGGCCAGCATCTCCTCGGCGACCTGCGCCGGCGAGCCGACCATCAACGGGCTGCGGCCGCCGATGCCGACCTTCTCGGCCAGTTCCCGCACGGTCCAGCGGCGGCCGGGGTCGGAGGCGGTGAAGCTGTCGATCGCCGAATGCATGGCCTCGGTCCTGACCTGCCGCAGGACGTCGTCAAGCGCGTAACCGGAAAAGTCGATGCCACTCCAGCCGGAGAACAGCGCGAGCGCGCCTTCATGGCTGATATGCCGGCGATAGTCGGCGTGCTTGGCCTTCGCCTCGGCCTCGTCGCGGCCGAGGATGACGGTGGCCAGCGCGAAGATGCGCAAGTCCTCCGGCGCCCGGCCGGCGGCGGCGGCAAGCCGGCGCAGGTCACCGACCAGCGGTTTCACCACCGCCCGCGAAGGGCCGTTGACGAACACGCATTCGGCATGCCGCGCGGCGAAGGTCCGGCCGCGGCCCGAGGCGCCGGCCTGGTAAAGTACCGGCGTGCGCTGCGGCGAGGGTTCGCAGAGATGGATGGCATCGACCTTGTGGAAGGGGCCGTCATGCGTCACGCGGTGCACGCGGGCGGGATCGGTGAACACGCCCGTGGCCTTGTCGGCCACGACCGCGACGTCTTCCCAGCTACCTTCCCACAGCTTGTAGACCGCTTCCATGTAGTCGTCGGCGATGTCGTAGCGCACATCGTGCCCGGCTTGGTCGGGCTTGCCCATGCCCTTGGCGGCGCTGGCCAGATAGCCGGTCACGATGTTCCAGCCGATGCGCCCCTTGGTCAGGTGGTCGAGGGTCGACATGCGCCGGGCGAAGGAATAGGGCGGCTCATAGCTGAGCGCGCAGGTGACGCCGAAGCCCAGATGGCGGGTCACGCTCGCCATCGCCGGCACCAGCATGAGCGGATCGTTGATCGGCACCTGCACGGCGTGACGCAGCGCCGCGTCGGGCGTGCCGGCATAGACGTCGTAGACGCCCAGCACGTCGGCCAGGAACACCCCGTCGAACAGGCCGCGTTCGAGCGTCCTGGCGAGGTCGAGCCAATAGTCGAGGTCGGTGTAGTGGCGCGAGCGGTCGCGCGGATGCGCCCACAGCCCGGGGGACTGGTGCCCGACCGTGTTCATGTGGAAGGCGTTGAGCAGGATTTCCCTGGTCATGCCATCGGTATGGACCGAGCTTGGTCCTGGCGCAAGCGCTGCCGTGCAGCGGGCCCGACCGCCGGATCGCGGGTCAGAGGTGCGGCGGCCAACTCTCGCGCGCCGCCGCGGCGCGGTGTAGAGATCGTGCCGGGGACGCGAGGCGAGACATGCGAAACGACCGATTGCGCATCGCGCCGCTGGCGACCGCCTGCGGCGCGGAAGTTTGGGGTGTCGACTTGGCGGCGGCGCAGGACGAGGGCACCATCGCCGACATCCGCCGGGCGTTGTTGCAGCACCAGGTGATCTTCTTTCGCGAGCAGAACCTGACGCCGGCCCAGCACAAGGCCTTCGCCGCCCGATTCGGTTCCTTGCAGCGCCATCCGATGATCCGGCTCGACGACCAGCATCCGGAGGTGCTGCGCATCGTCAAGGAAGCGGGCGATGACAAGAATTTCGGCGGCGACTGGCATAGCGACCTGAGCTACCTGGAAAAGCCGGCGCTGGGCTCCGTCCTCTGCGCGCGCGAAGTGCCGGAATTCGGCGGCGATACGCTGTTCGCCAACATGTATCTCAGCTACGAGAGCCTGTCGGCCGGGCTGCGCCGGCTGCTGGACGGGCTCAAGGCGGTGCACTCGACCGCCCGCTCCTATGGCGATGGCGGCCGTCAGGCGGGCTATATCGGCGAGGAAGGGTCCATGCCGGTCGCCCGGCCGGATGCCCGGCAGGAAGCGGTGCACCCGGTCGTGCGCACCCATTCCGAGACCGGGCGCAAGGCGCTCTATGTCAACGAGGTGTTCACCATCCGCTTCGAGGGCATGAGCGAGGCGGAGAGCCGGCCGCTGCTGGAATATCTATGGCGGCATTCGGTGCGGCCGGAATTCACCTGCCGGTTCCGCTGGCGGGCCGGCTCGGTCGCCTTCTGGGACAACCGCTGCACCCAGCACTACGCCATCAACGACTATCACGGCCGGCGGCGCGAGATGCACCGGGTGACCGTGGAAGGCGACCGTCCTGCCTAACGGCGATCGCGCCTCACGGCTTGCCGAAGGTGGCGATGCGGTCGATGCCGCAGACGAACAGCACGCGCTTTTCCTCGATGCCGGGATCGCGCAGGCCATAGGGCGGCGGGTTGCCGGTGTATTTCGTCCAGATCTTGTCGAGCTGCCGCGTCACCGCCTCGCCGCCCGCCTCCCACTCCCGCATCTCCTTCTCCACCGTGCACTTGACCTGCAGCCAGTGATAGGGGTTTGCGGGATTGACCAGCAGGATGGTGAGCCGCGGCTGCTTGCGGATCCAGCCGCACTTGGCGCGGTGCGAGGCGGTGTTGACCAGGATCTTGTCGCCCTCGTAGTCGAACCACATCGGCGTCAGGTTGACCCGGCCGTCCGGGCCGATCAGCCCCAACGTGACGGTGATCGGCAGGTCGAGCAACTGCCGATAGATCGGGTCGAGGTCCTGAAGCGAGCGCACCTTGCGCCGCTCGCCGACCGCGAACTGGCCCTTCTGTAGGCCGTCGGCGACGTGCCGGAAGTTGGCGATGGTGAAGCCGTCCGCCATGGTTTCCCCCTGAGGTTGACAAAGTCCTTGCCCACCATTCTGCGGTTCGCCACCGGCAATTGCAAAATCGCCGGCAGCGCCAAGCGCGTCGCGCGGTTAGGCCAAGTCCCGCAGGTGGACGATGCGCTCCGAAAGATAGGGATGCGCCCGCACCACGTCGTGAAAGCGCCGGTCGGCGGTGACCACCGGGTATTGTTCGTGCATGCCAAGCGCCAGATAGAAGCAGTCATAGACGGGGTGGTCGAGGTCGATCGCCAAGCGGCTCGCGGCGGCGGCGAGCTGGCGCAGGGACAGGGGAACCGCGACAGGCGCCGTCTTCAGAAGTTCGATGGCTTCCGCGAAGTCGTTGCCGCCGATCTCGCCGCGCCGCGCCAAGGCCCACAGGGCATTGGCGGCCTCGGGATAGATGAGTTCCGGCGCTATCCGGGTGACGTCGGCATCGAGCAGCTTTGCCGCCTGTTCGGAGAAGGCTTCCGTCACGAGCCATTTGACCGCCACGCTGGCGTCGATGACATAACCGGTCATTGGGCGTGGTCGCGGTCCCGGTCGGCGCGGATCAATTCGCTGCTGTCGATGCGGGACCGCAGGCGCTGGCGCAGCGCCTTGGCTCGCGCGGCAAAATCGGCCTCGCCCCGCAGCAGCGCCCGGCGCAGGATCTCGCGGTGTTCGGCTTCGGCCGATCGGCCATGCGCCGCCGCCTGCTGCTTCAGCGCGCGAACGACCTCCTTGTCGACGTTGCGTACGGTCAGCTGGCCCACCGGCTATGCCTTCAAAAAATCGCCTTCATTGCAGGCACTCTAGCGCTTTCCCTGGCCTGTGGCAAACTCGGCGGGCGGGCGCGGCGCCACGGTTTCCAGGAGGAGGCCCCGAAGATGGCCATCAGGATCGTCGAACTGCTGCATGCCGGATTGCGCGTGCCGATGGGCGAAGCGCAGGTCGAGAAGGCGCTTGGCTTCTATGTCGGGCTGCTCGGCATGCAGCGCGATGGCGAACGCCCCCATATCCCGACCATTCCCGGCGCCTGGGTCAACGTGAAGACGGGCGACCGCGGCCGGCAACTGCACATCATGTGCGCCGAGGGCAAGTCGGCCGCCGCGCGCACCGCCACCGAGGACCCGACGCGCGCGCACCTGGCCTTTTCCGTCGCCGACCTGGACGAGGCGCAGGCGACGCTGGCCGAGCGGGGGATCAAGCACTGGGTCTATGAGAGCCTGGTCGGCAGCGGCTCGCGCCAAGTGTTCTTCGAGGATCCCTTCGGCAACATGATCGAGCTGCAACAACAGCGTTGAAGCGGGCCGGTTCGATCCCTTTCGATGTTCGCCAGCGGGTGGCGGACGAGCTGCCGCGTCTGCTGGCCTATGCCGTGAGCCTGGTGCGCGACCGCGACCGGGCCCGCGAACTGGTGCAGGAGACGGCGACACGGGCCCTGGCGACTAGGCTGGCGGCGCGCGACGAGCGGGCGCTGCGCGCCTGGCTTTACAAGACCTTGCGGCATGCGGCCATCGACGAGGCCCGCCGGCAGCGCCAGTGGCTGGAGCAGCCGGTGGCTGATGCAATCGTCGAACAGGATCCCTGGCGGGTGGAGAACAGCCGTATCGCGGCCATCACCGTGCGGCAAGGTTTCGCGCGCCTTGGACCGGAAGCGCGCGAGATCCTCGCCCTGATCGATATCGCCGGCTTCAGCTATGGCGAGACGAGCGTCCTGCTGGGCATCCCCATCGGCACGGTGATGAGCCGGGTTTCGCGTGCCCGGAGCGCGCTGTTGCAGGCAGTCGCGGAGAGCGACGTCGTGCCCTTGCGGAGGCGGGATGAGCGCTGAACCGCAACCCCAGGGCCCGGACTGGCCACGGCTCAACGCCTATGTTGACGGGGAACTCGACGCCGGCGAGCGGGCGGAGGTCGCCGCGGCCGCCGCCCGCGATCGTGCGGTGGCGCAGGCCCTGGCGACCTTGAGCCAACTAAAGGCAGCCACGCAGGAGGCATTTGCGGCACAGGAACCGCCGCCGTTCCTGCCACGGCGCGGCATCGAGCGTCGCTGGCTGTGGCCGACCTTGGTCGCGAGCCTCATGGCGGCGGTTCTCCTGGCCGGCCATCACTTCCGCTCGAGCATGGACGACGCTGCCAGCACGCTCGACCGGCATCGGGCTTGGACGGCGATGCCGCCGGCCGCCGTGGCCGGTGGGGACAAGCTCGCGGTCGCGTTCGACCGTCGGCTTGGGCATCTGGTCGTGCCGGATCTCGAGGCGGTCGGGCTGCGGCTCGTGCACTTGGCCATCGCGTCTACTGGCCAGCCTTCTCTCCATGCCGGCTATGCCGGACCGCGCGGCTGTCGCCTTAGCGTCTTTGTCGGCACCGATCCGCGACTGCCGGAAACCGCCGCGCCGCCGCCGGGCAGCGCCCTGCGCAGCGCCAGTTGGACGGTTGCTGGAACAACTTACCTGGCAATCGCCGAAGGCATGCCGACGGCCCGCTTCGCTGCCGTCGTCGCCCTGCTGCGGGCGGCCAGCGCGCCGCCGCAAGGCGATCGCGTGCCGGCGCTGGGCGACGCGATCCGCGAAGCCCGCGCCGCCAGCGCGCCCTGCCTGAGCTGAACCGCCATGCCAGGGAATAAACCGACCGGCTGAACCGTCTCTTGCAAGACAAGACGTTGGCAGGTGCCAAGGCAAGGGGACGACATGGCTGGCAAACGCGAGCGTTCGCTGAACGAACTCTACCTCGACGATCCTGAACGGGCCGATGCTGTCGTGTTCGGCCGCCGCGCCGCGCCTGGCCGTCGCGGCTTCCTGAAGGGCGCTGGCCTTGCCGCGCTGAGCGCCGCCGTGGGCGGCCCCATCGCCTTCGCCGACCGCCTGCCGAGCGGCCTCCTGCCGGTCGCCCTGGCGCAGGGCACGCCGCCCGGCGGACCGAAGATCCTCAGCTTCGAAGGCAAGGAGGGCGTTCTGGTCAGCCTGGGGGATCGGCCCCTCGTGGCGGAAACGCCGGAGCACCAGCTCGACGACGATACCACGCCCAATGCCAAGTTCTTCATCCGCAACAACGGCATCCAACCGCAGGTGCCGGCCGATCCCGAGGGCTGGACGCTGACCGTCGACGGCGAGGTGAACACGCCGCTGGGGCTCAGCCTGGGTGACATCAAGAAGCGCTTTCCGACGGTCGATCTCACGATGGTGCTGGAATGCGGCGGCAACGGCCGTTCGCAGTTCAACCCGCCGGCGCGCGGCAATCAGTGGACCAATGGCGGCACCGGCTGCGCCCGCTGGACGGGTGTGCGTCTGCGCGACCTGCTGCAAGCGGCGGGCGTCAAGCCCTCCGCCAGCCATACCGGCCATTACGGTGCCGACCAGCACCTGTCGGGCGAGGCCGGGAAGGTGGTCTTATCGCGCGGCATGCCGCTCGCCAAGGCGATGGAGGAACACAGCCTGGTCGCCTGGGCAATGAACGGCGTGCCGTTGCCGGCAGTGCATGGCTTTCCGGTGCGTCTGGTCGTGCCGGGCTGGCCCGGCTCGCTGTCGAACAAGTGGCTGACCCGCATCTGGGTGCGGGACAAGCCGCATGACGGCCCTGGCATGGGTGGCACCTCGTACAGCGTGCCGATCAAACCCATGGTGCCAGGCGGCAAGGTGGACGAGAAAAATTCCCGCGACCTGCAATCGATGCCGGTGCGCGCCATCATCACCAGCCCGGCCAACGGGACCGAACTGGGCGCCGGAGCACGTACGCTGGCACTGCGCGGCAAGGCCTGGGCCGGCGACTTCACCGTCGCCCGGGTCGATGTCTCGATCGACTATGGCGCGACCTGGCTTCCGAGCACGCTCGGCCAGCCGCGCAATCGCTACGACTGGCAGAAATGGCAGGCCAACGTGACGCTGCCGAGCGAGGGCTACTACGAAGTCTGGGCGCGGGCCACGGACGGCCAGGGCCGCATGCAGCCGCATGTCGCCGGCAATTGGAATCCGCAGGGCTATGGCGCCAACGCCATGCACCGGGTCGCTGTGCTGGTGTCGGCCTAGGCTGCGCATGAGTTTGCCAAGGGTGGTGGCGCTGTCGCTTCTGGCGATGGTGGCGACGTTGTTGATCCTGTCCGAGCGCGGCCTGCCACGGCGGGCCGCGCCGCCCACCGCGTCGCTTCCGACGGCCAGGCCGCAGGCGCCGCCCGTCGCCCCGCGCGATGCCGAGGAAACGCCCGAGCTGTTTCCCGCGGGCGAAGGCCGCGACGAAGCCTTCTATTACTGCACCGCCTGCCACGGCAGCCAGCTTGTGCGGGCGCAGGGCATGACCCGCGAACAGTGGGATGCCTCGCTCACCTGGATGAACACGCGCCACGGCATGGCGGTGCCGGATGCGGAAACCCGCCGGCTGCTGCTGGATTACCTCACCGCCGCGTTTCCGCCCGGCGCAGCGCCGCGCGGTTGGCAGAATCCTTTCGCCGGCCGTTAGCGCGGTGCCTCGGCCTCGCGTCGGGTGACGCCCGGCCGCGCCAGCCGGCGGATGGTATCGACGATCTGCTCGGCATCGGCGCCGGCGCCGAAACACGCAGCGACGCCCAGTTCGGCCAGCCGCGCACGATCGGCCGGGGTCAGCACCGAGCCGCCGACCACCACCGGGATGTCGCGACCGCTGTCCTTCAATCGCCGCATGAGCTCCGGCAGGTAATGCAGGAACTCCCAGGAATGGCAGGACACTCCGATCACGTCCGCCTCGCCTGCCAGTGCCTTGTCGACCAGCGTGTCCGGCGTGTTGAACAGCCCGGCATAGGACACTTCCATCTGCGCCTCGCGCAGGAACCGGCTGACGGCAATGGCGCCGTTCTCGTGCTGATCGATGCCCATGATGCCGATCGTCACCTGCTCGCGTGCCACGGCGTACCTCACAAGGGTGGCGGCAGGCGGCCGAAGGGGTCGTAGGCCTGGCCGCAGCCGACGCGAAAGACGCCCGCGATCTCGCCCATGGTGGCGCCGGCCTCGAAGGCGTCGATGGTCACCTCCAGCAGGTTGCCGCTCTCGCTGCGCGCGCAGTCGAGCGCCCGCCGCAGGCAGGCCTGGTGCCGGGCCGCGTCGCGGCTCGCGCGGAACGCCACGATGCGCTCGACATGTTCCTCGCAGGGCTCGAACTTCATCTCGCTGACAGCGCGCAGCAGGCGGTCGTCGTCTTCCGGTATGGCGTGCACGTTGACCCCTACCAAATGCGCCCGGCCCCGGCTTACGTCCTGGCCGTGCCGCTCCATGGCGGCGTGTAGGATGGCGCGGAAGTAGCCCTGCTCGACCAGCCGATCGATCGGGCCCGCCGCCTCGATCTCTGTCACCATCGCCCAGATCCGCCGCTCCATTTCGGCGGTCAGCGATTCCATGAAATACGAGCCGCCGAACGGATCGGCCACCTGGCCGATACCGCTTTCCAGGTCGATGATCTGCTGCGTGCGCAGGCCGACCAGATGGGCTTCCCGGCTCGGCGTGCGATAGGCTTCGTCGAAGGCGGATATCTCGATCGCCTGCACGCCGGCCATCACCAGCGCCATCGCCTGGACGGCGCCGCGCACGATGTTGTTGGCCGGCTGCTGCGCGGTCAGCGACAGGCCGGAGGTGTGACAGGTGATCACCACCGACTGCGAGCGCGGGTCGTTGGCACCGAACTCGTCGTGCATCATGCGCGCGAACAGCCGGCGGGTGGCGCGGATCTTGGCGATCTCCTCATAGAGGTCCATCGAGCAATTGAGCAGGATGGCGATGCGCGATCCGAACTGGTCGACCGGCACGCCCATCGCCAGCAGCCGGCGCAGGATGTGCCGGATCTCGACAAAGGCCAGCGCCATTTCCTCGACGCTGTTAAGCCCGCTCTCGCTGAAGAAGTAGCTGTCCTCGAGGAAGGCATGGAAACGCGGCATGCGGGTTGCGCAATAGGCCACGGCGTCGGCCGCCAGCCGGGTGCGAAAGCCAACAGGCAGGTGATAGCGATAGCTGCAATCCTCGCAGTACAGCGGCACCTGGATGGTCGAGCCACGCAAGCGGTCGGGCGCGACGCCCGCCTGGCGCGCGGCATGCACCAGTCCGGCGATCGAGAATACGGCCGGGATCGAGCTCGAAACCGACACCGAGCCGAGATCGATGCCTTCGAACATCTCCAGATAGTCCAGTTTGCGGCAGGCCGAGACCCCCTGGGTACCGGCGGCGGGCCGCGCCAGCGGATGGTCGGGATCGGTCATGCTCATGGTCGGGGCATCGCCGATCACATCGATGCCGGTCTGCCCCTGTTCGATCAGATAGCGGAGCTGCGCATTCGACTGTTTCGGGCTGCCTTCGCCCGACAGCTCGCGCTGGATCCAACCACCGGCCGAACGCGTCGCCTGCAGGCGGCCGCGCGTGAAGGGGTAGTTTCCCGGTGTTTCCTCCGTCCTCCCGCCCGGCAGATCGCTCGCCGCGTAAAACGGCTTGAGGGGGATGCCGGATCGGGTCTTGGGCTGCATGCGCACCCTCCCCAGGGGCCGGCGCCGGGGCCGGACGGCGGCGGCGAGGCGCTGCCTGATCCTTGCGAGCCCGGCCGATCGGCCGGGTTGCGCGCAATCAATTGCCGGCCGCTGTCCGAGGCCTACCCGGCAGCGCTCCGCCATGCCAAGCTGTTGCCGTCAGCCACCGGAGGATCGAATGAACCGGCCGTTGCGCGATGTCGTGGCCGACTACGGCAGCGAAGAGGCCGCCATGCAAGCCTATCTTCGCGAGGGCGAAAGGCGCGCCTTGGCGCTCGGCAATCGGGGGCCGATCCGCTTCACCGCCGATGGCCAGCTGCATCCGGAGATTCTGGCGGCGTATTGGCGCTGCGGCTTCTATGTGTTCGAGGGCGTGCTGGGGGCGGAGGAATTGGCCGACATCGAGGCGGATCTGAGGAACATCCTCGACCGCCTGCCGGCCGAGCGCGGCGCCAAGCTGGATGCCAAGGGCCGCCCGGCGCTGGCCGCCGAGTGCAAGGCGCCGACGCTGTTCTGGTCGAAGCCGTTGGGCGATCCGTTCGGCGGCACGGCCCTGGCCAACGGCCGGCATCCGGTGAAAATGTTCGAGCCAGAGGCCCCGGCCGGCGCGCCGAAAGAGGTGGTCTACCTCATCCTGGGCCCGATGCAATTCTCCGATGCGGCGTTGCGCGTCTATGGCCATCCGAAGCTGTTGGCGGTGGCGGCGGCGGTGAATGGCGAGGACTTCGTGCCGTTCAACGAGGCCCTGTTCATCAAGGAACCGGGACTCGGCGCCTCGGTTGCCTGGCACCGCGATGGCGTCACCCACTGGGATAGCCCGGATTGGGACGAAGGAACGCATGGCTTCAATTTCATGGCCCAGCTCTATGGTTGCACGCCGGCCAACGGTGTGTGGGTCGTGCCGGGTTCGCACAACCTGCGGCGGGTGGATGTCAAGGCGATGGTGACGCAGTCGGGCAGCGAGCGGCTGAGCAACGCCATACCGATCGTCTGTCGGCCGGGCGATGTCGCCATCACCAATCGCCAGGCGGTGCATGGCTCGTTCGCCAATACCAGTCGCGACTGGCGGGTGACGGTGAATTTCGGCTTCCACCGTCGCCGGTCGGTGCTGGGCGTCAAGGGCGGCGGCGTGCACAACGCGCCGGCGGTCTACGATGCCGAGCGCATCGCCCGCCGCGCCCGCCTCATCGGCTATGCCATCGACGCGCGGCGCCAGCGGTTCCCCGACGAACTGTCCTACGTCTACCGACCGCATGCGCGGGCGGCGGCGCGCTACGTGTGGAACGACGCGGCCAAGGCCGACTTGCACGACTACAACTTGCTCGACCTCAGCATCTGATGCGGGTGCGCCGATTGGGTCGCCCGTGCACCGGTGGGTTGCTGGTCTCGTGGCTGCTCGGATGGGGCGGGCTGGCGCAGGCGGGCGCCGCCGCCGACGAGATCGCCACCGGCCGGCAGATCGCCAGCCAGCTCTGCGCCCGCTGCCATGCCATCGCCGGGCCGGGCCCCAGCCCGGTCGAGCCCGCACCGCCCTTTGGTGGCCTCGCCCGCCGATGGCCGATCGACAATCTGGCCGAGTCGCTGGCCGAGGGTATCGTGACCGGTCACGGGCCCACGCGCATGCCGGAATTCAGGCTGGAGCCGCCCGCGATCGACGCGCTTCTGGCCTACCTGAAGTCGGTGCAGGAATAGGCCGTCCGGCGTCAGGCGCCGGTCGACAGACGGTCGAGCGCCGCCCTGTCGCGCAGCACGATGCGCTCGCGGCCCAGTTCGACTAGCCCGGCCTCGCGCCACAGCGACAGGTGCCGGCTGACGATCTCGCGGCTGGCCCCCAGCATGCGCGCCAGCTCGGCCTGCGAGACGGCGAGTTCGAGCCCGCCGTCGATCCGCGCTTCGGGCGAGCGCCGCGCCGCGAGTTCGAGGAGCTGCCGGGCCAGCCGCTCGGGCACGTTGCGGAACACGCTGTCCTCGACCAGGTGGGTGGTGCGGCGCAACCGTTCGCAGTGTCCGCTCCCTGCTGCGCATCATGGCGCTGCTGCACGACGACCACGGTGCCGTGGTGCCGCTGGCTTTCGCGCAAGGCGGCACGCTGGAACGCTTCATGGGCGATGGCGTGCTGCTCTTCTTCACCGACCCCGTGCCATGTCCCGATCCCGCCCAGCGGGCGCTCCGGCTGGCGGTTGACATGCGGCAGGCAGTGGGTGGGCTGGCCGCGGCCTGGGAGCGGGCTAGCTCGCGCGACGCTGGCGTGCATCGGCTGACCCTCGACGTGGGGCCGTGGCTTGTTTAGCCTCGCCTCCATCTCAACCCCTTCCCGGCAGACCGGCGGCCAAAGCTTCGATGACATACCGTCTTGGCGTCGATATCGGCGGCACCTTCACCGACTTCGCGCTGCTGGGCGAGGGACCGCGGCCGGTCGGCGTGCACAAATGCCTGACCACTCCCGCCGATCCAGCCGAAGCGGTGCTGACCGGCGCGGGCGAATTACTGGCACGCCACGGTCTCGATTTCGCCGCGCTCGCGGGCCTTGTGCACGGCACCACGCTGATCACCAACGCCACGATCGAGCGACGCGGCGCCAGGACCGGGCTGCTGGTGACCAGGGGCTTTCGCGACGTGCTCGATATCGGCAAGGAGCAGCGATACGACCTGTTCGACCTGCGGCTGCGGTTTCCGCCGCCGATCGTGCCCCGGGAGCTGCGCCGCGAGGTTGACGAACGCATCGGCTACGACGGCCGCATCGAACAGCCGCTCGATCTGGCCGCCGCCCTTGCCGCGGTCGGCGCCCTGGTCGAGCAGGAGGGGGTCGAGGCGTTGGCCGTGGGCCTGCTGCACAGCTACGCCAACGACACGCACGAGCGGCAATTGGGCGAGGCCGTGCGCAGCGCGTTCCCGGGGCTGCATGTCACGCTGTCGGCGGAGGTCTGTCCGTTCATGCGCGAGTTCGAGCGCTGGACCACCGCGACCGTCAACGCCTACACCCAGCCGCTGGTGGATCGCTATCTCGCCCGCCTGGAGCAGGGCCTGCGGGGGCGGGGCTTTGCCGGCGCGTTCAGCGTGATGACGGCGAGCGGCGGCATGGCGACGACGGACATGGCGCGGCGCTTCCCTGCGCGGCTGATCGAATCGGGTCCGGCCGCCGGCGCGTTGATGAGCGCGCGCCACGCCCGCGCTCTGGTCAGGCCGTGGGTGCTCGGGTTCGACATGGGTGGCACCACGGCCAAGGGCGCGCTCATCGTCGACGGCGTGCCGCTGGTGCGCCACGAGATCGAGGTGGCGCGCGTGCATGCCTTCAAGAAGGGCAGCGGCCTGCCGGTGCGCATTCCGGTCATCGACATGATCGAGATCGGTTCCGGGGGTGGCGGCATCGCCACGGTGGACGGGCGCGGCGTGCTGCGTGTCGGCCCGCTGAGCGCCGGCGCCGACCCGGGCCCCGCCTGCTATGGCCGTGGCGGCGAGTGGCCGACGTTGACCGACGCCAATCTGCTGCTCGGCTATCTCGATCCCGGTTTCTTTCTGGGGGGACGCATGCGGCTGGCGGTCGACAGGGCCGCGGCGGCGATCGAGCGCGGCGTTGCCGCCCCGCTCGGCCTGGCGGCGACGCGTGCCGCCTGGGGCATCCACGAGACCGTGAACCAGGACGTGGCGCGCGCCTTCCGCGTGCACGCGGCGGAGCACGCCTTCGATTACCGTCGCGCCGCCATGGTGGCGTATGGGGGCTGCGGCCCGATCCATGCCTTGCGCATCGCGCGCAAGCTGAAACTGCCGGAAGTGATCTTTCCCGCTTCGGCGGGTGTCATGTCGGCCTTCGGCCTGCTGGCCAGTCCGTTGCGGTATGAACTGCTGCGGACCGACCGGGTGCTGCTGGCCGAACTCGACGCGGAGGCCTACGAGCGCCGCTTCCAGGCACTCGAGGCGCGCATCCTGCAGGTGCTGGAGGATGCCGGCGCGGCCTCGACCGAGCTGGCTTGGCAGCGCCGACTTTCCATGCGCTATCGCGGCCAGGGCTACGAGATCGAGGTGCCGTTGCCGGCCGACTTGCCGGCACGCGAGACACTGGCCCGCTTGCCGGATCTGTTCGCCGAACGCTACCGGGCGGTGTTTTCGTTCTCCTTTCTGGAGCAACCGCTGGAGATCGTGCACTGGCTGGCGGCCGCGACGGGACCGGAGCCGCCGTTGACGGTGGTCCGGGCGCCGCTGCCCAAGCCCGGTGCCGGAACCCCGCCAGCCGCCAAGGGCGAACGCCAAGCCTACGCGCCAGAGACCAGCGGCTTTGTGACGCACGCGGTCTATGACCGCTACACGCTGCGTCCGGGCGAGCGGATCGGCGGCCCGGCGCTGGTGGAGGAGAACGAGTCGACCTGTTTGCTGGGCCGCCGGGCCGAGGCGGTGGTCGACGAGGCCGGCAATCTGATCGTCCGGCAAGCCACGGACGGAGCCATCGCATGAACGGCGCCTATGACCCGGTTGAACTCGGCATTCTCTGGGATCGCGTTGTGTCCATCGCCGACGAGATCGTCACGGCGCTGATCGCCACGTCGTTCTCGACCATGGTGCGCGAGAGCGGCGACCTCTCCTGCATGCTGTTCGACGCGCGCGGCAAGAGCCTGGCGCAGGGCGCCTACTCGGTGCCGTCCTTCACCGGCACCGGACCGCCCACCATGCAACACATGTTGCGCCGCTTCCCGCCCGAGACACTGGAGCCAGGCGATGTGCTGATCACCAACGATCCGTGGATGGGCACCGGGCATCTCTATGACATCAACGTCATGCGGCCGGTCTTTCACCGTGGCCGGCTAGTGGCCTTCACGCTGTCGGTCACGCACCTGCCCGACATCGGCGGCGCCGGCTACGCCACCACCGCGCGCGATGTGTTCGAGGAAGGGCTGTGGATCCCGATCGCCAAGCTGATGCGCGCCGGCCGGATCAACGACGAGCTGATGGAGATCGTGCTTGGCAACGTACGCCTGCCCGACATGGTGCGCGGCGACATCATGGCCAACGTCACCTGCAATGAGGTGGGCGGCCGGCTGATCGGCGAGTTCATGGACGAATGCGGCCTCGCCGACCTGTCGGCATTGTCCGACCAGATCATCCTCACGACCGAACAAGCCATGCGCCAGGCGTTGCGCCGCATGCCGGCAGGCACCTATCGCAATGCGTTCGATGTGGAGGGCGTCGACGGCGCCGTTCGCTACGCCGTGGCTGCGACCCTCGACGGCGGCAGCATCGCCTTCGATTTCACCGGCACCGATCCGATCGTCAACCGTGGCATCAACGTTCCGTTCTGTTACACCAGCGCCTTCTGCAATTATGCGGTCAAGGCATTGACCATTCCGCAACTGCCCAACAACGAAGGCGCCGCGCGACCGATCGCGCTCAGCGCTCCGCCGGGCTGCCTGCTGAACGCCGAACGGCCGGCGCCGACCGGCGGCCGCCATGTCATGGGCCATTTCGTGGCGCCGCTGATCTTCGGCGCGCTGGCGCAGGCGATCCCCGGCGAAGTGCAGGCTGATTCCGGCATGCTGTCGCAATTGAACTGCACCGGCCGTAACCGACAGGGCCAGCCGATCGCCAGCCTGTTCTTCGCCTCCGGCGGTTTCGGCGCCCTGGCCGGCATCGACGGCCGGGACGCCTGCCCGGGGCCGTCCAACATGATCGGCACGCCGATCGAGGTCTGGGAAAGCGAAACCTCGATGCGCGTGCTGCACAAGGAAATCGTCGCCGATAGCGGGGGGGCCGGCGCCTGGCGCGGCGGCAACGGTCAGCGCATCAAGCAACGCAACGACACCGGCCACCCGCTGGCCATCGCCTGTTTCGCTGCCCGCGACCGCTTCCCGCCGCAGGGCGTCGACGGCGGCAGGCCGGGCGGGCTCAGGCAATTCCTGCTGAACGACCAGCCGATCGACCCCAAGGGGCGTTACGTGCTGGCGCCGGGTGGCACCATCGAGACGCTGGAGGCCGGTGGCGGCGGCGCCGGCGATCCGCGGGCGCGGGCGGTCGAGCTGGTGCTGGCCGATGTGCGGGCCGGACTGGTCAGCCCGGCAGCAGCCCGGCGCGATTATGGGGTTGAGATCGATCCCGCTACCGGCCGGGCCTGGCGTCGATAAGGGGAAGCCGCCCTGGCTGGCGCCGCCTCGCACATGCTTTAGGATCGCCTGACCCAGAGCCCAAGGAGCGCTTGCCGCCGTGAACACCGAAACCGCCAACCGCGCCCAGGGCGGCGCCATCGCGCCCTACCTGATGGCGGTGCTGGCCAGCCGCTTCGAGGCGATCATCCGCGAGATGACGAACACGGTGATGAAGGCCAGCCGCTCGGCCGTGATCAAGAATGCCCGCGACATGTCCTGTGGCGTGCTGACCTACGACCACCGGCTGCTCTCGGTCGAAGAGGGCATCCCGATCCACATCACCGCGCTCGACCTGACGACGCGGCCGATCACCGAGTATTTCGACGACATCGAGGAGGGCGACGCCTTCCTCAACAACTGCCCCTATACCGGGGCCACCCATCACGCCGACTTGACGGTCTGCGTGCCGGTGTTCTTCGAGGGCGAGCCGCTGTTCTGGGTGCTGTCGCGTTCGCACCACGCCGATATCGGCGCGCCAATCCCCACCACCTACCTGCCCTATGCGCGCACGGTCTATGAGGAGGGCTTGCATTTCCCTTGCGTGCGCGTACAGCGCAAGCACAAGGAACTGCACGACATCATCCGCATGTGCCGGATGAAGATCCGCGTGCCGACACTGTGGTATGGCGACTATCGCGCGCAGATCGGCGCCTGCCAGATCGGCGAGCGCCGCATCAAGGAACTGATCGCCCGCTATGGCGTGGCCACCGTCAAGGCCTTCGTCGAGGAGTGGATGGCCTATGGCGAGCGCCGCGCCATCGCCGCCATCCGGCAGTTGCCGAAGGGCACCTGGTCCTACGAGACGCGGCACGATCCGGTGCCGAGCGTGGCGGATGCCGGCGTGCCGGTGCGCGTCACGGTGACGGTCGATCCGGACGAAGGCATGATCATCGTCGACGCCCGCGACAACATCGACTGCGTGCCCGGCGGCATCAACCTGACCGAGGCCACCGCCTCGGGCTCGTGCCGGATCGGCGTCTTCTACAATCTCGATTCCAGCATCCCGCACAACGAGGGCAGCGCCAGCCGCATCAAGGTGCTGCTGCGCGATGGCTGCGTGGTCGGCCGGCCGAAGTACCCGGTCGGCACATCGGTCGCCACCACCAATGTCAACGAGCGCCTGGTGATCGCCGTCGCCGCCTGCTTCGCCCAGATGGGCAAGCCGTTTGGCATGGCGGAAGGCGGCCACATGTTCGCCGCCGGCATGGCCGTGGTCTCTGGCGTCGACAGCCGCAAGCAGAACCATCCTTACGTCAACCAGATGTTCATCGGCTATTCGAGCGGCCCTGGCATTCACGGCCACGACGGCTGGATCACCTACCTGGCCTCCGAGAACGGCGGCATGATCGTGCTCGACTCGATCGAGATCGACGAGAGCATGTACCCGATCGTCGTCGAGGGTCGCTGGCTGGAGCCCGACACCGCGGGCGCCGGCGAGTTCGACGGCGCACCGGGGGTCAAGCTGGTCTACCGGCCGATTGCCGACGACATGACGGTGATCTATGCCAGCGATGGCGAGATCAATCCCGGCCTGGGCGTGCTGGGCGGCGGCGCCGGCGCGCCGGCGGCCAACTACAAGCGGCTGGCCGACGGCCGGCTGCAGCGGCTGCCGGCGTTCCATTCCGAGGTGGTCAAGCCGGGCGAGGCGATGGTCTGTCAGTGCTCGGCCGGCGGCGGCTATGGCGATCCGCGCCAGCGCCTGCCCGAACGCGTCGCCGCCAGCGCCAACCGCGGTTGGCTGAGCCCAGAACGCGCGGCGACGGTCTATGGCGTGGCCTTGCGACGGAGCGAGAACGGCGTCGACTGGATGGTGGACGATGCCGCCACCCGGCGGCTCAGGGGCGGCCCGTGACGTACCAGCTCTGCATCGACATCGGCGGCACGTTCACCGACTGCGTGGTGAGCGATGCCGCGGGCGATGTGCGCATCTTCAAGGCGCGCTCCACCCCGGGCGCCTTCGAACGCGGCTTCCTGGACGTGCTGGCCTTGGCGGCCGGGCATTACGGCCTCGATCTCAACGGCTTCCTGGGGCAGGTCGAGCGCATCGTGCACGGCACCACCGTGTCGACCAACGCGCTGGTCGAGGGCAAGGTGGCGCGCGCCGGCTTCATTGCCAACCAAGGCTTCCCCGACATCCTCACCTTGCGCGAGGGGCCGCGCAAACGCGCCTTCGAATGGCGGCTGGATTTTCCGGCGCCGTTCGTGCCGCCTGGCCGCACGGCCACGGTCGGCGGCCGCATCGACGCGCATGGCCAGGAAATCGAGCCCTTGGACGAGGCAAGCGTCGCCGCCGCGATCGAACGGCTGCGTCGGGCCGGCGCCGAGGCGATCGGCGTCTGCCTGATGTGGTCGATCGTCAACGGCAGTCACGAACGTCGCGTCGCCGAACTGATCCGCGCCGCTTGGCCGGGGGTGCCGGTCACGCTCAGCCACGAACTCAACCCGATCCCGCGCGAATATCGCCGGGCGATCGCCACCGTGATCGATGCCAGCCTGCACGCGACCGTCGGCCGCTATGTCAGCGTGCTGAGCCGGGCACTGGCCGAGCACGGATTCAAACGCGAATTGCTGGTCGGCAACTGCGTCGGCGGCATGATGCCGCCGGCCGAGATCATCGCCAAGCCGATCTACTCGGTCATGTCGGGGCCGACCTTGGCGCCGATCGCCGCGCGCCACTTGACCGACGAAGCCGACGTGATCGTGATCGACATGGGCGGCACGACGTTCGACGTCTCGGCGATCCGCGGCGGCAAACTGATCGTCACGCCCGAGGCGATGATCGGCCGCGATATGCTGGGCATTCCCAAGGTCGATGTGCGTTCGGTTGGCGCCGGCGGCGGCTCGATCGCGCGGGTCGATGTCGGCGGCCTCTTGCGCGTGGGGCCCGAGAGCGCCGGCGCCGTGCCGGGGCCGGCCTGCTACGGCAGCGGCGGGGTGGACCCGACGGTGACCGATGCCAATGTCGTGCTGGGCATCATCGACCCCAACTATTTCCTGGGTGGCCGCATCCGCCTCGATCCCGCCGCCGCCGCCGCCGCCGTCGGCCGCATCGCCAAGACGCTCGGCATCGGGTTGATCGAGGCGGCCTACGCCATCCACACCACCTCCAATCACAACATGATCACCGCGATCGAGGACATCACGGTGCGCGAGGGCATCAATCCGCGCGACAGCTACCTGGTCAGCGGCGGCGGCGCCACCGCTTGCCATATCGGCGAGATGGCTGAGATACTGGGTATCGAGCGGTTCATGATCCCACGCTTCGCCGCCGGTCTCAGCGCCTTCGGCGGGCTGATCTCCGAACTGCGCTGGGGCGAGACGGCGACGCTGCATACCGACAACCGGCGGTTCGCGGCCGATGCGGTGGCCGAGCTGCTGGCGGAGTTGCGCCGGCGGGGCGATGCCTTCCTGGCGCGCGCCGGGGTGCCGCCGGGGGAACGACGCTTCGAATACGTCTATCAGGGCCGCTACGAATACCAGTCCTGGGAGATCGAAGTGCCGTTCGAGCTGAACGGCGAAGCCAGCCCCGACCTGGCACGGCTGGTGGAAGCCTTCCACGCCATGCACGAACGCGTCTACTCGATCAAGGCCGAGAGCGACACGGTCGAGTTCACGACCTGGCGGGTGCAGGCGGTGGGGCGCAACAGACTGAAGGAGCGGCTGGCGGACAGCGCCTGGCCACGGCAATCCGGGCCGTTGCGGCCGAAGGCGAAACGGCCGGTCTATCTGCACGCGGCAGGGGCCTTGCGACCGCTTCCGGTCTATGACGGCAACGTCATCGGCGCGGGCGCCAGCGTCGACGGACCGGCAGTGATCGAGGCGGAGACCTTCACCACCTTGCTGCTGGCCGGGCAGAGGGCAGAGGTCGATGGCCAGGGCAACTACCTGGTCGACCGCGGCGGGCAGGCTGGCCGCCTTGGCCAGCCCCAAGGCCCCGCCGCAATCGGCTAGCGCTTCACCGCGACGGCATCGATCTCCACCTCGAAGCCCGGGCCGAGGCGGGCCTGCACACAAAAGCGGGCGGGCGGATCCTTGGGGAAGTAGCTTTCCCACACCGTGTTGAAGTCGTTGAAATTGTCCATGTTGGTCAGAAAGCAATTGGTCTTCAGCACGTGTTGCAGCGAACTGCCGGAGGCTTCCAGCACCGCCTTGAGGTTTTCAAGTGTCGCCCGCGTCTGCGCCGCCGTGCCGGCTGGAACGGTGGCGCTGCCGGGCGTGGCGCCGGCCTGCCGGCCCACCATGCCGGACACGAAAACGAGATCGCCGGCCGCCGCGGCGTGGGAAATCCGGGCCCGGCCGGCCGGCACCTTGTCGCTGTTGTAGACCTCGCGCTTCACTGTTGCCCCCCTATTGCTTTGGCAGGCGGCATGCCTGCTAACCGATGACGGCCATCCGGCCGTAGGATAGAGTATTGCGCAGATGCCGCCCGCAACGCACGGGCCAAGCCCGGCGTCTGCGGCAGGGGAGATGCGCCATGACATTCGATCTCGTCATTCGCAACGGCTGGGTGGTGGACGGCTCGGGATTTGCGCGCTATCGCGCCGACGTGGCGGTGAAGGACGGCCGGATCGCCGAGATCGGCCGGGTGCGCGAAGCGGCCGCCCGAACGATCGATGCCGATGGCCTGATCGTTTCGCCGGGATTCATCGACGGGCATACCCATATGGACGCCCAGGTCGCCTGGGATCCGTCGGGCAGTTGTTCCTGCTGGCATGGCGTGACGACGGTCTTCATGGGCAATTGCGGCTTTGCCTTGGCGCCGTGCCGGCCGGAAGATCGCGAATGGTATGCTCGCTGCCTGAGCGCGGTCGAGGACATCCCGCTCGAATCCATGCTGGCCGGGATCGAGTGGACCTGGGAGAGCTTCCCTGACTATCTCGACACCGTCGAGCGCCGGCCGAAGGCGATCAACTATGCCAGCTATCTCGGCCATTCCGCCTTGCGCATGTATGCCATGGGCGAACGCGCGCTGAGCGAGGCGGCGACCGAGGACGACCTGAAGCGCATGGGCGACCTGCTGGGCCAGGCGATGCGCGCGGGCGCCTTCGGCCTGTCCACCTCGCGCGCCACGACGCATATGACGCCGGACAATTCGCCGGTCGCCAGCCGCATCGCCGAGTGGAGCGAGATCGATTATCTGGCGGACGTGCTGGCCAGGCTCGACGCGGGCATCTTCCAGGTGGCGCCCAACACCTCCAGCGGGGCGGCGCAACGCGAGTTCTTCGAACGCCTGCGCAAGGTGGGGTTGGACAGCGGCCGGCCGCTGATGTTCGGCGTGATCTCGACCCAGCAGGGCGAGAGCCCCAATCCCTGGCAGTACCAGACGACGTTTCTCGACGAGTTGCACGCCGCCGGCGGCCGGGCGTTCGGCCAGGCGACGACCCGCTCGATCAATGCGCTTTTCTCGCTGAAGTCCTATCTGCCGTTCGACGGCTTGCCCAGCTGGAAGGCGATCCGCGGTCTGCCGATCGCCGAGCAGAAGCGGCGCTTGGCCGAGCCAAAGACGCGCCGGCAGCTGGTCGCCGAGGAAGCCGGCATGAAGCCGCGTGACAAGGTGTTCCAGGGCGGCGGCCTTGCCACGACCGATCCCCGACGGCCCAATTACGCCAACCTGTTCCCGCTGTTCGGCGTGGATTGGGACGATCCGTCCGTCGCCGACTTGTCGCGGGCGCGCAACCAGCATCCGGTCGAGGTGATGATCGAGCTGATGCTGGAGAATGAAGACCTGCTGTTCGTGCAGCCGCTGGTCAACGAGCGACCGGACGACGTGCTGGGCATGTTGCGGCATCCGCGCACGCTGGCGACGTTCTCCGACTCCGGCGCGCATGTCTGCCAGGAAATGGGTTCCTCGCTGCAAACCCATCTGCTGAGCTACTGGGTGCGCAAGAAACAGGCGTTCACCCTGGAACAGGCGGTCCGCATGCTGACCTTCGACAACGCTTCGGCCTGGGAGCTGCCCGACCGTGGCTTGGTGCGCAAGGGCTACGCCGCCGATCTGGTGCTGTTCGACGAGGCACGGATCAAGCCCAGCCTGCCGACCGTGCAGCACGATCTGCCGGGCGGGGCGCGGCGGCTGGTGCAGAAGGCCGAAGGCATCGCTGCCACTGTGGTGAACGGCGCCGTCACATTCGAGAACGGGGTTGCGACAGGCAGTCACGGCGGCCGCTTGCTGAAGGGACCGCTCGCCGGCCGCTGACGCCCGGGCGGCCGGACCTGCCGGTGACCGCCGCCGCGGGATGCATGCCTTTTGCGCCGATAGGGCGTAGATTGAACTGGCCTTGTACTGGCGCAAGGTAGCGGGCGCGCTGGCCTCGGCGCCGGCGCTGCAACCCAAGGCGCTCGCCACCGCCGCCTTCGCGGGCGGCCTGCTGGTCGGCGCCGCCACCGGCCTGAAGCTCACCGCCGGCCTGTTCGAGCCCGCGCTGTGCCTGGCCTTCGTGGCCACGGTCGGGCCATGGTGGCGCGGCCTGGGCTTGGGCGTGCTGGCCGGGATCGGCGTATTGATCGGCGTGGCGCTGGCCGGCGGCGCCTGGTTCTGGCATGCCTACGACCTGACCGGCAATCCATTCTTCCCCTACCTCAACAACCTGTTCCACTCCGATCTGGCGGTCGGCGAGTCGAACCGCGAGTTGAGCCGCCTGCCGCGCGGTCTGGTCGCCTGGCTGGCGCAGCCGGTGCTGATCTACCTGGAGCCATGGCTGATCTCGCTGCGCTTTCGCGATCCGCGGCTGGCCGCGACCTATCTTGCCACCCTGGTCGGCTTGATGCTCTTGCTCTGGCAAGGATTGCGCCGTCACCGGCCGCCGCTTCTGGGGCCGGGGATCAGGTTCCTGCTGGTCTTCGTCGCGGTCGCCTATGTCGTCTGGCTCGTGCTGTTCGGCGTCTATCGCTACGCCATCGTGCTGGAGATGCTGGCGCCATTGCTGTTCACGGCGGTGCTGTTCGCGTTCGCGGCGCCGTCCTGGCGCTGGCCGCTGGCCGCCGGCGCGCTGCTGGGGCTCGCGGTGTTGACGCAGCAGGGCGACTGGCAGCGCCGGCCGTTCGGCCGGCTGGGCGATGCCTATGTCGCGGTGCAGGGCATCGATCCCGGCCCGCTCGCGGACGCCATGGTGCTGATGACCGCCTGGCGGCCGGGCTCGAAATGGCGGCCAGCCAGCTTTCTCATGCCGAGCTTTCCGGCGCAGGTTAAATTCATCCGCATCGCCGCCAGCGACGATCCGGCCGAAAACACCTATCCCGGCGCCAGCCGGATCGCCCGCGAACGCATCGCCCGCCATCGCGGGCCCTTCTTCGTGCTGTTCAATCCCGAGGATGCGGAAACCGTCGGCCGGCAGCTAGCCTTCTTCGGCCTGCGCCAGCCGGAAGGCCGGTGCGACACGCTCACCTCCAACGTCGCCGAGCCGTTTCGGCTTTGCCCGGTCGCGCGCTAGCGCGGTGTCCGATCGGAGGGCGTCGCGATCCGCGATCCCTCCGATCGGAGCCCACCGCGCCGCCGTCATGGTCCCAGGGCAATGGCTTCCGGCAAGGCCGAACCGGCCGGTTCGATTTGCACGGCAATTGCCCTGTCCTGGATTATTCGTGACGCGGGCCGTATCGGTGCGGCGGGTGTAGCATAGCTCACTGATTTCGTTCAGGATTTGGTGGTCTAATCCGGTCCTTCACGAGAGCAGGGAGGCGCCACGCCCGCCATGGCCGACGATAGAGAACGCTCCTGCGATTTGCCAAGCGTCGGGCGCAAGAAGATGAGCGCGTCGTTCGACGGCGGGCGCATCAGCTCCGACGGCGGGGTGATGGTACTGGCCCAGGCCGGGCGCCGTCTCGGTCTGGCGGACAGGCTTGCGGCCCTGATCGCCGATCGGCGCGACGGTGCGCGCGTGATACACCCGCTCGCCCGCCTCCTGGCGATCGCCTGCGGCTACGAGGATGCCAACGATCTC